>VGRE01000262.1 GCA_016875435.1 Deltaproteobacteria bacterium | reverse complement strand
GCCCGGGCTGACGGTGCCCTCGACCTGCGGGGTGATGGTGCGCTTGGCGGCCACCATCGCGAAACCGGCGCCGAGGTTCAGCACGTCGTCGCCGAGCGCGTCGACCAGGTCGACCGCCTGCACGTTGATGTGCACGCCCTTCTCGCGCCAGTCGAGCGACGGGTACCAGCCGGTGCCGTCGCTTAGGCCGGTCATGTGCGCGGTGGCACCGAAGCCGGCGAAGGCGCTGGTCGGGGCGGCGAGAGCCAGGAGCAGGAGCAACTTTTTCATCGTAATCCTCCGTGTCGAGGGCAGTCTCACACAGCCCGCGTTGACCTGTCAAGGGGTCAGTATAAATCTACTGCCACGTCCATCCATTCCAGCCGTGCCTCCGTCCACGCGCGCACGCGCTCGTACTCCTCCTCGGGCGAACTCACCGCGTAGAGGTAGCCGCTGAAGTCCACGTCGGTGATGTCCCAGCGCGTCCAGTTGCGCTCGACGGCCGCGCCCATGTGGGCGCGGTAGCCGTCCTGGCGCGCGAGTACCGCGTCGGTGGCGAGCAGCCCCTCGCGCGCCTCGGCCCACGCCTGCGAGAAGCGCGCGCGGAAGGCGTTGTTGGCGCTGTCGGCCACGATCGACGGCCGGTAGGCGATCCACGAGTAGGGGTTCTCGTTGTCGTTGTATGAGGGCTGGCCCAGCGACAGGTCGAGGTCCCACGGGACCATGTGGAGGTAGCCATCGTCGTGGGTGTAGAGCCGGTGCGACAGGTAGTAACCGTCGTTGTTCTTGACGAGTTCCTCGATGAGCACGAAGAGCACGAAGCTGTCGAGGTCCATCTCGGCGAAGGGGTCGCCGCCGGTGGTGATGGCCCGCTCCCAGTCTCCGAGTCGCGCCGCAATATTATTCGTGGCCTGGGGCGAGGGGTCGGGAGGGTAGTCCACCTCCCACCTCCCGTACTGCACGGTCGAGGCGATGCCGTCCTCGCTGGCGGCCACGATGAAGCGGTTGCCGGTGCCGTCGTCTTCCTCGATGTCGAGTCGCGACCGGTCGCGGTCGATCGTCTCGTTGAGCAGGTACACGCCCACGTAGTCGCCGTCGATCGTCAGCTCCACGTATACCGACTCCGGCGCCCAGTCGGCGTCGCCGCCCAGCTCGCGAAACAGGTCGAAGGCGAACTTGTTGCGGAAGAGCGCACGGTCGATCCACATGCCGTTGAGCACCCAGTCGCCCTCGCTGCCCATGCCGAACAGCTCGGCGCTGGTGGGCTCTCCGGCCTCGTCGACGAACTCCATCCCGTACTGGTGCTTGGGAAATCCCTCGCTGGAGCGCCCGCGCACGCGCACGTCGGCCCGCGAGCTGACCTCCAGCGTGCCGTCGGGCCACCAGGCCTCGAAGAGGCAGCGGGTGTCGCTGGTGGAGAGCTGGCCGTCGCACGCGAGGGTGGCCGTCCCCGGGGCGCTCATCTCCGGGTCGCCGGGCTCGTCGTCACCGGTGTCGCGACCCGTGTCGCCCGGGGCTCGTTCCACCTCGGTGTCGGCCACCGCGCTGTCGTCGCGCTCGGTGCGGACCGACGTCGGGGTGCAGGCGGCGAGGAGCCACATCGGGGCTCAGTATCTCAGCGACCGCGAGATCAGCGTGCAGTTCTGGGGCGGCGGGAGCTTCATGATCTCGTCCTTCTCGAGGCCGTCGAGCACGCCGACCACGTCGCGGACCAGGGCGCCGTGGGCCACCACCAGGGTGGGCGTGCCATCGTCCCAGCGACGCAGGGCCGCCAGCGCGCGGCCGACGAGTTCGCCGTGGGTCTCGGCGCCCGCCGGCGCGGCGTCCCAGGTGCGCATCACCTGTCGCGACACCGGATCGGCGAGGATGTCGTCGCGACGACGCCCCTGCACGCTACCGAGGTGACGCTCGCGGAGCGCGGGTTCCACGTGGACAGGAATGTCACGATGGCGAGCGAGGAGGTGATGGGCGGTTTGGCGCGCGCGGCTGAGGTCGGAGACGAGACAGCGCCGGATCGGCAGGGCGGCGATGACCTCGGCGAGGGCCTCGGCCTCGGCCTCGCCCTCGGCGGTCAGCGCCACGTCGATCCAGCCCGAGATCCAGCCCTCGGCGTTGGCGTGGGACTGGCCGTGGCGCACGAACCAGTGGGGGGTCACATCACCGCGCGGATTCGCTGCTCGCCCACCAGCAGCGCCGCCACGTCGGGCTGCTCGCCCACCACGCGCCCCACCACCTCGGCCACCGCCTTCACGCGGTCGGTGGCCACCGCCTCGGCGCCCCGCTCGACGCCGTACTTGAGCGCCGCGCCGCCTACTGGGCTGGTGACGGCGAGGTCGTGGAGCAGCGCCTGGTACCGGATGCGCTGGATGCCGAGGGCCACGGGGTCCCAACGGCCCTCGCCCCGCCGCGCCGCGATGAGGCGCACGGTGGGGCCGAGGCGGCTGGCCGCGGCAACGGACTGGTAGAGCAGGGCGGCGTCGCGGATCGACTCGCCGCGCTGCCGGGCCACGGCACAGATCTCGCTGGCCGCCACGGCGTTGCTGGCGGCACAGACGCGGTCGGCAAGGCCATTGCCGATGCCGCTGGCGGACAGCGCGGCGGCGCTGGCCTTGGCGGCGGCGGTGTCGGCGGTGGGACGGGTGGCCACGATGGCAGCGAGCGCCTCGGCGAAGCGGCCAGGATCTTCCGCCTGCCAGCCGGGGTTGCCCGGGGAAAGCCAGTTGATCACGAGCTGCTGCACGTTCTCGGTGAACAGGGTCCACGCGTGGTACGCGCCATCGGGGCGAGCCTTCGCCGCCACCAGGTCGGCCTTGAGCTGCCCGCCCCCGGTGATGCGCATCGCCTCGGTCCACGCCGCCGCGATCTTGCCCGCGCTGGCACCGGTGAGCTCCAGCATCATCGGGAAGTAGGCGGCGCCGGCGTCGGTCGCCACCTCGGTGAGCAGCACGGTCATCACGATGGCCTTGGCCAGCATGTGGCCGGGCAGGTCGCCGGCGAACTCGCGGCGCACGCGCTCGGGGAAGTACTCGCGGAGCAGGCGATCCGCTGCCGGGATGGCCGACATCTCCTCGGCCATCAGCATCTTGAACACGTGCATCTTCACGTGGGCCTGGATCACCGCCACCTCCGGGCGGACGATGCCCTGGCCGTTGGCAGCGCGGCGGCGGATGTCGTCGTCGCTCGGCAACACGAGGAAGCGCCGGGTGACGTTGCCGCGCTGGCAGAGCCAGTCGATGGCGCGCCCGTAGGGGAAGGGATCGCGGGCCGAGCGCACCACGTCGAGCGAGATGAGGCGGCCGTTGGCGTTGTTGTTGGCCAGCACCATGTTCGCCACCTCGTCGGTCATCGAGGCGAGGATCTCGTTGCGTTGTTCCTCGCTGATGCGCCCAGCGGCCACCATCGGGTTGAGCAGGATCTTGAGGTTGACCTCGTGGTCGGAAGTGTCGACGCCGCCGGAGTTGTCGACGAAGTCGGTGTTGAGACGGCCGGCCCGCTGGGCGAACTCGATGCGCGCCGCCTGGGTGAAGCCGAGGTTGCCACCCTCGCCCACCACCTTGCACCGCAGCTCCGCCGCCGTCACCCGGAGGTCGTCGTTGGGCGGGTCGTTCGCGTCGGCGTTGGTCTCGAGGCTGGCCCGGACGTAGGTGCCGATGCCGCCGTTCCAGAAGAGATCCACCTGCATCTTGAGGATGAGGTTCACCACCGCCGCGGGCGAGAGCTCGTCGGCGTCGGTCTGCAGCATGGCCTTGACCTCCGCCGAGAGCGGGATGGTCTTGGCCTTGCGCGAGAACACGCCGCCGCCCTGGCTGATGAGCGAGGTGTCGTACTGGTCCCAGCCGCCCACGCTGTCGAAGAGGCGCCGGCGCTCGGCGTAGGACTTCGCCGGGTCGGGGTCGGGGTCGAGGAAGATGTGCACGTGGTTGAAGGCCGCGAGCAGCTTCATCTTCGGCGTTTCAATCACGCCGTTGCCGAACACGTCGCCGCCGCAGTCGCCGATGCCGAAGCAGCTGAACTCGTCGCGATCGGCGTCGATGCCCATCTCGCGGAACAGGCGCTTCACCAGCACCCACGCGCCGCGGGCGGTGATGCCCACCTTCTTGTGATCGTAGCCCTGGCTGCCCCCGGAGGCGAAGGCGTCGCCGAGCCAGAAGTCGTAGGCTTTCGACAGGCCGTTGGCGGTGTCGCTGAGGTGGGCGGTACCCTTGTCGGCCGCCACCACCAGGTAGGGGTCGTCGCCATCGTGACGCACCACCTGCGGCGGCGGCACGATCTTGCCGGCCACGAGGTTGTCGGTGATGTCGAGCATGCCGCGGATGAGCACCTGGTAGAGGCGGTCACCCACCCGCTTGCGCTCGCCGGCGTCTTCGATGGTGTACTTGACGTAGAAGCCGCCCTTGCTGCCCTCGGGGACGATCACGACGTTCTTCACCATCTGCGTGGTGACGAGGCCGAGGATCTCGGTGCGGAAGTCGGCGCGGTCGGAGTAGCGCAGGCCGCCTCGGGCGATGGGCCCGCCGCGGAGATGCACGCCCTCCATCTCGTAGTGATGGACGTAGATCTCGACCATCATCCTCGGCAGCGGGACGTGGCGGATCTTCGCGTGGCTCAGCTTGAGGCTGATGTAGTGGAAGGCGCGGTCGGCGCGGTAGAAGTTGGTGCGGAGCGTGGCCTCGACGAGGTTGTAGAGGAATCGAAGGACGAAGTCCTCGTCGGCCGTGGGCACCTTGCGGAGGACATCTTCCACGCTGGCGGTCGCGACGCCGATGGCCGCCTCGCGGGCCTCGGCGAGCTCGGGGTCGAACTTCGCGTGGAAGAGCTTGACCAGCGCGTGGGCGACGGCGGGCTGCCCCGTCAGCACCTCGTGGATCTTCGGGTAGCTGTGCGCCAGCTTGATCTGCTTGGCGTAGCCCATGTAGGCGCGCACCAGATCGACATCCTCCCAGCGGAGGTTGGCGCGGAGGAGCAGCTTGTTGAAGCCGTCGGAAGCCATCTTCCGCTGGAAGACGGCGTCGAGGGCGGCCACGAGGTTGTCGCCTCGCGCGAGGATCTCGTCGCGGGTGAGGCCGCTGACGCCTTTCACGCGGAAGATGTCGATCGTCTGCGCGTCGCGACCGCGTGGCTGCACGCGGACGGCCCACTGCTCGGCGATCTCGAGGCCGAAGTTGTCGATGATGGGCATGAGCTCGGTGAGCGTCATGCCGGTGGGCTGGTACACGCGCAGGAGCACGTCGGCGCCGGCGTCCTGGAGCATGGTCTTCACCCGGCCATCGCCGGCGGCGGCCTCGAGCAGTTCGATGTCGCTGACGAGCTGCTCGCCGTCGGTCTCGTCGGCGAAGTCGGCCGGGAAGGCGCTGCCGTAGCGGGCGATCATCGGCTGGCCGCGGTCGCCGAAGTGGGCCTCGATGGCCCCGGAGGCACGCTCCATCCACGGGGTGGTGATGGTGTTCACGAAGCGGTTGAAACTCTCCACCTGGTCGGCGGTGAGCGCGCGGGTGCCGGTCTGGTACACCTGCACCAGCACCGAGTCGAAGCGGCCGGCGAAGATGCCGGAGTCGGTGTACGTCGCGCCGGTGAGCTTGCCGAGCTGGGCGAGTGCCTTCTTGCGCACCGTGTCGGAGTAGCGGCGCTCCGGGATGGCGAGGAGCGCGAAGGTGGAGGCGCCGTCGTCACTCTGCGAGACGTGTACCCGGGCCACCTGTTCCTGGTCGGCGTCGAACACCTGCTCGAGCACCTCTCGGATCTGCTC
>VGRE01000261.1 GCA_016875435.1 Deltaproteobacteria bacterium | reverse complement strand
CGGTGGGGCGCCGCCACGAGACCGGGAGCGCCGCCGCTGCGGCGAGATCGAGCGCCGGTCCCGACAGCGGCGTGCGCGCGTGCGGCGCCTCGTGGACCACCGTGCTCCCCGTCTGCACGTCGATGCACATCTCCGCCTCGGTGGCGGCGAGAACCGCGGCAGCCACGCGCTCCACCGGACTGCCGGACGGGTCGCCGGGGAAGGCCTCGTTCAGGTCGCGGTCGTCGAAGGGCCAGCGTTTCTTCCCCTCGTCGGCGGCGAAGGTGTTGACGCAGGGCAGCAGGTGTACCGTCCCGCGCGGGCGCTGCACGCGAAGCACCCCCGCCACGAGATTGAGCGCGTACACCCCGTTGACCTCGTTGCCATGCACCGCTGCGGTCACGGCGATGGTCGGGCCGCCGCCCTGGCCGAAGCTCAGCCGGTGCAGCACGTACTCGCCGCGGTACGGCGACTCGAGGCGGAAGACGCCCGTCACGGCACCACCACCCGCGCCACGAGGTTTCCCGGGTAGACCACCGGTTGTTCCCGCTGCGCCAGCACCCGGCCGCCGCGCGGCGCCACGATGCTCTCGCGCACCTCGCCGGTGACGGGCTCCACCACCTCGCCGAGCACCTCGCCGACCTCGACCTCGGCCCACACGCTCACCAGCGGCAGGAAGAGGCCGCCACGCTCCGCCCTCACCGGGATCACGCCGTCGTCGTCGACGCTGATGGGGCGCTGGATCGCCGCCCAGTGGAAGGGCAGCTGGTCCTCCGGGAGGATGCCCATCACCGCGAGCAAGTTGAGCACGCCATCGCAGAGTTCGAGCCCCACGCCCTCGGTGAGGCGGTTGCCCACCCCGCCCTCCAGCGAGATGAGAGAGGGGACCGCCTCGGCCAGCGACCCGTCGGTGGCCTCGTCGCGACGCCAGAGTACCCGCGCGTTGCAGGCGCTGGCACGCTCGATGGCCTCGGCCTGCCCGGCGTGAACCCGTGCCTGGGCCGCCTGCCGGAAGGCGGGATGCGCGCCCCGCAGCTCAACCACCTGGTCGGCGCCCCGGATCGCCTCGACGATCGCGTGGGCCACTCGATCGGGGGCGTGCCCGTCGGCACGGCCTGGAAAACGGCGGTCAAGGTCGACGTCGAACCCCGGCCACGCGCGGGCACCGAGGTGCGCCGCCAGCGGGTTGACGCAGGGCAGCAAGTCGACGGTGCCCTGCAGGCGCTCGTGGACCCCGAGGAGGTGGCGCCCCGCCGCGTGCAAGATGCGCGTGCCCTCGGGCGTGTCGCCGCGCAGACCGGCCACGAGCACCACGCGCGGTCCCTCGCCGCCCCGGAAACGACGTCGCAGCACCGCGACGTCTTCGCCACTGGGCAGTTCGATCGCGCAGATCGGCTCGATGGTATGAGGCACGCCTGGGGCATCATAGCAAATCTGCGCTCAACTTCCCCACGCCGCGCCATCGGCGCCTTCTTGATAGGGCGCGACGTGGTCAACCGTCCCACCAGCCCGGTACACGCGTACCGGGCGCTACGCGACCAACTCGGGAGCCTCCGGTCGGTCTACGCCCGCAGCAATCGCATCATCCGTCGCGACGACTTCGCGCAGCACGAGGAGACGGTGCTCCTGCTCCATGGCTTCTTCCAGACCCGCAACGTGTGGGAGGTGATGGAAGACCGGCTGCGCTACGACGGCTTCGGAGTCTTCTCCTTCGACCTCGGCGGCCTGTTGCGTCGCTTCAACACGCGGCGCCCGCGCGACCTCGCCGAGATGGTGGGCGACAAGCTCGAGCGCATCTGCAACCGCACCGGCCTGCGCGCCTTTCACATCGTGGGGCACAGCAAGGGGGGCCTCATCGCGCGCGAGTATGTCCAGCACCTCGGCGGCGAGCCCCGGGTGAAGTCGGTGATCACGCTGGGCACGCCCCACCACGGCACGCCCACGGCCGCGCTCGGGCTCACGCTGATGGGCCTCGGCTTGTTGTCACGGTCGCCCTACGACCTGCTGCCCAACAGCGACTTCGTGCGGAGGCTCAAGGCCGACACCTTCCCCTCGACGGTGCCGCTGGTGAGCGTGCACAGCCGTCACGACGTCGTCTGCCCCTGGTGGGCGAGCGTGCTCGTTCCGAAGCCCGGGGAGAGCTCGATGAAGAACCGGCCGGTGCAGGGCGTGGGGCACACTGCGCTGACCTACGACCCCAGCGTCTACCATGTCGTCCGCAACGAGCTTCGCGAGGCGGCAGACTACTGGAAGTCGCGACATCAGGCCGCCGGGTAACCCGCGCCTCGGCTAACGATCGGTCACGCGGGCGGAGGTGGCGCCGTCCCAGACCGCCCGGTCGGCGAGCATCTCCAGGCAGGCGTCGATGTCGGTCGCGACACCGTGGATCTTCACCACCTCCAGCATCGCGCGCGCCCGCACCAGCGCCGCGTGGCGGGTGGGCGCGCGGGTGCGAATGCGCATGAGGACCGGGTCGCGCCCGGGATCCACGGCCGAGCCCACGGCAAGGACGGAGTCGATGCCGGCGGCGTCGGGCACCACGAGGCGCTTCACCTTCCCGGCCCTGAGCGCGGAGACGACCACCTCCACGGCATGCCCCTCGAGCTCAACGTCGGACTGGTCCCAGCCGAGTTCCTCGCCCGAGGCGATCGACACCTGGGCGCCCACGAGATCCACGCCGTAGACCATGTCGTGCAGGCCAAAACCCTCGGGCAGGCCCGCGTCGGCATCGCTGAACCAGGGCCGGCCGTCGGGGCCCACGAGGAAGTGGACGGCCGCTACCCCGAGGAAGCGCCACGCCGCGAGAAAGTCGGCGGCTGCCGGGCACAGCCGCTCGCGCAGGGCCGCATCGACACCGGGCGACGGGCACTCGCGCAGGCGCGCGCCAGCAGGGCCGCGCCGCGAGGCCTCGTGCTCCCCCACGTGGACCGCGTTCCCCACGCCATCCCCGATGACCACCACCACCACGTGGCGCGCCGAGGCCAAGGCGCGCTCGACGAAGCCGCCGGTGGGCCCGAGCTCCGCGAGGGCCCGCTCGGCGGTGGCGACGTCGCGAGCGACGGTGGTGCGCCCCACGGCGCGGCGCCCGCTCCGCACCACCACTGGGAAGCCGAAACGCTCGCACCAGGCGGCCACGTCGGCCGGCTCGTGAAGCAGGGGCGAGGATGGGAGCAACTCGAGCCCCGCGTCGCGCGCGCGGTGCCGCGCGACCGCTCGATCGGTCGTCCACTCGAGGTCGTCGAGGCGGGGACCCAACCAGGCAAGGCCCACGTTGTGGACGATGCGAGCGAACTCTACGTTGCGGCCCATCCCTCGGAAGCCGGGGTGGACGGCGTCGGCACCGGAGTCGAGCGCGGCGGTGACGAGACCCACCGCGTCCATGTAGGGGTCGCCCGCCAGCGACGGCGGGATGCGCACGGCGAAGGCAGCCTCGTCGAGGTGCGCGGCCTCGGCGTCCTCGTCGGAGAACACCGCCACCGACTCCAGCCCGGCGGCTTCGACGGCGCGCACCAGCCGAGCGCCGACCTCCCCCCGGTCGGCCACGAGCACGCGCGAGATCGTGCGGGGTTCGAGCACGACAGGAAGTTAGCCGGTGGCATGCGGGTGAGCATCATCGGCGCGGGCCGCCTCGGGCGAACGCTCGCCGCTTCCCTGCCGGGCTCCACCCTTTGTCGCCGAGGGGAAGCGATCCCCGTCGCCGAAGTCTACTGGCTCGCGGTGCGCGACGCCGACATCCCCCTCGTGCGACTGCCGCCCGGGGGGGTGGCGCTGCACAGCTCGGGGGCGCTCGGGCCGGAGGCGATGGCCGGCCCCCGCGAGCGCGGGGTGTTGCACCCGCTGATGACCTTCCCCGGGCCCGAGCTCGGGCCGCCCCGCCGCGAGGTGTACGCCCGCGTGGAGGGCAGCCCGCGCGCCATGGCGGCCGCCGAGGCCCTGGCCGCCGAGCTCGGCTGGCAGTCCTTTCGCTTCGACGGCGACCGGGTTCGTTACCACGCTGCCGCAGTGATGGTGAGCGGCCTCGCCGGATCGCTCTTCTGCGCCGCCGCCGAGGAGCTCGCGGCGGCGGGTGGCATGAGCGCCGGCGAGGCGCGCCGCCTCCTCTACCCGCTCGCCGCCGAGAGTTTGCAGCGCGCCGCAGAGGGCGGTCCTGCCGTGCTCACCGGGCCAGCCGCGCGTGGTGATGTCGCGACCATAGACGAGCACGTCAAGACCATCGGCTCCGATCAACGGGCCGCCTACGAGGTCTTATCAGCCTTGATGCTACGTATGCGGCGCAACAGAGAATCCCCGGCTTGAAGAATTGCCGTTTGTGGGCGCGTGGGTATATTGAAGGTGCAGGTGACCCCTGCGGGAGTCCGGGATGCTCGACGAATACATCATCGAGCGGATCAAGAAGCAGCGCGAGGCTGCCGAGGCGGAGCGCGCGCCGGTACGGATCTCCATCCCGCAGCCACCGCCCGCGATCGGCCAGCGCGAGGCGGACGACGTGCGGACGCGTGATCCCGACGGCCCGCCGGAGCGTGGGGTCGTGAATGTCGACTTCAGCATCTAGATTCACGCCGTCTGGGTTTTCGCGGCGCCGAAAAATCGCCCTCAGCGTCCTCGCCACCGTGCTGGCCTTGCTCGCCATCGAGGGTGGGCTTCGCCTCGTGATGGGGCCGCCGCCGCCGCCCGTCCGCGTGCTCGGCGCGCTGCAGGATCACGACGAGTACCTCAGCGCGCAGGGCGCGTACATCGTCGCCAACTACGTCGAGAAAGACCCCCCCGTGATCTCGGTGGAGTCGAAGGCACCCCGCTGCGCGGTGCTCGGCGGCAGCAGCGTGCACGACGGCGCGGCGACGGTCCGCACGGCCAGCGAATTCCCGGCCCTCCTGGGCGAGACCGTGGGCTTTCCCGTGGTCAACCTGGGTTCGCCGGGGCTCGACAGCTTCGACATGGTGCGCGTCGTCGAGGACATGGTGCAGTGGAAGTGGAGCTGCATCGTCCTCTACGGCCCGCACAACGACTTCGGCAACGCCTTCTTCCAGGCGCGCTTCGGCACCCCGCTGGGGGCCCTCGGCGCCCACGCACTCGCGTTCATGGAGCGTTTCCAGCTCTTCACGCAGGTGGCCCGGCTGGTCCACGCCAGCGGCGGCACCCGGCTCAAGGACCACGACCGCGGTGCCCTCGCCGGCCTGGACGACGAGCGCTTCGAGCGGATCCTCCGCTACCTGGAGCAGAATCACCGCCGCATGGCGTGGCTCGCCGAGCAACATGGCATCGAGACGATCATCGTCTCGCCGGTGGGTCACACCCTCAACCAGCCCGGCGATCCCTGCACCAGCCCCGGGTGCGCCTGGCCCATCTACAAGCAAGCGATGAACAACGCCGACTGGAACCCGCAGAAGGCGGCCCAGCTGTTCCGCGAGGCCCGCGACGCCGACCGCGTTGGGCTCCGGGCGCCCACCGCCGCCACCGAGGCCCTGCACCGGGTGGCCATCGACACCGGCTCGGTCTGGGTCGATGCCGAGAATATGGTGCCCCAGCACCAGCTGGTGCCCCTGCCCTCGCCGCTGTTGTTCACCGACGGCGTACACTTCACCGCGGCCGGCCACCGGGCCATGGCCGAAGCGATCGCGCCGGCCGTGCGGCAGGCCGTCGCCGGGCGCTGAGCGCCCGAGTTAGGCGGTGCGACGATGGCGCGAGACGGGAACCGCTCGGGCGATCAGGACGCACTCGCCGAGTTCGAGAAGATGTTCGGCAAGAGCCCCAGATCGGCGTCCCCGGCCCCGCGCCGC
>VGRE01000260.1 GCA_016875435.1 Deltaproteobacteria bacterium | reverse complement strand
GTCCGCCGCCGCGCCGCCGCCGGACGCCTCGACTCCCGCCGCGTCGCGCGCCAAGAAGGGGGCCACGCGGAAGAAGGCGCGCCCCGCCAACGGTCCCGCCCGCCCCGTCACCGGCTGCGTGGCGGTCGATCTCGAGGGGCTCAAGCGGGCCCTCACCCCGAGCGGCAAGCCCATCGTGGTCAACCACTGGGCCAGCTGGTGCGATCCCTGCGTCGACGAGCTGCCGCGACTGGTGCGCGCCGCCGCTGGCGTGGCCGACATCGGCGAGTTCCTGGGCGTGTCGTGGGACCTGTTCGACCACCCAGGCGACGCCGACGAGCGCGCGAGGCGAGTGGCTTCCTTCGCCGACTCGGTGGGCGTGGGCTACGGGAGCGTGCTCTTCGACGGCGAGCCCCGCCAGCTCTTCTCTGCCTTGAAGTTGGATAGCGAGCTCATCCCCCAGACGCAGGTGATCGCCCCCGACGGCACCGTGGTGTGGAAGAAGAACGGCGTCATCGACCACGACGACGTCTTCCCCCTGATCAAGGCGGTGAAGGCCGCCGCTGGCTTGGCGTAGATGCGCCCCTGGCTGCCCCTGCTCGGGCTCGCGATCTTCGCGGGTTGTCCCAAGAAGGAGCCCGAGCCGCTGTCGCCGCCGGGGCACGTCACCATCCTCCACACCAACGACCTGCACGGCCACTACCTGCCCGAGCGCGCCGACTGGCTGCCCGGTGAACCTTCCATCGGCGGCTTCGTGCGTCTCGAGCAGGAGGTGCGCGCCATCCGCGAGGCCAAGGGCCGGGAGAACACGCTTCTCCTCGACGGCGGCGACATCCTCACCGGCACGCCGCTCACCGCGCTGGAGGAGGAGGGCGCGCGCGGCACGCCGATGCTCCGGTTCATGGAGGCGCTTGGCTACGACGCCTGGGTGGTGGGCAACCACGAGTTCGACCGGGGCCTCGAGAACCTCAAGGTGCTGGCGGGCAAGTCCACCGTCGTCACACTGAGCGCCAACCTCCGTGACAAGTCCGGCAAGGAGGCGCTGCTCCCCAACCAGGCCTTCAGCCACGTCTTCGCCGTCAACGGGGTGCGCATCGGCGTGATCGGCGCAACCACCGACTCGCTCCGGACGCTGGTCAGCCCGAGGGACTGGGCCCGGATGTCGCCGCTGCCCGTCGCCGAGGCGGTGCGCGCCGAGGCCGCCCGTCTCGACCCCGACACCGACCTGCTGGTGGCCCTCACCCACATCGGCCTCGACGACGACAAGAAGCTCGCCGCCGCCGTGCCGGGGCTCGACCTCATCGTCGGCGGCCACAGCCACACGCCGATGAAGGAGGCGGGGCGCGTGGGCGACACCTGGATCGTGCAGGCCGGGAGCTACAACCGGCAGCTGGGCGTGGTCGAGGTCGATGTCGCCAACGACGCCATCGCCGCGTTCCGCTACGAGCTACGCGACCTGTCGCCCGAGACCGCCGTGGTGAGCGCCGACGAGTCGGTGGCCGCGATGGCGGCCCACTACCAGAAGAACATCGACAGCATCTACGGCGAGGTCCTGGCGCGCGCGCCGGCCAAGCTGGACAAGTCCTACCACCACGAGAGCGCCCTCGGGCGCTGGATCACCGACGCGTTGCGCATGGCTTCCAGCGCCGATCTTGCCCTCTACAATGGCGGCGGCCTTCGCAGCGAGATCCAGGCCGGCGAGGTCACGCGCCGCTCGCTCTTCGAGTGTTTTCCCTTCGAGAACGCGGTCTACACCTTCCCGATCACCGGCGAGCAGGTGGTCGCGATGCTGCTGCGCAACGCGGCGGCCGACGCCACCGAGTCGCGCGCCTTCCTGTCAATCTCTGGGGCCACGTGGACCTACCGGATGAACTCGGGCGCCCCCGAGCTAGTGGCGGTGAGCGTAGGGGGGCAGCCGATCGATCTCGCCCGGACCTACACTGCGGCAGCCACGTCGTACATCGTGGATCAATGGGAGAAGTTTCTCGGTGTCCAGCCGGTGGATCCGGCGCCGGTGGGCCTCAACGACTTCGAGGCGGCCGTGGCTTACGGCAAGGCCCGGGGCTTCTCCGACGACGGGCAGCGGCGGGGCGCGCGCGTCGAGTAGTCGCTAGTGGGCGTTGTGCTTCTTCGGCCGCGCGTTCCAGATGGTCGCGCAGAGCACCAGGCCCACGGCGGCCACCGGCAGCATGCTGCCGGGCCACACCGACCAGTTGAGCGGGTCTTTCGCGGCCTCGCCGGTGGGCAGCGTGTACGCGTAGAGCAGCGCCTGAGTGCCGGTGCCCAGGTACACGAAGCCGTCGATGATGCCGGTGACGAGGCCGGCGTTCTTGCTGCCGCCGAAGTCCATGGAGGCCGTGCCTGAGAGCATGCCGTGCACGCCGATGACGCAGAGTGACATGAACACCACCGACCAGCCGAGCGCCGGGTGGCCGAGCGTGAAGAAGGCGCCGACGGTGCCGAGCAGGAGCCCCCCGTAGAGCACGCTGGCCACCGGGCCGCGTCGCGACCCGAAGACGTGGTCGGAGATGAAGCCGGCGAACACGCCGCCGGTGATGCCGGCGATGCAGAGGAGCAGGCCCCAATTCTCGTACACCAGCGACTCGCCCTCGCCCACCGCCCGCGCGTAGAGCCGGTACTGCTTCATCACCGCCTGCCGCAGGAAGCCCGAGCAGAACTCGATGCCGACGATGATCCAGATGACTCGCTGCGAGAACATCCGCCGGGTGACCTCGCCGAAGGAGAGCGCCGCCTGCTGCCCGCTCGACGCGTCGCCCGTGTCGAAGTCGCTGAAGCCGGCATGCGCCGGCGAGTCGCGCACGAGGAAGATGGTGCTGAGCACGCAACCGACGAGCACTACCGAGGGCACCCAGAACGCCATGTCGAAGGAGAAGGCCTTGGCCAGGCCGAGGCTCCAGTCGTAGGAGAAGTAGAGTCCCAGCGAGATGAGGATTCCGAACAAACCGCCGAGCACGCCGCGCTCGCGCACGTGAAACCAGGGCGCATTCACCTTCACGATGCTCACTGCGCCAAAACTCTGGAAGTACATGTTGACGCAGTTGAGCACGAGCAACCGTGTCTTCAGCTCGTCGCCGTCGCCCGGGCCGGCCTGGCCCACCGCCCAGGCCATCCCAGCGTTGACCAGCGCCGAGCCTGCCGTGGCCACGATCATCGTGAGGCGCCCGCCGAAACGGTCGGTCAGGGGCCCGTTGATCAGGAACGCGATGCCGTACACCCATGCCCCGTAGCCGTCGATCTCGTTGAACACCGACTTGGCGAGGATGCCGGCCTTGTCGAGCTCCCCGGCGATGGCCGAGAGGTTGTAGCGGCCAAAGTACAGGAAGGCGTAGGCGAGCCCGAGCGGGACCCAGTTCATCACCCGGCGACGCCTGAAGGCGTCGGAGTGCCCCATGTCCACCCTCGGGAGCATGCGCACCACCAGCGCGATGGCCGTGAGCAGGCCGAAGATCAATCCAAGCTTCTGTACCGACTCCGGCATCACGCACCCAGGGGAGGCACGCGGGCGTATCCCCCTCGGAGGCTGCTAGTCGAGGCCGAACTCCTCGGCGGCAGATTTGAGTTTCAACGCTGGTTGTTCGTCCTTCAGCATCACGAAGGGGCCACACACGAGGGCGTCCATCTCGGTGCGCATGAAGCAGCGGTAGGTGTCGTCGGCGGTGCACACCATGGGCTCGCCGCGCACGTTCATCGAGGTGTTGATCACCACGGGAACGCCGGTGCGGCGGAAGAACTGCTGGATCAAGTCGTAGTAGAGGGCGTCCTGCTCGCGGTTGATGGTCTGGATGCGCGCGCTGTTGTCGACGTGGGTGATCGACGGGAGCGGGGTCTTGCCGGCCTTCACCGGCGCCACCAGCAGCATGTAGGGCGAGGGGCGGTCGATCTCGAACCACTCGCTCACCTGGTCTTCCAGCACGCTCGGCGCGAACGGACGGAACCCTTCCCGCATCTTGATCTTCATGTTGATGATGGTGCGCATCTCCGGGTGGCGAGGGTCGCCGAGGATGGTGCGGTGGCCCAGGGCCCGCGGCCCCCACTCCATGCGCCCGTGGTGCCAGCCCACCACCTTCCCGGCCTCGAGGAGATCGCAGGTGCGCTGGAGGAGCTCCTCGCGGTCGAGCCGCACGTACTTCGCGCCGTAGTGGTCGAGGGTGGCCTGGATCTCGGCGTCGGACTCGGCCGGGCCCAGGTAGGCGGTGGGAAGCCGGGGCAGGCGCGGCTTCTTGAGGAGCCCGTTCCACAACAACAGCGCCGCGCCCATCGCGCCGCCGGCGTCGCCGGCCGAGGGCTGGATGAAGATGTCGTCCACCGGGGCGCGTCGCAGGATCTCGCCGTTGGCCACGCAGTTGAGCGCCACCCCGCCCGCGAGGCAGAGCTTCCGCGCGCCGGTCTGGGTGACGATGTGCGTGGCCAGCTTGACCATCACCTCGTCGACGATCACCTGCAGCGATCGCGCCACGTCCTTGTGGAACTGCAACAGCTCCGCGCCCTCGAGCGGGCGCGTGGGCTGTCCGAACAGCTTCTCCAGCTTCTCGTTGTACATCCGCTGGCCGCGCTCGAACTCGAAGTACGACATGTCGAGGCGAAAGCTGCCGTCGTCGGCCACGTGGATGAGCTGGCGCACCTGATCGACGAAGCGGGGCTCGCCGTAGGGGGCCAGCCCCATCACCTTGTACTCGGCGGAGTTGACCTTGAAGCCCAGGTAGTAGGTGATCGCCGAGTAGAGCAGGCCCAGCGAGTGGGGAAAGCGCGTTTCCCCCATGAGCTGGATGTCGTTGCCCCGGCCCACGCCCCAGCTCGACGTCGTCCACTCGCCCACGCCATCGACGGTGAGGATCGAGGCCTCGTCCCAGCCCGAGCAGTAGAAGGCGCTCGCGGCGTGGCTCAGGTGGTGCTCGCTGTAGAGCACCGGGCCGGTGTAGCCAAGCTGGTCTTTCAGCACCTTCGGCACGCGCAGCTCGGTGCTGATGACGTGGGGCATCTTGCGGACGAAGGGCCCGAGGCCGCGAGGGAAGTGGTCGAGGTGGGTGTGGAGTACCCGGGCGAACTTCTTCATCGGCTTGTCGTAGTAGATGACCGCGTCGATCTTGCCGATCTCGGTCTGCCCCTCGCGAAGCGCGTAGTTGATGGCGCGCGTGGGGAAACCCGAGTCGTGTTTCACCCGCGAGAAGGACTCCTCGGTGGCGGCGGCCACGATGCGGCCCTCGTCCACGAGGCAGGCGGCGGCGTCGTGGTAGAAGCAGCTGATGCCAAGCACGCGCATGGCCCTGGATTATGGGACCCGGGGACTTTGCACCACCCGGGGGCGCGGGATTTCGTCGTGAGTGACAGTGGATTCGCCCCCGCCGGGCGGAGCGGGCGGCACGGCTCACTGAGTCGCCCGCGGCCAACGCCGCGATGAAGGTGGCGAGCGGGGTCGAGGTCGACGTGGCGACCATCGAGGCCGAGGTGCTGTCGGGCGCGCGGGAGGAAGACGCCCGGCTGCGCGCCGTCCTCGAGGTGGTGGGCGCCGGGCGACGGTGATGCCCCGGGCGGAACGGTGGCGGCTGGGTTAGCCTAGCGGCCGGAGATTTCCCGATGCTGCTTCCTGCCGTGCTCGCCCTGTCTGCCTGCGTGGGCGAGGTCCCCGAGGGCAAATACTCCGAGGCGGCCGATCCCACGATCGACAACCCCGTGCGTGACTCTGGCTCGGGCGACACCGACACCGACACCGACACCGACACCGACACCGACACCGACACCGACACCGACACCGACACCGACACCGACACGGGCGAGGACACCGGCGGCGGCGACACG
>VGRE01000259.1 GCA_016875435.1 Deltaproteobacteria bacterium | reverse complement strand
ATGGTCGCAACGGGCTTGAAAGCCACGCTCCAGGTGACCGGCATGCCGTTGGTGATCCCGCCCTGCACGCCGCCCGAGTGGTTGGTGGTGGTGACCGGCCCCCGCTCGCCGGGGACGAAGGGGTCGTTGTGCGCCGAGCCACGCAGGTAGGTCCCCGCGTAGCCGCTCCCCGACTCGAAGCCCTTCGCGGCGGGGATGGACAGCATCGCCCGCGCGAGATCGGCCTCGATCTTGTCGAAGACCGGCGACCCGAGCCCCGCTGGCAGGCCGCGGGCCACGCCGTGGATCACGCCGCCCACGGTGTCGCCCTTGGCGCGGGCGGCCCGGATTGCCGCCTCCATGCGCCCGGCCGCCTCGGCCTCGGGACAGCGCACCGCGTGGGCGTCGACCTGTGCGCGGGTAATCGCATCGGGATCGATGGCGCAGCAAGCCTCGTGCGCCACGCGGCTCACCCATGCCAGCACCTCGATGCCCTGGGCGGCGAGCACCTGCCGGGCCACGGCGCCCGCCGCCACCCGACCCACCGTCTCCCGGGCGCTCGACCGTCCCCCGCCGCGGTGGTCGCGTAGCCCGAAGCGGGCGTCGTATGTGTAGTCTGCATGCGACGGGCGGTATGTGTCACGAAGATTGTCGTAGTCCGCCGATTTAGCGTCGTAGTTACGGAACATGATACACAACGGTGTCCCCAGGGTCTTCCCCTCGAACAGGCCGCTCAGGACCTCGGGCTCGTCACCCTCCTTCCGCGCGGTGCCGAGCGTGGATTGTCCCGGGCGCCGGCGCGCGAGGTCGGCACGCATCACGTCGAGGTCGAGCACCAGCCCGGGGGGCACCCCGTCGATCACCACCCCGAGCGCGGGACCATGGCTCTCCCCGAAGGTGGTGACCACGAAGCGACGACCAAAGCTGTTGCCGGGCATCGGGCGATCCTAGCGGCTCCGCCGCCAGCGCACGCGCACCTCGGGGCGCTGATCCCCCGGCCACACCACCTCGCACACCAGTTCGCCGTCGGCGAAGGTCCACTCCACCGAGGGCTCGCCGGGGGGCGTCACCCACACCAGCCCGGTGGCGGTGAGCTCCACCGGGTACTCGCGCAGGTGTGCCCCGGCCATCATGTGCAGCACCTGGTAGCCGCCGAGATCGGGGTCGAAACGGTAGAAGCTCTTGTCGTCGTGGCTGCCGGTACGCTCGGTCACCTCCACGATGCTGCCGTCGAGGATGGCGGCGCCGCTGAGCGTGCCGCCGGTCGGCTCGCCGTGGGCCTCCCCCGCGCCCACCCACTCGCCGAGGAAGGCGTGGAGACGCTGGGCCTCGGCGCGCGTTCGCGCGAGGCGCTCTTCCCATGGGTCGGGGATGGGCATGGCGGCGCAGCGTAGCCGCCCCGGGCTCCACGCTCACCCCGGCGCCAACTTCAGCCCCGGGTAGGCCCTTGCCCCGGGCATGCGGTTAGCCCGGCGTCATGTCCTCGAGCTGCCACCTGCGCGTCAACGGCGACCAGCTGGCGCTCTCCGTTCCCGAGCACTGGACGCTCCTGGAGGCGCTGCGCTACGCGGCGGGGCTCACCGGCACCAAGCAGGGCTGCGACAAGGGCGACTGCGGTGCTTGCACCGTGCTTGTCGACGGCCAGCCGGTGCTGTCCTGCCTCACGCTGGCTCACGACGTGCGCGGCGCGGTGACCACCATCGAGGGCCTCGCCACGCCCGAGGGCCCCGACCCGGTGCAGCGCGCCTTCGACGTGTCGGGCGCGCTCCAGTGCGGCTTCTGCCAGCCGGGGATGATCCTGTCGGCCAAGGCGCTGCTGTCGCGACAGCCGAACCCCAGCGACGCCGAGATCCGCGAGGCCTTGGCCGGCAACCTCTGCCGCTGCACCGGCTACACCAAGATCTTCGAGGCGGTGCGCCTCGCCGCGGGCACGCCACGGCAGGTCCCGGTGCGCTACGGCCAGCCGGCCGAGGGCTTCAACGTGATCGGCGCCCGCGGCCGCAAGGCCGACGCGATCAAGAAGGCCACCGGGGAGGCCATCTACGCCGACGACATCGTGCTGCCGCGCATGTTGCACGGCAAGATCCTGCGCAGTCCCCACGCCCACGCGCGCATCCTGCGTGTCGATGCCAGCGCCGCCCTGGCGATGCCCGGCGTGCACGCGGTGATCACCGGGGCGGACTTGCCCACGCCCTACTGCATCATCCCCTGGACCCCGGACGAGACGGCCCTCGCCGTGGGCAAGGTGCGCTACGTCGGCGAGGGCGTGGCCGCCGTGGCCGCCGTCGACGAGGACACCGCCAACCGCGCGCTGGCCGGCATCGTGGTGGACTACGAGACCTTGCCCCTGGTGCTCGACCCGCGCGCCGCCGCCGCGCCCGGCGCGCCGCTGGTACACGACACCGACTGGAAGGGACGGCCACGCGCCGACAACATCTGCAAGGAGGTCGACCTCGCCTTCGGCGACGTGGAGGGCGAGCTGTCCCGCGCCGCCGCCACGGTCGACGCCGAGTTCTTCTACGAGGGCAGCACCCACGCTCCCATCGAGCCACACTGTGCGGTCGCGACCTGGAACGCCGACGGCGCGCTCACGGTGTGGTCGTCAACCCAGGTGAGCCACTACCTGCACCGCGAGCTAGCGAAGGTGATCGGCGCGCCCACGGAGCAGGTGCGCGTGATCCAGCCTGTGCTGGGCGGCGCCTTCGGCGGCAAGTCCGAACCCTTCGACCTCGAGTTCTGCGTGGCGGCGCTCAGCCGCAAGGCCGGTCGCCCGGTGAAGATCCTCTACACCCGTGAAGAGGTGTTTTACGCCCACCGCGGGCGCCACCCGATGCACATGCACATGCGCATGGGGGCAGACGAGAGCGGCAAGCTCACCGCCGTCGACAACGACGTGCTCATCGACGGTGGCGCCTACCACAGCTTCGGGCTGGTCACGACCTACTACGCGGGACAGCTCCTCACCGGGCCCGTCGACTTCGGCACCTACCACTTCCGCTCGCGACGGGTGTACACCAACAAGCCCTGCTGTGGTCCCAAGCGCGGGCACGGCAGCGTGCAACCGCGGTTTGCGTTCGAGATCGCCCTCGACGAGATCGCAGCCAAGCTCGGGATCGACCCCGTCGAGATCCGCCGCCGCAACGCGATGGTGTCGGGACAGCGCACGGTCAACGGGCAACTGGTGCCGTCCACCGGGCTCCACGCCTGCCTCGACGCGGTGGAGACGGCGAGCGGCTGGCGCGCGCGACACGGGAAGCTCGGGCGCGGGCGCGGCCTCGGTGTCGCGACATCGATGTACATCAGCGGCACGGCCTACCCGATCTACCCCAACGAGATGCCGCAATCGGGCGTGATCCTCCGCGCCGACCGGAGCGGCAAGATCACCGTGTTCTGCGGTGCGAACGACATCGGCCAGGGCAGCGACGGCATGCTCGCCTACATCGTGGCCGAGGAAACCGGCGTGCCACCCGACGCGATCACGGTGGTGAGCGGCGACACCGAGCTCACCCCGGTCGACCTCGGCAGCTACAGCTCCCGGGTCACCTTCATGTGTGGCATCGCCGCCCAGGAGGCCGGCCGGGCCATGGCCGACAAGATGCGCGCCGCCGTCGCGGCCGCGTGGTCGGTGCCGGTCGACGAGGTGCGCGTGGGCTACGGCTCGCTGTTCCACGGGGAACGCACGCTGCCGGCCCGAGAGGCGCTGGTGCTGGCGGAGGCGGCGCTCGGCACGCCGCTCTCCACGGCCGGCGGCTACCGCACCCGCAAGATCGGCGGCGACTACCGGGGCGGCACCATTGGCGCCTCGCCGGCCTACTCCACCACCGCGCACGTCTGCGAGGTGGCAGTAGACGACGAGACGGGCATCGTCCGCGTCGAGAAGGTGTGGGCGGCCCACGACTGTGGCCGCGCGCTCAACCCGCAGCTCGTCGAGGGGCAGATCGAGGGCAGCGTGTACATGGGCTACGCCGAGGCGATCATGGAGGCGCACACCTTCGACGAGCGCGGCCTCCACTCGGGACCCAACCTGCTCGACTACCGCATCCCCACCAGCAAGGAATGCCCGGACTTCCTAGCGCAGGTGGTGGAGACCATCGACCCCGGCGGGCCCTACGGCGCGAAGGAGGCCGGCGAGGGACCGCTCCACCCGGTGATCCCGGCGATCGCCAACGCCATCTACGACGCGGTGGGTGTCCGCCTGAGGAGCATCCCCTTCACGCCCGACAGGGTCCTGCAGGCGATCCGCGCGGGTGTCCCGTGCTGAGGATGAACGACTTCACCTACGCGCGGGCGCGCACCTGGGAGGAGGCGCTGTCGCTGTACGAGCCCGGCGCCGTCTACGTGGCCGGCGGCACCGACATCCTGCCCAACGTCAAACACCGCCTCGTGAAGCCCGCCCGCGTGATCGCCATCGGCGGCATCCCCGGCGGCATCGACCTGGCCGGCGAGCTGGTGATCGGCGCCACCACGCCGCTGCAGCAGGTGGCCGACTCGCCGGTCGTCGGCGCGCTCGTGCCCCCCCTGGCGCAGGCCGCGCAGCTCGTGGCCGGCCCGCAGATCCGGGCCATGGGCACGCTCGGGGGCAACGTGCTGCTCGACACCCGCTGTCTCTACTACAACCAGTCGGAAGGCTGGCGCACCGCGCTCGGCTACTGCCTCAAGGCCGAGGGCACCTGGTGCCACGTGGTGGGAGGACCGAAGACCTGCGTGGCGGCGCAATCGAGCGACACCGTGCCGGTGCTGCTCGCCCTGGACGCGCGGCTGCGCCTCCTCGGCCCGTCGGGACGGCGGGAGCTGCCGATCCGGGATCTCTACCGCTTCAACGGGATGGACCACCTCGCCATCGAGAAGGGCGAGCTGCTCACCGAGATCGTCGTCGCCCGCCCGCCGGTGGACTTCCGCGGCAGCTACCAGAAGCTCCGCACGCGCGACAGCATCGACTTCCCGCAGCTCGGGCTGGCGATCGTGGCAGAGGTCCACGGTGACACGATCGGCGCGCTGGAGGTGGTGGTGGGCGCCGCGAACCCTCAGCCGAAGCCGGTGCGCGGCCTCGAGGCCTTCGTGGGACAGCCCCTGTCGCCCACCAGCATCGAGGCGATCGCCGACCTGGTGTACAAGCAGACGCGCCCCCAGGGCTCCGTGCACGGGAGCGAGGCCTGGAGGCGCCAGATGGCCAGGGTGATGGCGAGGCGGGGGCTAGAGGCGCTCGGCCGCTAGCCCCCCGGGACCCTAGCGGTCCTTCTTGCCTTCCTTCTTGCCTTCCTTGCGCTTGCCGTCGTCGTCGTGGCCGATCCACTTCCCCTGCTTGCGCGGGTTGGCGTCGTGCTCGTCCTTGTCGTCGGTCTTGGCGGCGTCGGCGGCGGGCGCGGTGCCATCCGCCTTGCAATTGGGCGGCATCGCGCCGAGCGCGGCCTGGCAGGTGGCTTCGAGGCCGGCCTTGCCTTCCGGCGTGGCGGCAGCGGCACGCCAGGCGTCGGCGGTCTGCTTGAAGCTCGCCTCGAGCGCGGCCTTGGTGGCGGCGTCCATGTTGGCGAGGCAGGCGGTCATCTCCTTGATGTACTGGTCGCAGGAGGCCACGCCCACGTCGCCCGTGGTGGTGGTCGTGGCGGCCGGCGTCGTGGGCGCCGTGGGCGCCGTGGGCGCCGGGGGAGCCTCGGTGGTGGTGGTGGTGGTGGTGGTGGTCTCGCCGCCGGTGCAGGCGAGTGCAAAGAAGCCCACCACGGCCACGGACGAGAGGAGTCGGAGCTTCATTTTAACCTCGGGAAAAACGGGGGATGGGCCATAAACGCGCTCCTGAGCCTATCATAGCCCTCTTGCGGGGTCAAGAGTTGCACCCAG
>VGRE01000258.1 GCA_016875435.1 Deltaproteobacteria bacterium | reverse complement strand
GTCCCGACGACGGCAGCACCGTCGAAACCCTAGTCAACTTCGGTGTCATCGGCACCGGAGTGCTCACCAACTGAGAGATCATGCGCTTTCTTCCGCTCTGCCTGTCTGTCGCGTGTTGGTCCGGGCTGGAGGAAACCACCTGCGACCAGCTCTGCGAGGAGCTGGTGATGACCTGCGAGTACGCGGCCTTCCCCGACTTCAGCAGTTGCCAGAAGGGCTGCCTGTACGACGAGGAGCATGGGGCCAACACCGATGGCATGCTCCGGTGCGTGAGCGAGGCCGAGTGCAGCACCTTCGACGTGCTGGAGTGCGAGCACCGGTACGAGGTGAGGGAATGAGTCCAACCCCGCGATCTGCGGTGGTGACTCGATGACCCTGCTGTTCCTCCTCGTCGGCTGCCGGCCGTCCAGCATCGGCCTCGCCACGGACGACAGCGCCAGTCCGGGCGGGGGCGACTCCGGGCTGGAGAACGCGCCCGGCACCGACACCGCCGTCGACGACACGGCCGTGCCCGGGGACGACCCCGAGGCCGACGCCGCCTACCAGGACGGGCTCTTCAGCAGCGAGGTGGTCCACGAGATCGCCATCACCCTCGACCGCGACGCCGAGCTGGCGCTGCGCGACGACCCCTACGAGTACACGCCGGGCGGCGTGAGTATCGACGGGGAGGACGGCGGCACCGTGGGCGTGCGCCTGCGCGGCAAGATCGGATCCTTCCGCGATCTGTCCGGCAAGCCCAAGTTCAAGATCGACTTCGCCCAGTACGACGCGGGCCGTCGTTTCCACGGCCTGCACGCGCTGTCGCTCAACAACAGCGTCGTGGACTGCGGCTACCTTCGCGACCCGCTCGGCTACCGCATCTTCCGCGACGCGGGCGTGGGCACGGCGCGAACTGGCTTCGCCACCGTGACCGTCAACGGCGTGAACTACGGCCTCTACGTGACCGTGGAGGTTGCCGACGAGCAGTACCTGGAACTCGCCTTCCCCGGCGACGACGAGGGACAGCTCTACGACGGAAAGTACGAGTACAACGAGAACACCGGCCGCTACACGCTGCTCGACTTCGGCATCGGGGTGGACGATCGCTTCCAGCTCGAGGAGGGCACCGAGAACGGCAACGCCGAGATCGTGGCGGTGTCGGAGGTGGTGAGCGGCCTCCGCCGGGGCACCAACCCGGAAACGGAACTCGGCGCGCTCATCGACTGGGAGCTGGTACACCGCGAGTGGGCGGTGGAGGAGCTCATCGGCCACCTCGACGGCTACATCCTCAACACCAACAACTACCGCGTGTACTTCCGGCCTTCCGACGGAAAGATGGTCATCCTGCCCACCGACTTCGACTACGCCTTCCAGAACGCGCGCAACTGGGGGATGAACTGGACCTCCCCTCGCGGCACGCTGGCCTCGGCCTGCTGGTACAGCACCGAGTGTACCGCCAACCACGCCGCCGCGACGTCAGCGGTGATCGCCAGCCTGGACTACGACGACATCCTCGCCTGGTACGACGAGATCGACGCGCTCACGCTCGAGATCGCCAAGGACGATCCGCGTCGCGAGTGTGGCAGTTCGCAGGTGGCGAGCAACCGCTCGTCCCTGCGCACCTGGACGGTGACCGCCGTCGACACGGCGCGGGAGCACTGGGGGATCTAGATGACGATCGACGTTGCCATCCTCGGTGCCACCGGCATGGTGGGGCAGCGCTTCTTACAACTGCTCTCGGCACACCCCGAGTTTCGCGTGGCGGAGCTCTGCGCCTCCGACCGGTCGGTGGGGAAGCGCTACGCCGAGGCCGCCACCTGGCGCCTCGACGGCGACAACCCCCTCGCCGACCGGGTGGTGTTGCCCTGCGACCCTGGCGCCGTGCGCTCGAAGGTGGTGTTCTCCGCGCTCGACAGCAGCGCCGCGAGGACGATCGAGCCCGCCTTCCGCGATGCGGGCAAGCGCGTGCTCACCAACGCGAGCCCCTTCCGCATGAATCCCGAGGTGCCGCTCCTGGTGCCCGAGGTGAACCCGGAGCACGCGGAGTGGGTTCGTGGTCGCGACGGCTACATCGTGGCCAACCCTAACTGCACCCACCAGGCCATGGTGATCGCGCTGGCACCCTTGCACCAGCGCTGGGGGGTGGAGGCGGCCTGTTGCGCGTCGTACCAGGCGGTGTCGGGCGCGGGCTACCCCGGGGAGAGCGCCTGGGACATGCTCGGCAACGTGCATCCCCACCCGGGTGACGAGGAGGAGAAGGTGGCGAGTGAACCTCGCAAGATCCTCTCCGCGCCCGACCTTCGCATCTCGGCGCGCTGCGTGCGGGTGCCCGTGGCCGACGGTCACCTCGTGGCGGTGCAGGCCAAGCTCCGGACCGACCCCGGCCTCGACGCGATCGTCGAGGCGATGCGGTCGTTTGCCGGTCCGGTTCCCCTCCGCTCCTCGCCGCGGCCCTTGATCCACGTGCTCGAGGGTCGCGACCGTCCCACGCCGAGGCAAGACGCGATGCGGGGCGGCGGCATGGCGGTGACCGTCGCCCGCGTGGAGCCCTGCGAGGTGCTCACGGTCAAGTTCTTCGCGCTGGCGCACAACGCCATCCGCGGGGCGGCCGGCGGGGCGATCGCCAACGCGGAGTTGCTGCGGGTGCGTGGGTTACTTGGGTAGGCCAGTGTCGTCGTAGCAGGCGGCGCGGTCGGCGGGTGTCTCGGGCGCGGCCACGGGGCTCGACTAGCCTACGGCACCCCTCCGCAGCGCCAGCAACTGTCGAAGCTGGCCGGCACCCGCTCCCCGCAGCCGCACACCCAGTCCAGCCGCGCCCGCTGCGCCATGTGACGCAGCACCTCCCGGGCGCGGGCCACGTCGGCAGCGGCCACCATCACTTTCACGCTGGCGTCGACCAGCGGGATCTGTCCCCCGATGCTCGCGTTGCGCGCGCCCTCCACCCGCGCGGGAATGTCGTGCGCGAGAAGGCTGTCGCACACGATCTCCGCCTCCGCCACGCTGCCGCCCACGTGCACCGCGATCACGGCGAGAGCCCGTCGGGGCCGAGCAACTCGGCCCACGCGTCGCCGTCGAACACCCAGAGGTCGGCGCCGAAGTCGGGCAGGGCCTCGTCGAAGAGGTCGCCACCAAAGACATAGAGCTTGTCGCCGTCGCGGGCGCACACGGCGGCGTCGCGCGCCGGCGGGGCCGGGTCGAGGGCCAGGGCGCTCCAGGCGGTGCCGTCGAAGGTCCACAGGTCCACGTCGCTGCCGTCGCCCCCCCAGACCCGGAGCGACGCGCCGCCCCAGGCGCAGTGGCTCGCGCGCGCGCCGGGACCGGACTCGAACGCCACCGGCGGCAAGGAGTCCCCGGTGAAGCGGTAGAGGTGGTCGGAGCGCTCCACGTCGTCGATGCCGCCGAACATGTAGATGGTGCCGTCGTCGAGCAGGGTGAGCGACTGGCGATAATAGCCCACCGGCATCGGGAGCTGCGCCCACTCGCCCGCCGCGTAGGCCCAGCCGTCGGCCAGCACGCTCTCGCCGTAGCCGCCGAGCACGTAGAAGGTGTCGCTGGCGTAGACGCTCGCCGCCTTGTAGCGGGCGATCGGGCCGCGAGGGAGATCGGCGTAGGTACCGGGCGCGGGGTCGAACTCGAAGAAGTGGTCGCTCAGCGCCTCGCCGGTGTCGCCACCGAAGATCCAGAGCTTCTCACCCGCGAGGCTGGCCGTGGCCCGGTAGATCGGCTCGGGAGCGTCGTCGTGGCGCGTCCAAGCCATGGTGGCGAGGTCGAGCGACCAGGTGTCGGAGAGGGGCTCGGTGACACTCGCGGCGCCGCCGATGACCCAGAGACGCCCGTCGACGATGTCGCCCACGGCGCTGTAGCGCCCCACCGGCGCCTGCGCGCACGCAAGCAGGAAGATCATCAGATCTCGGTGAAGTACTTGTGCACGCCGAGGGTCACGTCGAGCGCGTCGGGGGCGCCGTTGCTGACCCACAGCACGCGGTCCACGCCGAGGTGGGCCCCCAGCCCATGGCCGAGATCGGCCGAGAGCTTCAGCCCAGCCGACACGTCGTCGTAGTCGGCGGTGGCCCAGCGGTCGTCGGAGGTGGGGTAGGCCAGCCAGCTGGTGCCGCCGAGCCGCTGGTAGGTGTAGGCGCCCAGCTGCGCGGTGAACTTGCCGGGAGACAGCCTGAACTCGAGGCCAGCGCGCACGTCGTCGGCCGGCGCCTTCTCGGCGAGGTCGGGCTGGGTGTCGCCCGGGATCCGGTAGTCGTAGTGCGCGAAGGCGACGAGCCCCGCGCCCATCTTGCCAAATGCAAGATCCTTGCCCACGTAGAGACTGGGCGTGAAATCGACGGTGGCCTGGCCCGGCATCGTGTAGCGCATGCGCACGTCGCGGAGGTGGGCACTCGAGGCGCCGCCCAGGCCCACGGTGAGCATCACCGGGCCACCGAGGACCTGGTAGCGCGCGTCGACCGCCACCCTTCCGAGCCCGAGGAGGTCGCGACAGTCGACCTGGCTGGTGGCGGAGCAGGGGCCCGCGCTGCTGTCGGAGGCGAAGCTGTAGAACGCCGGCAGGTAGGCGGCGAACTGCAGGCGATCCACCACGCCCACCCCGAGGTAGCCCTCGATGCGCGGCACGTTCACCCGGTCGACGGTGCCGCTGCCGGCGTCGGACTCGAGCTCAGAGTAGGTGGTGAACCCCGCGCCGCCGTAGGCGACCCAGGACTGCGCGGGGAGCACGCCGGCATACTCGGCGTGGGCGAGGGAGGCGAGGAGGAACAGCATGCCGCGGCATGTATCCCGGGGCGACCGCTACTCGTCGTCGCCGGAGTCGCTGGCGGTGTCGCCGCCCGAGTCGGCCCCCGAGTCGTCGCCGGAGTCGCTGGCGGTGTCGCCGCCCGAGTCGTCGCCGCTGTCGTCGCCGCTGTCGTCGCCGCTGTCGTCGCCGCTGTCCCAGCCGCTGTCCCAGCCGCTGTCGCCCGCGGCCATTTCGTCGTCCCACTTCTCGTGGAGCGCGGCTCGCAGTTCCACCGACACGTAGAAGACGCCTATCGCCATGAAGATCGCCACCCCCCCGTCGTCGAGCTCCACGCCGTCGGCGTTGCGCAGCCGGAGCTCGGAGTAGCCCGCCACGACGGCCAGGGTCTCGAGCGATCCCTCGAAGTCGCCCAGCAGGCACTCCCCGGGGACGGTCGCCTCCGGGAGCGTCAAGTTCACGCGCCCCATGCCCCCGCCGCCGATGATCCCGCCGATGCCCACGGCCACGCCGTCCCACTGCACGTGTTGCCCGATGACCTCGCCATCGACGGTGCGGGCCCGCAGCCGGCCGCCGCCGCCGATAGGCCCGGCCACGAGGCTAAATGACCCCCAGGAGAAGTCGTCGATCCACGCCTCGGTGACGGTGGTCCCAGCGAGGTGACCGGCGCCAGGATCGGTACAGGCGAGCAAGAAGAGCGCGATCATTCCCCATCCTCCCCGCTGTCGCCGGTGTCGAGGTCGCGCCCCTCGTCGGGGGTCACGTCGAGCCAGGTATAGGCGTTGCCCGCGCCCACCCCGGCGCCCAGGCCCGGCTGGTCGATCTCCACGTCATGACCGTTACGCAGGTGCAACGTGGTGACGCCGAAGCCCGCCACCCCGGCAGCAGCGCTGCCCTCGTAACGGCCGAAGAGCTCCTCGCCTGCCACGCCGCCCGCCGGCAGTTCCAGCGAGGCCTCGAGGGTGCTGTAGGTGAGGTCGACCGTCACCCCCACCATCCCGCCGTCGAGGCGGATCGGCTGCTCGCACTGCCCGCCGCTCTCGAGGTCGGCCTGGAGCAAGCCCGCCCCCTTCAACAGGCCTCCCACGGCGGCGAAACGGTACA
>VGRE01000257.1 GCA_016875435.1 Deltaproteobacteria bacterium | reverse complement strand
TGGTCGATGTGGAGTCGGGCGCCAGCGAGACCATCCACAAGACCCGCGTCAAGTTTGCCTGCGACGCCCAGGGCTGGCAGAAAGCGCGCAAGTCGATGACCTGGGACGACCGCCGCAAGGCCAGGGATGTCGAACCGGTGATGCGCCCGCAAGACCGCTACGGCTGCGGCAATCGGCGGCTGGGCGAGGCCTGGGACCAGAAGTCCGATGTGGTGGCCGTCACTCTCGAGGGGGAGTGTTTCGCGGGACAGGTGAGCTACGTGGCCCGGTGGGAGTTCGGCCTGCGCACCAGGGCGGGCACCGACATCGTGATCTTCCGCCACGCCGTAGACGACTTCCGGGAGTAGGGGATGGGCATTCTCAAGGGCGCACTCTCGGTGCGTCGGTACCGGGTAATCGGCGAGGTTCCCGAGGGTTTCCGCGACCTGTGGATAGACACGCTGAACAGTCACCAGTTCCGCGAGCCGCAATCGTCCACGCACAAGGGCGAGGTGGTGGGGTGGGCGCAGGCGCACAACCTGCTCGACACCGACTTCACCGACCTCAACCAGTGGCTCTACGACCGTTACGCCTACTTCGCGCTGCGCGTCGACAAGAAGGCAGTCCCGGCCAAGCTCCTTCGCGCCCACCTGCAGAAGCGGCTGGAGGCCTGGTGCAAGGCGAACAACCGTCCAAAGGCGCCCGCTGCGGTGCGCGAGGAGCTCAAGGAAACGCTGGAGATGGAACTGCTCCAGAAGTGCCTCCCCCGGGTGCAAACCTGGGAAGTGCTCTGGAATGTCAACGACGGCTGGGCGGTCTTCACCAACGATGCTGAGCTTCCAAACGAACGCTTCCAGAAGTTATTCCTGCGTACTTTTGGTTTGCGCGCAGTGCCGTGGAGCCCGCTCGACGAGCTGACCGGCACCGAAGGGCTGGCGGAGGCAGTGGCCGCCGCGGGGACCACCGATCTGCGGGGGAGGGGAGCATGAGCGACGAGGGGATCGACGAGGGCTCCCGGCGGGACGGCGCCACCGAGCTGCTGCCACCGCACGTGTCGGCCGACTTCTACCTGTGGCTGTGGTGGAAGTCGGAGGAAGAGAATGGCAAGTTCGCGATCGACGACGGTCGGGGCGGCGTCGAGGTGTACATCGACGACCGCATCGCGCTGCGCTCCACCGGCGAGGAGCGCCCGAGCGCGGTGCTCACGGGCGAGTCGCCGGCCACCACGCCGGAAGCCCGTGCCGCCGTCGCCGGCGGGAAGGTGCCAAGGGACATCCGGCTCTACGTGCGTCGGGATGACCGCGACTACCACGTGACGCTGCGCGGCACCCGCGTGTCGATCGCCCAGGCCAAGTTGCCGGCGCAGGTGAAGTCGGGCGACGTGGCCGAGGTGCTCTACGACCGGATGTTTCTCTACGAGGAGCTCCACTGGATCGTCGCCTGCTTGTTGCGGGCCTTCGCCGCCGTGCGGGTGACGGCGGCGTGGCGCGAGGATCTCGTCCCGCGCATGGCGCGCTGGGCCACGCTTGACGAGGCGCGGGCCGGTGGGTAAACCCCGGTCCGAACGCGCGGTTAGCTCAGCTGGATAGAGCGTCGGCCTCCGGAGCCGAAGGTCACAGGTTCGAATCCTGTACCGCGCACCACCTCTCGGTCGGTCTGGCTCGCTGGGGGGCGTGCACCGTGATTGCTGTTACGTTCCCGGCTCGCTAGCCGAGGCAGCAGGTTGATGTTGCGAGTGGCCTTGTGAGCCTGAGGATGCGCTTCTGGGGCGTGCGCGGGTCGATCGCCGTCCCGGGCGCGCAGACTCAGCGCTACGGCGGCAACACCTCGTGCGTGGAACTGCAGGTCGCGGGGCAGGGCACGCTGGTGATCGACGCCGGGACGGGGATCCGGGCTCTCGGCCGGGAGATCTTCTCTCGTCCCGAGCGCGACGTCACCGTGCTGTTCACCCACTTTCACCTCGATCACGTGTTCGGCTTCCCCTTCTTCGCCGCGTTGTTCGCGCCGTCCTTCCGAGTCAACGTGGTGGCGCCCACCTTCAGGCCCGAGGCCACTCGCGATCGCCTCGGGCGCTACCTCAACGGCGTGCTCCATCCCCTTCGCGTACACGAGCTGTCCGCGTCCATCGACTACGGCTCCTGCCGACCGGGGCGGAGCTTCGAGCGCGGCGGGTACCGGGTCACGCCGGTGCAACTGAACCACCCGGGCGGATCCTGTGGCTACGTGATCGAGGGCGGCGGCAAGAAGGTCGCGCACCTCACCGACACCTCGCCCCTGTCGCGACCAGGCGAGGGGTTGGCGGGTGGCGGGCGCCCCACCGGTCGCGAGCTCGAGGTGATCAACGCGATGAGGGGCGCCGACTACGTGGCGATGGACACGATGTTCTCCGACGAGGAGGAGTACCTCGAGAAGATGACCTGGGGTCACGGCTACCCTCAGTACGCCGCGGCCCTGTGTCGCGAGGCGGAAGTGCGGTGCCTCGGGCTCTTCCATCACGCGCCCGACGCGACCGACGACGATCTCGACCGGCTGGGCGATCGCTGGTCGGCGGGGCTCGATGGCATGCGGGTAGTGGTGGCCCGGGAGGGGGAAGACGTGGATCTCTCGGGGTAACGTCGCTCTACCTCGACCACTCCAACGTGGAGAGCGTGCTCGCGGCCGTGCTCCTCGTGCTCCTCGCCACCTGGCTCGCCTGGTTGGCCGGGTGGGTGGTCCGGGTAGAGCTGAGCAACCAGGCGCGCGAGCTCTGCTACGCCCTGTCGCTGCGCCTCCGCCCGGAACGGATGGCGCTTGCGGTCGAGGCCGAGGGGGAAGGCCTGAGCCTGCGCTGGACTCTCGTACTTGATGGTGTCGCGATATGGAGACACACGTCGAGCGGTTGGCGACGACTCGACGATGCTGCTATCAGCGCGCTGAGAAGGGATGCCGCTCGCGCAGAAATCGCTCCACCCGGTGGTTGATGGTCTCCGGCTGCTCGATGATCGCCGCGTGCGACGCGTCGGCGAGCACGATCATCTCGGCACCGGGGATGCGACGCGCCATGTCTTTCGACAGGGAGATGGGCGTGAAGGCGTCGCGCTCGGCGCCGATCACCAGCACCGGCACCCGTAGGGTGGGCAGCACGTCCCAGGCGTCGTGGTCCTGCATGGCCAGCACGGTGCGGATGAACATCCGCATGTCGATGGTGGCGAGGTGGTCGAGGTAGGGCTGCATGTCGTCGCGCGACGCGTAGAGCGGGTCGACCAGTTGGGCCCGGCGGGTGAAGGCCCAGGCCACGGGGGACTGCAGGATGGGGCGCACCAGCGCGTGGGTGCGGTCGCCGAGGCGGCGAATGACGCGGCCGGCGGCCCGGAAGTAGGTGGGCGAACGCGGGTTGCCCATGAAGGTCTCGAGGGCGCGGCCGGCCGTGCCGAGGACGAGTACCATGCCGAGAACCCGTGCCGGCGCCAGGCGGTAAGTCTCCAGCGCCACCTGGCAGCCCATCGAGTGGCCGAGGATCATGGCCTCTTCGACCTCGGCGGCGTCGAGCACGGCGAGCAGGTCGCGGGCGTGGCGCGGCATCGTCACGTCGCCGGTGGTGGGATCGGGGAGGGGGTCGCTCCGGCCGTGGCCGCGGTAGTCCCAGGTCAGCACCGTGTGGGTGCCGGCGAACTGGTCGATGGTGTAGCGCCAGAAGAAGGTGCTGACCCCCACGCCGTTGTTGCACACCATCACCGGGCCCTGCCCCACGGCCCGCCAGTAGAGGTGGACGCCGTCGTCGGCCACGGCGAGGCCGGCGCGCTCGGCGCGAGTGGAGACGGCGTTGTCGGCGGGCTGCGGGGGGCTCATCTGCGCGGGGGGCTAACGTCTCGGCGTGGCAGAGCCGATCCACGTGCAAGGAGCGACCCCGCATGACCACGCCCCAGCCCGTCCCCTGTCCCGTCGTCGAGGAGCGCCGTAAGACCCCGCGTCGTGCCGTGGAGGCGCACATCACGGCGAGTTCCCAGACCAACTTCTACTGTGGGTTCACCGAGGATCTCTCCGAGGGCGGCGTCTTCATCGCCATGACGCCCTGCCCCGGCGTCGGCGAGCTGGTACACCTGAGCGTGCGGGTGGGCAGCGAGCCGCCGGTGACGGCGATCGGGGAGGTGCGGTGGCAGCGCCGCGACGATCGCGGCGAGCCCGTCGGCTGTGGCGTGCAGTTCGTCATGGTCGAGCCCCGAGCCGCGGAGTTGCTGCAGGGCCTGCTCGGGGTGGCGGGCCAGGCGCCGCTGCTCGTCGATATCTGAGCGGCTCGGCCCGGGAGCGAAGACCCCGGGAGCGCTGCCGCGCCACCCGGGGTCTCGTGGTGGGGTGGTGGAGAAGAAGGGGATCGAACCCTCGACCTCCGCATTGCGAACGCGGCGCTCTCCCAGCTGAGCTACTTCCCCAGCGCCGCCTTGTCTATGCGCGTCGCGAGTCGCCGTCAACCTCGGCACGAGCTACTCCAGGCCCCGCTCCTCCAGTTCGTCCTCGTCGAGTCCCAGGTAGTGGCCGATCTCGTGGAGGAGGGTCACCCGCAGCTCGGCCACCAGCTCCTCGCGGTCGTGCGCGAAGCGCTGGAGGTTCTGCCGGTACAGGCAGATGGTGGGCGGGAGCACGCTCCAGGGATCGTGGCCCGGGCTCTCCCCGAGCGCGCGACCGGAGAAGCAGCCGAGCAACTCGAAGGGATGGGCGCCCGGGAGATCGAGCAACACCTCGTCGGAGGGTTGCTCGTCGACGATGATCGGCACGTTGGCGAGGTAGGCCCGCAGGCTGGGGTGGAGCGACCGCAGCACCTCCTCGGTGACGGCCTCGATGGTGTCGTCGTCGAGCGCGGGCGGAACCGGGAAGCGGTCGGGATCGATGAGCGCGGCGGCGGCGAAGTCTCGGGCCGCGCCGTCGCGATCGCCCCGGCGCTCGCGCAGGCACGCCCGGAGGTGGAGCGCGTCAGGGTGTCCCGGGTCGGCGCGGAGCGCGTCGAGCACGTGCTCGGCTGCGGCCTGGAAGTCGAGCGCGTTGCTCGCCATCTCGGCGAGCGCCACGTGGGCGTCGGCGTGCGAGGGATCGAGCTTCACCGCCTCGTCGAGCGCGGAGACCGCGTCCTCCAGTTCGAGGTTGGCCTCGAGCGCCACGCCGAGCAGGTACCATCCCTCGGCGTCGGGACGCAGGGCCAGCCCCTCCCGCGCCAGCGCCAGCGCACGCTCGGCGTCCGAGCGGTCGAGGGCGGCCTCGATCTCCCCGCGAATCTGTTCGATCGTCCGCGCGCCGCGCCGACGGCTCACTGGCCAACCCGGAGCTCGACGGGGACCTCGCCCTGCGCCCAGCTGCCGCTGAACGGCTCCAGACGCAACGCCCTCACGACGCGCGACACGCAATCGCGCGCGGCCTGCCGGTCGACGTCCTCGCCGGCGAAGTCGAGCCCGCGTACCTGGCCGTCGGCGGTCACCCGCAGCGTGAAGCGGAGGGTCACCGTCCTCGGGCTGCCATCGGTGAAGCAGGCGCCCAGCTCGTCGGCCCTGGCGCGGAGGGCTGCCCCCGCGTCCTCCGGGAGGAGGGTCGCGGCCTCGCCAGCCGGCGGCGACCACGCGAGGCTGTCGGCGCGGACGAGCGTCACCCTCCGGTCGAGGCTCGTCCCCTTCAGCGACACCAGCTCCTCGTGCGTCGTGAAGCCATCGGTCTCGATGCGCACGCGGAAGGGGCGCCCGGGCTGGGGGGCGGCGATCTCGAGGGTGCGACCGGCGCCGACGAGAACGTCGTCGACCAGCACCCGGTCGGCCGGGGGGTCGATCTCGAGGCGCAACGTGGGACCGACGCTGTCTACCACCGCGCTCGATCGGTACTGCATCGCGAAGTAGGCGGGGGCGAACCCCGCGGTCAG
>VGRE01000256.1 GCA_016875435.1 Deltaproteobacteria bacterium | reverse complement strand
CGCGAGCTGGGCGCCTGGGGCCTCGCCGGTGGATGGCTGGGCGGGCAGGCGGGGTGAGTCGACTCGCCTGGGTCGGCAACGACCGCCAGTTCTACACGATGCGACCTGGGCGCGACCGCGACGCGCTGCCCCTCACGTCACCCCTCCCCGCGGGCCTCGCGGGCTGGTCGCCCATGGCGCGACCGGCCGAGGCCTGGAGCTGGCCCACGTGGTCGCCCGACGGGAAGTGGATCGCGGGCTTCGCGCTGGAGGCCAGCGACGACGAGGTGGGCCCGCTGCGGGTGTCGGTGCTCTCGGTCGATGGCGTGAGGCAAGAACGATGGTGGGAGAGTAACAACGCCGGTCCCATCTACCTCCAGTGGCACCCGAGCAGCACGGCGCTCTCGGTGCTCATCCAGCGCGGCGAGGAGTTGCAGCTCGGGGTCATCCGCGCCGGCGAGATCGGCCGCATGCGCCCTGTCGAGTCGGGCGTGCCGCTTTTCTTCAACTGGACGCCCGGCGGCGAGGGCGTGCTCATGCACGTGGGCGACCTGGGCCGCAAGGTCGGCCGGCTCGTCTACCGCGACCCCCTGGGCACTCGCGACGACGTGGTGTACCCGCGCCACCCCGGCAGTTTCTGCGCACCGGTCTTCGCTGGTGGTCTCGCGGTCTATGCGGTGGCCGACGAGGCGTGTAGCGAGCTCATCGCGAGCCAGCCCTCGGGGAGCGACAGCCGGGTGATCGATCGCCGGGGGGGCCTGCTCGCCATCGCCGGCGCCCCCGGCGGCGAGCCGCTGGTCGCGGTCAGCGCCGCCTCCGGCGGACAGGGAACGGCCTACCGGGGCATCGACATCTTCGACCTCCGCCGGGGCACCAGTCGCCGCCTCACCGACCTCGAGTGCCTCGCCTACTTCTGGTCGCCCACCGGCGACTGGTTGCTGCTGGCCCAGGTGGCCGCAGCGGAGAACTGCCTTCGCTGGTGGAAGGTGCCACTCCACGGCGAGCCGCCGGTCGATCTTGGCACCTTCTGGCCCACGCGCGACATCCTGTTCTACCTGCACTTCTTCGACCAGTACACCCAGAGCCACCCGCTGGTCAGTCCGGACGGCAAGTGGCTCACGTGGGCGGGCTACCCGGCAGGAGGTGGGCAGGCCGACCTGTCGCAGCCGGCACAGGTGTACGTGAAACATGTCGATACGCCGGCCGAGCCGGCGGCGGTTGTCGCCAGCGGCGCGTTCTCGGTGTGGTCGCCCGTCCCCGGCGCCCGACCTGCCGATACACGCTGATACTCATCGGTCGTGTGACAAAATAGCCTTTGTCGCATGCTGGATCACATGATACATCATTGACTCGTCAACGGAGTGACCCGTGCCGATTCTCGACGCCGTCTTCAGCAAGCTGGGGCGCCCCGCCGGCCGGGCCCTCGATCCCACCATCCGCGACATCGTCCACTCGGTGCTCAAGGAGCACGGCTACGCGAGCCCCGCCGAGGTGCAAGCCTTGCGCGACGAGGTGCGCGACATGCGCGGGCGGGTCGACGGGATGCAGAAGCGGCTCGACGAGGTGGTGGCGCTGGCCGATCGCGCCCGCGGCGAGGCCTCCGCGACGCGCGAGGCGGCAGAGGCGCGCTCGCTGGCGGCCGAGCGGGGCGCGAACGAACGCGTGACCGCGATGGCCGAGCGGCTGGCGCAGCTGGAAGCCCGGCTCTCGGAAGCGGCCTCGCCCCGCGGCGCGGTCCCCGCCAGGGGGGCGGCGCGTCCCGAGCTCGGCCTGGCCGCCGCACGATGCCGCGTCGACGGCTGCAAGAACGACGTGCGCAGCAAGGGCTTCTGCTCCTCGCACTACCAGCAGTGGCGCCGCGGCACCCTGAAGAACTTCGTCGGCCCCGAGGGTCACGTCATGGTCGATGGCAACGCCTACCAGGTGCCCGCCAGCTTCGCGGCCGGCAAGGCCGAGCTGCGAAGTGGCAAGATCTACGTCGACGGAGTGCGGGCCTAGCGGCTGAGCATGATCCACGCCGCCGCACCGGGCAACTCCGGCGCCGAGGCCGCCAGGGTGTAGACCGCCCGGCGGTTCTTGGCCTCGTCGACACCGTCGGCCGTCGCCACCGCGAGATCGCGCTCGCCGAGCCCCGTGTAGTAGATGCTGCCGGGGAAACCGGCGCGCAGGAACCAGCTCGAGATCGACTTCGCGCGGTCGAGCGATAGCGCCTCGTTGCGACCGGCATCACCCACCGTGTCGGTGTGGCCGGCCACGTATAGCTTGATCACGACGTCCTTGCCGTACTTGGCGAGGGTGTTCTGCACCTCGACCATGGCCGCCTGGAGCTTAGGCACCTCGGCGTCGTCGATGGCGCCCGAGTTCGTGGCGAACACCACGTCCTCGTGGGGGATGCTGTAGCGCCAGGGGTTGAGTTCGAGTTCCGCGTAGAAGCCATTCTCGTCGTACCCGCGGAGCTTGAGCTTGAGCGCCTCGGCCGACTCCTGGCTCCAGCCTACCGAGATCGAGTCGCCCGGCGAGGCCGTCGAGGGGGCCATGCCGCCGCCGATCTCGGCGCCACCCGGCCCGAAGATGCTCACCTCCACTCGCGACGCCGGGCGATCCATCGTCACCGAGAGCGTGCGAGCGGCGAGGTCGAGCGAGCCCGTCACCAGCGACATGCGCAGCCGCGGCAGGACTTGCACGCCGAACTTCAGGGGCATCTCGCCGGTCGCCCCGTCGGGCGTGGCCACGCTCAGGCTCCCGGTGCAGGTGTAGCTGCCCTCGGGCAGGTCGATCTCCCAGGTCTTTCGCTCGCCGGCGCCCGCGGGCCCGCCGCGCGACATCGTCACCCCGCCGCAACTCGCCTTCACGCTCAGGTCGTCGGCGGCCGTGTTCGCGATCACCGTGAAGCTCGGCCGCGCAGTTCCTACCTGTCCTTTCTTCACGTACTCAAGCGACACCACGTCCTGCGCCAGCGCGAGGGCAATCCCGATCAGCATGATCTCTGCTATCGCGATAGGCCGGCGCCCCTTCCAGGGTGCCCCGTGAACGACGTCCTCGCCCGCCTCGGCCTCAGCGATCTCAACCCCGGCGCGTGGAACGGCGCAGCCATCGCCGAGGGCTACGACGGCGACATCACCAGCGAGAACCCGGCCACGGGCGAGGCGCTCGCCCGGGTGCAGCTCGCCACCCGCGAGCAGTACGAGGCGGTGGTGAAGGAAGCGGAGCGGGCATTCCGGGAGTGGCGCATGCTCCCCGCGCCCAAGCGCGGCGAGCTGGTGCGACAGATGGCCGAGGCCTTCCGGGCGAGGAAGGAGGATCTCGGCGCGCTGATGTCGCTGGAGGTCGGCAAGATCCGCGCCGAGGGCCAGGGCGAGGTGCAGGAGACGATCGACATCGCCGACTATGCCGTGGGCCTGTCGCGACAGCTCTACGGCCTCTCGATGCACAGCGAACGGTCGAGCCACCGGATGTACGAGCAGTGGCACCCGCTGGGGCTCGTCAGCGTCATCACCGCCTTCAACTTCCCGAACGCGGTGTGGGCCTGGAACGCGATGATCGCCGCGGTTTGCGGCGACGCGGTGGTTTGGAAGCCCTCGCTGAAGGCCCCGCTCACCGCCATCGCCACCCACCGCGCCTGCGAGGATGTGCTGGCGAAGCACGGGTGGAGCGGCCTCTTCGGCCTGGTGATCGGCCGCGACGCCGACGTGGGGGAGACGATGATCCGCGACCCCCGGTTCCCGCTGGTGAGCGCCACCGGCAGCACCCGCATGGGGCGCCACGTGGGACGAGTCGTGGCCGATCGCCTGGGCCGTAGCCTCCTCGAGCTCGGCGGCAACAACGCCATCATCGTCGAGCCGAGCGCCGACCTCGGTCTCGCGCTGCGCGGCATCCTCTTCGGCGCGGTGGGCACCGCCGGCCAGCGCTGCACCACCACGCGGCGGCTCTTCCTGCACCGCAGCATCGCCGCCGACTTCACCGCGAGGCTGGTGGCGGCGTGGAAGCAGGTGCGCATCGGCGATCCTCTCGCTGACGGCACGCTCGTGGGGCCGCTCATCGACGCCGGGGCGGTGGCCGGATTCGAGCACGCGGTCGCCGCCGCCGTGGCCCAGGGCGGCGAGGTGCTCGCGGGCGGCCAGCGGTTGGACCGCCCGGGGCACTTCGTGCAGCCCACCCTCATCCGCGCCCGTCCCGAGATGCCGATCTGCAAGGAAGAGACCTTCGCGCCGATCCTCTACCTGTTCGAGTACAGCGAGCTCAGCGAGGCGATCGCCGCGCAGAACGACGTGGCGCAGGGGCTCTCGTCAGCCATCTTCACGGACTCCTTCCGCGCCGCGGAGACCTTCCTCTCCGCGACCGGCTCCGACTGCGGCATTGCCAACGTCAACATCGGTACCTCGGGTGCCGAGATCGGCGGCGCCTTCGGCGGCGAGAAGGAGACAGGCGGGGGCCGCGAGGCCGGGAGCGACAGCTGGAAGGCCTACATGCGCCGCCAAACCTGCACGCTCAACTGGGGACGCGACCTGCCGCTGGCCCAGGGCATCAGCTTCGAGGTGTGAGACACCGCCGGGGCGGTGTGCGACATCCCTGGGGCAGCGACGGGTCCGTCCCGGGGCGAAACTGGTGGTTCACCCGCTGGCACGGGGCTTGCTTTCCTTCCCGTCGAACCCCCTGGAGCCTCCCATGTTCACCGACCTCATCCGCGAAGAAGAAGGCCAGTCCACCGTCGAGTACATGCTGCTCATCAGCGTGATCGTCATCGCGCTCGTGGCGGCGGCCTGGGTGTTCGTCCCCACCTTCGAGGAAGGCGTGAATGACCTCGCGGACGACGTCAAGCAGATCCTCAGCACCGGAAAGATCGGCAAGGCCGGCGGCGACCGCTAGAGTTCCACGAGGCTCACCGCGCGCTCGACCGCCTGCACGTCGGGGCGGCCGAGCCATTCGCCGCGGTAGCCGAGCGGCGAGCAGACCGCGCGCAGCCGACCGATCTGCTGGTCGCTCGGCGAGTGCGTGTGGCCGCAGGCGGACAACACCACGCGCTCGTCGGCCGCCAGCATCTCACCTAGGGACCGGTGACCGATGAAGCCCTGGCAGAAACGCCAGCCCGGGTGGGACTTGTAGGCCAGCTGCGAGGGGAACTGCACCATGTGGGTGACGCCGACCACGCGGTCCGCGTTGACCGCTTGCAGTTGCGCGCGCAGCCGTTCTCGGAGCTCGACCGCCACCTGGGCGTAGGGCATGTCCTCGCCCTCGCGACGGAAACGCGCGAAAACGTGGTCCATCCAGCGCAGGCCGCCGAACTCGCCGCGCTGGTAGGCATCCTCGGGGGCGCCCAGCGCCTCGTCGCGCATGGAGAGGTCCCACCAGCCGAGGGTGCCGACGAAGCCCACGCCGTCGATCACGACCGGGCCCGTGTCCAGGTCGTGTACGCCCGCCTCCTGGCAGAGCGCCGGGATCAGGCGGTCGAGGCGCGTCCAGGCATCCACGCCCTGCGCCAGCGACAGGGGGTGGCTCCACACGTCGTGATTCCCCGCTACGAACACCATCTCCCGCGCGCACGGGCGTAGCGACAGCAGCGCCTCGAGCAGGGTGGGCAGGGGGGTGGCCACGTCGCCGGCGAGCACCAGCACGTCGGGCTGCAACTCGGCCACCCGCGAGGCCAGCGCGCGGAGCACGCCGGGACCGTTCTTGTCCACGTGGATGTCGCTGGTCACGGCGATGCGCATCACCCCGCGATACCTCGCTCCCGCAACGGCGGCAGGCCGCCGCCAAAAGGCCTTGCGAGGGAGGGCGTGGTCGAGTAAGGTCCGGCGGCTCTTCGATCCCCATCCCCTCACGGAGACTCCATGCGCCTCAGCATCATTACGGCCCTCGCACTCGGCGGCTGCTTCGGGACCGACGACCAGTCGAAGGACGACGACGCGGCCGACGACGCGGCCGACGCCGACGCCGACGCCGACGCCGACGCCGAC
>VGRE01000255.1 GCA_016875435.1 Deltaproteobacteria bacterium | reverse complement strand
CTCCGGCGGGCGCCTGGACTACACCTGGGCATGGGCCACCGGATCGGGGTGCGTGTACCGCGGTACGTCCTATACCTGGGGGTACGCGATCCGCTAGGTCCGATTCCTCGGTGGGTGGCAGAGCTTCCGGGACCGCCGGGGCCACCCGAGATCAGAATGCGCACAGGTACAGCCAGAGCGCGCCTCCGTCCCGCGCCCCTTCGTCGGTGAGGTGGATCGCCTGCCAGTTCACGCCTTCATACGAGCGGTTCTCCAGCGGGCGGTGCCGGAGCGACCACCTCTGGTTCATGGACCCGCCGTGGCGACACGCACGCTACCATCCACCACAGACCGATCATCGCGCCTCCCCGGTTCATCCGTCCTATCCCCTCCCCGACACATCAGCGTGGACATTATAGCTGTCGAAGCTGGCACGCCGCGGCTCCAGCGCGTACTCCTTGCCCCCGAGGGTCACCACCTTTCGTACTGCTGAACGAACCTGGGTCACCGTCCGTCTGCTTGCACGTCGCTGTCCTGATCAAGTAGGGCACACCTGCTCCGAGCTTGATCAGAATGCATATAGCGCCAGAATTGAAAGACTGGATCTAGTCAGACGTTGGGCCGGAGAGGGAGATGAGGCGCTGGGCGACATCGGCAGGGGGAGGATTCCTGTAGAGGTTCGGATCCTTGATCCAGGTCCACTCCAACTTTGGGTCGGTAGTTGTAGGTCTTGCCGCCGGCATCGAGAGTGGGCGGGAAGCTGATCGCCTGGCCCAACTAGATCTTGTTGGCATCCGGTATTCCAGGGGACTTCGCGACAGCCTAGTAAGCTTCGTGGCCGACCTCGTCGCCGGTGAAGGACTCGGGACAGGCAAGGAGCCAGAGCACGGGAGCAGTGGCGCCCGGGCGACGCGCGGCCTCGCCTGCCGCCCTACCAGACGCCGTTGGTGATCTCGAGCGTGTACTCCTGGCAGGAGTAGGCGCTCGAGGTGCGGAATACGTGAATGTAGTAGTCGGAGCTCAGGTCTTCGCAGTTGTTGTACGCGCCGTTGCTGTCGTAGCAGGCGCGGTAGTCGCTGGGGATCGTGTGGCTCCCGTCGCCGGCGTCCTGCGCGAAATAGTTGTACTCGGTGTAGCCGCTGCCTTCGGGGTCGCCGCTGGAGCCCGAGCCGCAGTCCAGGTACGCGCTGCCGCAGCCGCCCTCGTACACCACGAACCCGTACTCGCTCGTGCCCGCCACCATCTCGACGTGGAAGTTGTAGTAGTTCAGCCCGGTCGTGAGGGAGTCGCTGGTTTCGACGTAGTACCAGTCCTCGTCGGTCGCATCGAGGATGTTGCCCGTGAAGGTGAGCGCGGTGGTGCCTGCGTCGCTCAAGGTCGACCAGTCGATGATCGGGTCGGTGCAGCTATCGCCGTAGCTGGTGGCATCCTCGTAGTCGTCGACCGGATCGCAGGCCTCGGTGGAGACCGTGTTCGAAACGGCACTGGTGTTTCCGTAGCTGTCCGTCGCCGTGGCGTAGAACGAGCAGTTGGTGCCGGCCGTGAGCGTCTGGGAGATGCTGAAGGTGCCGGTGCCGGAGGAGGTGCCGCTGGTGGTCGAAATCCCCGAGCCGCAGTCCTTGTACAGCGTGATGGTCGCGCTCACTTCGCCTGTTCCGGCCACGTTTGCCGACGTCTGGTTGCGGTACGGCGACAGCGTCGTGAGCACGGGAGCGCTCGGCGCCGTGTAGTCGCTGACGAGCGAAGAGTCGCTTCCCGGGCTGCTCGTCGCCGTGCCGTCGCTGGCGGTCACCGAGCAGACCCAGGTTTCACCGTTCCGCGTGTACGACGAAGCCACGGTCGATGTCGAAAGCCCGCTCGCGACGCCGTTCACCGTCCAACTGTAGGCGTAGGTGATCGTGTCACCATCGGCGTCGGAGCTTGCCGTGGCCACCGAGCAGGCGAGGCTGTCGTCATCCTCGGGGTACGTCGGCGTGAGGTCAACTCCGGGGGCTGTCGGCGTGCTGTTCGAGATCGTGAGGCTCGGGGAGGTGACCGTCGTACCCACGTCGATGCCGTCCCACGGCGTCACGCCTACGGTCACCGAATCGCCCTTGGAGAAGTAGGTGCCCGCCAGCGTGGAACTGGTCGCGCCCGAGATCGCCCCGCCGCCGAGGTACCACTGGTAGCGGTACCCGGCGGTGTCGCCGTCGTCATCTGCAAACCCGGAGGGAGTCGCGGTGAGGGTGTCGTCGGTGTAGGCCGTGGACGGCGAGATGGAAGCACTGCTCATGCTCGGCGGCGTATTTTCCACGAGGATGCTGGCAGACTCGCTGTCGCCGTCCTGATGCCCGTCGTTCGGGGTCACCACCACCGTCCAGGTCTCGCCGCGCGTCGTTGCCGACGCGGGAAGGGTGACCGAGGTGACTCCCGAATCCACGCCGTCTGCGTACCAGCGGTAGCCGTAGCTGATCGTGTCGCCGTCGAGGTCGTAGCTGTCTACATCGACCACGGCCGTGAGCGCATCGTCCGACTGGGCCGGGTCGGGCGTGATGTGAATCGTGGGCGCCTCGGGGGGGACGTTGACGTAGTCGTCGATCGTCACCGAATCCGAACCGGCCGCGCTGGTCTCGGTGCCGTCCGTGGCTGTCACGGAGCAGGTCCACACCTCGCCGTTCTCGGTCAGCGCGGCGCTGATGGTGGAGCCGGTTTCGCCGGTGGGCGCGCTGTCTTTTGTCCAGGAGTAGGCGTAGGTCAGCGTGTCCCCGTCGGTGTCGCTGCTGGTGGCCGTGCACGTCAGGTCGTCTTCCCGCTCCGGGCTTCTCGGCGTGACGAGCACCACCGGCGTGGTGGGCGTGGAATCCTCGATGGTTCGGGCCGCCGATGTCGTGCTCGTGCCCTCTTCGCGGCCGTCGTACGGCCACACGGTGACGGTCACCGAATCGCCCCTGACGAAGTTGCTCCCGGCCAGCGTCGGGTCGGTCGCCCCGCTCAGCGCGCTGCCATTCACGTTCCACTGGTAGTGCCAGGCCTCGGTGTCGCCGTCGTCGTCGGTGAATCCCGCCGGGTTCGCCGTGAGGGTGTCGTCGGTGTAGGCCGTTGCGGGCGTGATCGTCACGCCGGTCATCGTGGGGGGGCTGTTGCCGACCGTGATGCTGTCCGTACCGGCGGGCCCTTCGATGTAGCCGTCGTCTGGGTAGACGTACACGGTCCAGACATCCCCGCGAGCCGTGGCGGCGGCGGGCAAGGGGTTGGTCGTCAACCCGGTATCCACCCCGTTCAGGTACCAGTGGTAGCCGTAGCTGACCGTGTCGCCATCCGGATCGTAGGCGGCGGTGTCGATGATCGCAGTCAGCGGCTCGTCCGACTGGGCCGGGTCGGGATCTATGTGCACGGTCGGCGCCTCGGGCACGCCGTTGACGTAGAGCGTGGCGCTGTCTTCTGCCGACATGCCGTCGCTGTCGGTCGCGTAGACCGTGATGGTGTGCACGCCCCGTGAGAGCGAATCGAAGCTGAAGGCGGCGTTGCCATCGCTGGATGCAGACTGCGTGGAGAACACGCCGTCGAGGTCGCTTTCCCACGAGAGGCTCATCGTCTCCGGGTCGTCTTCGTAGTCGCTGACCTTCGCCTCGAAGAACACGATCTCATCGAGGTTCACGACGTCGCCCATCACGGGCGAGACGAGCTCGATTTCGGGCTTCTCGCCCACCGCGACGTCGATCGTCGTCGTGTCTGAGCCTGTGCGCCCGGTCGAGTCCGTCACGGTCAGGGTGATCTGGTGCTCGCCCACCGTCAGCATCGTCGATCCGTTCGTCTTGCCGTCCGAGGTCGGCGTCGACGAGAAGCCGAGCACCCCGTCCACCGACGATTCCCACGTGACCGACATCTCCTCGGCGCGGTCCTCGCCGTCGGAAACGAGGCCCTCGAAGAGCGTCAACTGGTTGGCGAAGTAGTCGTTCCCATCCGTCGGCGAAACGATTTCGGCCAGCGGAGCATCGTTCTTCACGACCTCGAGTTCGACCACGGCGCTGGCCGACTTGCCATCCGGATTCACGGCCGTGAGGCTGACCGTCGCGGTGCCCCGGTCGAACGTGGACTCGCACTCGGTGATGCCGTTGACGTCGACCACCGCGCCTTCGCAGGCGCGCCCTCCGTTCACGGCCCACGTGGCGGTGATGGCGGACAGCGAATCTTCGAAGGCCTCGTCGGTGACCCTGCCGCGCATCAGCACGGGCACGGCCTCGTCGAGCGCGGCACCGTCGACCGGCGTCTCGATCGTGACCTGCGGCGGCTCGGTGTAGTGCTTCACCGTGCTGTCGACGACGCACCCGCTGGTCCCGAGGAGGCCGATGAGCAGAAAGAATCGCATCAGGACTCCAAATCACACGCCTGCGCGCAGGGGAACAGGCCGGGGACCGGCCCTGCCAGGGTAGCACCCTCGGCGCCCCCTGGTCAATGCCCGCGGGCCGCCTGGGACCGGGGGCGTGGGCGACGCGGAGGGCTCGCTGCTCGACCGCTTTCTGGCGCTGACGGAGAACGAGGTCGCCACCGACGCCGCCTGGCGCGTGGTCGGCGCCGTCGTCCAGGACGCGCACATGCGCTGCCGGTGCATGTCCACGAGGAGTTGGAGGGGTTCCTTGCGCGCGGTGACCCGGCCACGCGGCGCATCCTCGACGGCCTCCGCCGTGCTCATGTCCTTGATCGTTCGCTTCGCGGTTGCTGGGGTGATGCCGTGCTCGAGTGAGCGGCGCCATGCTCGACGACGGCTACGGCCCCCGGGGGTCGGGGACCGGCGCCGACCTCGGTGGCGGCGCGCTTTCGTCCTGGCTTCGCTGGAACCACTCCGACGTCGGCTACTGGACCGTTGAGGTGCTGTCCGGGGGCGGCGTTGACGGCGCCCACGAGACTCGGGCCTCGAAGTCGGCTAGCATAACTGCCCCTAACGTGACCGGAGCACAGGTGGACCCGACCCCGCCGACCGACGAGTTCCTGAACCAGCGCTACCGCGTCGTCCGCCAGCTCGGCGAGGGCGGCATGGCCTCGGTCTACGAGGTCGTGGACGAGGTGCTGCGCGTCCCCCGCGCCATCAAGGTGATGAGCCCGGCGCTCGCGAAGGTGGAGAAGCTGCGGGTGCGCTTCCTCACCGAGGCGCGCACCATGGCGCGCCTGCGCCATCCCCACATCGTGAGCGTGTACGACGTGGCGCTCGATGGCGACCGGCCCTTCATCGTCATGGACCTGCTCTCCGGCGGGAGCCTCATCGACCAGCTCGAGGCCTCGCCGACCGGGCTCCCTCCGGCGGCAGCCTGCCGCTACATCATCGGGATGCTGCGCGGGCTGCAGTGCGCGCACGCCGCGGGCGTCATCCACCGCGACATCAAGCCCCACAACGTGCTACTTGCCGCCGACGGCACGCCCCAGCTCACCGACTTTGGGATCGCGCACAACGAGGGCGCCTCCCACAACCTAACCCGCACCAGCGCGATAATGGGGACGCTGGCGTACATGCCGCCGGAACAGCGGGCGAGCGCGAAGCGCGCCGACGCGCGGGCGGACCTCTACGCCTCGGGCGCGTCGCTCTTCGTGCTCCTCACCGGCGAGGAGCCCTTCGACCTCTACGCCACCGAGTTCCACGACCGGCTCTTCAAGGCCATCCCCCGCGAGCTGGCGGACGTGATCAAGCGCGCTTGCCGGTACAAGCCGGACGAGCGCTACGCGAGCGCGGACGACATGGCCGACGCCATCGAGCAGGCGGCCCGAGCGCTGGACCTCGACATGAGCGGGCCGCCGCTCGCCCTGCGGAGCAACTCGGGGGGCTCTTCTCCGGAGGCGCTCGCGGCGCAGGAGCGGGCAGGTGGCCCGGCGCGCGGCGTCGCCGCCGGTTCGACGCTGTTCGAGGGCGACCTGGCCGCGAGCGGCGGCGGTACGCTGGTGGTGGACGCGACCGACGTCGAGTTCCCCTCGACCCCGTCGGCTGC
>VGRE01000254.1 GCA_016875435.1 Deltaproteobacteria bacterium | reverse complement strand
CGGAGAACCGCGCCGCACGGGCGCGCATCCTGGCCCAGAAGGGGCTTCGGTTCATCGTGCTCGACGAGGAGGCGTACGGGGCGGCAGGCCTCGACTACGCGAGGTTGCCCTTTGCCGAGCTGATCGCCGAGGAGCAGCACTTCGACGACGGCACCGGGGTGACGGTGTGGGTGTTGCAGCCTTAGGCCAGGGACGCTGCGGCCGATGCTCGACCCGGCTACGTTGAGCCCAGAGGCTCCTTTTGCACCGCAAGACCCGCGACAAAGATCTCACCTGCTCATTCTGTGGCAAGTCGCAACGCGACGTTCGAAAGCTCATCGCCGGGCCGAGCGTCTACGTCTGCGATGAGTGCGTGGAGCTTTGCAACGAGATCATCACCGAGGAGTACGAGCGCGAGGACTTCGCCGCCGCGCGCGCCCTCGTCCCCCGGCCGATCGAGATCGCTCGCCACCTCGACGACTACGTCGTGGGCCAGGCCCGGGCGAAAAAAGTGCTCTCGGTCGCGGTCCACAACCACTACAAGCGCATCGACGCGCGCGCGAATCGCGACGACGTGGAGTTGCAGAAGAGCAACATCCTGCTCATCGGTCCCACCGGCACCGGCAAGACCCTGCTGGCGCAGACCCTGGCCAAGAAGCTCAACGTGCCCTTCGCCATCTGCGACGCCACCTCGCTCACCGAGGCCGGCTACGTGGGTGAGGACGTCGAGAACGTGGTTCTCTCGCTGTTCACGGCCGCCGAGTACAGCGTGGAGCGCACGCTCAAGGGCATCATCTACGTCGACGAGATCGACAAGATCGCGCGCAAGGGCGAGAATCCCTCGATCACGCGCGACGTGTCGGGCGAGGGCGTGCAACAGGCCCTGCTGAAGATCATCGAGGGCACCGTGGCCAACGTGCCGCCCAAGGGCGGCCGCAAGCACCCGCAGCAGGAGTTCCTGCAGATCGACACCACCAACATTCTCTTCATCTGCGGCGGCGCCTTCGTGGGCCTCGACAAGATCGTGGAGCAGCGCCTCAACAAGTCGGGCGTTGGCTTCGGCCAGGAGATGAAGGAACGGCGGGCCTACCGCCCCGGCGAGCTGCTGGCCCAGGTCGAGACCGAAGACCTCCTGCGCTTTGGGCTCATCCCGGAGTTCCTCGGCCGTCTGCCGGTGGTAGCCACGCTCGAAGAACTCGACGAGGCCGCGCTCGTCGACATCCTCGTGCGCCCGAAGAACGCGCTCGCCAAGCAGTACCAGAAGCTCTTCGAGATGGAGGGCGTGCAGTTGCGCTTCACCGACACCGCGCTGGCCGCGATCGCCACGGAGGCGATCAAGCGCAAGACGGGGGCCCGCGGCCTGCGCGCGATCGTCGAGGAGCTCATGCTCGACGTGATGTACGACCTGCCCGGGAAGAGCGGGGTGCGCGAGTGTGTCGTCACCGACGAGGTCGTGGCGCAGAAGAAAGAGCCCATCCTAGTCTACGAAAACGAAGCCGTTTGAGGTCCCATGTTCTTCCGTGAGCGTCGCCCGAGCAATCCGAACCGGGAGCGACGGCTTCCGCTGCTCCCCCTGCGGGAACTCGTGGTCTTCCCCCACGCGGCGGTCAGTTTCATCGTGGGTCGCGAGCGCAGCATCGCGGCGCTGAACGAGGCGATGAAGGGCGACAAGGAGATCTTCCTCGCCACGCAGCGCGAGGCGGGCACGCGGGAGCCCACGCCGTCGGAGGTGCACGAGGTTGGAACCGTGGCCTCGGTGGTGCAGGTGATGCGCCTGCCCGATGCCACGGTGAAGGTGCTGGTCGATGGCCTGCGACGGGCGCGGATCTTGCACTTCGTCGGCGAGCAGGAGCACTTCTTGGTGGAGGTGGAGGAACTGCCGGAACCAGCGCCCGCCGGCCCGGAGACGGTGGCGCTGATGCGGCAGGTGAAGGAAGCCTTCGACGAGTTCGTGCGACTCAACAAGTCCGCCACTCCCGACGTGATCGTCCAGGTGCAGGCCATCGAGGAGGCCGGGCGCCTCGCCGACACCGTGGTGCGGCACCTGCAGCTGAAGACCGAGCAACGCCAGGAGCTGCTGGCACAGGAAGACCCACACAAGCGCCTGGAGACGCTACTCGCCTTCTTCCAGGCGGAGATCGAGGTGCTCCTGGTGGAGCGCAAGCTGAAGACCCGCGTGAAGAAGTCGATGGAGCGCTCGCAGAAGGAGCACTACCTCCACGAGCAGATGCAGGCGATCCAGAAGGAGCTGGGCGACAAAGACGAGTTCCGAAGCGAGCTCACCGAGCTGGAGCAGAAGGCTGCCGAGAGGAAGCTGAGCCCCGAGGCGCGGGAACGCGTCGAGCGAGAGGTGCGCAAGCTCAAGATGATGAGCCCAATGAGCGCCGAGGCCGCAGTGGTGCGCAACTACCTCGACGTGATGCTGGCCCTGCCGTGGGGCGAGTTCACCGAAGACCGCGTGGACCTCGTCGCGGCCCGCGAGGTGCTCGACGCCGATCACTTCGGCCTCGGGCGCGTGAAGTCTCGCATCCTCGAGTACCTCGCCGTCGCGTCGTTGACGGGCAAGCTCTCGGGACCGATCCTCTGCCTCGTCGGCCCGCCGGGCGTGGGCAAGACGTCACTGGCGCGCAGCATCGCCCGCGCCACCAACCGCAAGTTCGTGCGCGTGGCCCTCGGCGGCGTGCGCGACGAGGCAGAGATTCGAGGCCACCGCCGCACCTACATCGGGGCGCTCCCCGGGAAGATCATCCAGGGCCTGCGCAAGGCGGGATCCAGCAACCCGGTGTTCCTGCTCGACGAGATCGACAAGCTCAACGCCGACTTCCGGGGCGACCCCAGCTCCGCCCTGCTCGAAGTGCTCGATCCCGAGCAAAACGGAACCTTCAACGACCACTACCTCGATCTCGACTACGATCTCTCCAAGGTGATGTTCGTCTGCACCGCCAACAACCTGCAAGGGATCCCCGCGCCCCTGCAGGACCGCCTGGAGATCGTGAGGCTCGCCGGCTACACCGAGGCCGAAAAACTGGCGATCGCGCGGCGCTATCTTGTGCCCAAACAGATGGATAATAGCGGGTTGAAGGCGGAGAATATCCGCATCAGCCGCGAGGCCGTGGCGCGAATCGTTCGCGAGTACACGCGCGAGGCGGGCGTGCGCAACCTCGAGCGCGAGCTGGCGACGGTGTGTCGCAAGGTGGCTCGGCGGGTCTTGGCGAAGAAGATCGACCGTCCCGTGCGCATCGACGAGGCGGCGGTCGAGAAGCTCCTCGGCGTCCCCCGGCACCGGCACGGCCGGGTGCTCGACCGCGACGCGATCGGCTTCGTCAACGGCCTCGCGTGGACGGCGGCGGGCGGCGTGATGGTCCCCATCGAGGCGGCCACGGTCCGCGGCACCGGTCGCACCAAGATGACCGGGCAGCTGGGCAACGTCTTCCGCGAGAGCTGCGAGGCGGCGATCACCTACATGCGGCTGCGCTCGGCGGAGCTCGGCCTGAAGGAAGACTTCTGGCAGGCGATCGACCTGCACGTTCACGTCCCGGAGCTCTGGGGCGTGGATGGCCCGAGCGCCGGCATCACGCTCACCACGGCGGTGGTGTCGGCGGTGTGCGGGTTCCCCGTGCGCCGCGACGTGGCGATGACGGGAGAGATCACGCTGCGGGGCCAGGTGCGCCCGATCGGCGGCCTCAAGGAGAAATTACTCGCTGCCCAGCAAGCAGGTGTCGCGATCGTACTCATTCCTCGGGACAACGTGGCCGACCTGCGCGACGTGCCGCGCAAGGTACAGGAGGCCATCACCATCATCCCCGTCGACCACATGGACGACGTGCTGACGCAGGCCCTCGCCGTGCCGCGTGCCCGCATCTTCCGCGGGCCCGTGGAGCACGTGGCGGGGGCGCCCGTCGACGGGCCTCGTCCCGCGGACAACGAAGACGACGAGGTGACGGGCGATGGCGCGCCCAGCCACTTGCCGCCCGGCGAGCCGGTGTGAAGCTTGACGGGCGCGCGCAGCTGGCATAAGCGCGGCGCGTCCAACTGGCGGGGTCATCCCCCCTCGGGCGGATAGCTCAGTCGGAAGAGCAGTACCCTTACAAGGTACGGGTCGCTGGTTCGAACCCAGTTCCGCCCACCACTTGCGACTTTGCCTCAACGGAGCGGTAGTTAAGTCGGTTATAACGCCGGCCTGTCACGCCGGAGGCCGCGGGTTCAAGTCCCGTCCGCTCCGCCACACCCTCAGTCGCCGGTTTTCGCCCAGTGCGAGAACCGGCGATTCGACTTTTTTGGGGCGGCGACGCTGTGCTCTCGGCCAGCCAGCTCGATCACGGTGCTCGGCGCCCGGATGACGGCCGCCCCGAGGTCAACCCGCAAGCGGAGCCCGCCGTACGGGCGCGTGTCGTAGCCCTGGGTCGCATCGAACTGGTGCAGCGATGCCGTGGCCGAGAAGGCGATGTTCGCATTCAGCGACTCGGGCAACCCCCTCGCCACCGTCACCTCGAGCACCTCCGAGCCGGCGAGGCTGCCGCCGAGACCCACGAAGCCGGCGGCCCGGGCCGCGGCGTTGGGATAGGCCGCGCGCGTCCATGGCTCTCGCTTGCCTCCTCGCGCTCCTGCTCACCGGATGCGCCCGCGCGCAGGCCGAGGGCCCGGCCGACGAGAAGGAGCAGGACGAGGCGCCGAAACCCGTCCCCTCCAAGACCCCGGTCAAGAAACCCGTCGAGACGCCGAAGGCCAACTCGGTCCCAACGAAGCGAAAACCCGACCGCGAGGCAGGTCGCGACACATACTTGAAATCGTGCTGGCAGTGCCACGGCGAGACGGGGACGGGCGACGGCCCCGCCGCCGCCGCGATGGTGGGCGGGGTGCCCACGCTCGTGCCGCTCCTCGAGAAGGGCGTGCCGGGCGACCAGGAGATGGATCGCCTCGTCGACCTGGTGCTCGACGGGAAGGGACGCATGCCCGCCTACCGCGAAGACTACGACAAGCACCAGATTCGACGGGTGTTTCTCTACCTCACCGACGCGGTCAAGGGCAAAACCGCGGCCATCGAGGAGAAGGCCGAGGGTCCCGAGGAAGAGGGGAACGAGAACTAGGCGGGATAACTATCCGGCTCTAAATAAGACAATATCGAAACCAAGCCCTCCGAGATGCGAATGCGGCTCACCGCACGGGGGCAACCGGGCTGGGCCCCAGCGGAGACACGCCGAGAATCGCAACCCACCAGCACCCCGCGGGCGATGGCGGCGTGCCGATGGCCGGCCGGCGACTTGCCGCATCCAGGGGGACAGCCGTCCTACAGGCGACACACGCTCGGGTGTTCCTCGGCGCAGGGCGCCGTGCCGTAGTCGAACTCGCCCGAGATCCACGCCAGGCAAGTGCTGCCGTAGTCGTCGCCCAGCCACCAGTCCTCGAACACCGGCCAGGTGTAGAAGAAGGTGAGGTAGACCTCCTCGGTGGCCGTCGGGTAGAGCAGGCTGCCACCTCGCCCCTCGCAGTTGGCCTGGGCCGCGTTCCAGGTGCGCGGATATCGGCAGAAAAGCAGGTCGTAGTCGTCGATTCCGTGGGCCACGCAGTCGTCGCAACTGGCGTCGTTGTCTACCCAGCCATCGTTGTCGTCGTCGAGACCGTTGCACGCTTCCGCCGACACCGGCGTGTCGTCGTTGCGGTCGTCACACGCCAGCACACCGTCGCCGTCGGCGTCAGACGCCGCATCGCGTGCGCACCGCACCCAGCTCTGCACGTAGTCGTGTCGCGACTGAATCCACGTCGCGAGGGCCTCCACCGTGGCGTCGTGCTCCGCCATGTCGAAGGTCCGGTGGGGGTCGGCCTCGACCGACGGGCGAATCTCGGCGTCCCAGGCCAACAGTAGCGGAACGGTCACCGAGGGATCCATGGCCTCGTTCATCGCCTCCAACTCGTCGACGTACACCGAGCGCCAGTCGGCGTCGCTCGTCACCGCCACGAAGTGTTCCTGCTGGAA
>VGRE01000253.1 GCA_016875435.1 Deltaproteobacteria bacterium | reverse complement strand
GTCCGCCGCCGGTCGTGGCGCTGCCGCCGCCGCCGTAGCCGCCGCCGTAGCCGGCTCCCGGGCCCGCGCTGTTCCTCGCGCCGTAGTTGCCGCGCGCGGAGCCGAAGCACTCGCGGGTGACCGCTTGCCCGCTGGGCATGCGCAACGGCTTGACCTCGACCTCCTCCACCTCCGCCTCGGCCACCATCGTGCCGGACCGCACGCTCGAGAGCGTGTCCTCGGTTTCTTCGAGCTCGGCGAAGGTCTTGTTGGCGCAGGCGCTGATGAGGAGGGAGAGGATCATGGGGAGACTCCGTTTTGCGCTCGGACAACGGGCCCGGGCGCGCGGCCTTACAGGGCCGTCACTGTTTTCTTGGCCGGGGACGGTTAGTCCGCTGTCCGATGCGCAATGTCCTCGTCTCGCTGCGTGACTCCGGCGATCCAATGTCGCGACAGGAACTCCGATGCTTCGCGGAGAGCACCGGTCTCCCCGGCCTCGAGATCGCCTACGCCTCGGCGGGCGGTCTCGACGAGCGCTTGCTCGACGAGGCCGGGATGCTCTTCTTCGGCGGATCGGGCGCCTACTCGGTGCTCGACACGCATGACTGGGTCAAGCGCATGCTCGACGCGCTCGTGGCCACCGTCGACCGGAAAATCCCCGCCTGGGCGAGCTGCTTCGGCTTCCAGGGCCTCGCGCTGGCGCTGGGCGGCGAGGTCAACCACGACGACGCGCGGCGCGAGCTCGGCGCCTTCCCCATCCACCTCACCGCCGACGGCCGGGCCGACCCGCTGATGGGCCACCTGTCGTCGCCATTCTTCGCTCAGCTCGGCCACCACGATCACGTCGACCGGCTGCCGAGCGGGGTCACTTTGCTCGCCACCGGCGAGAAGATTCACAACCAGGCCTTCAAGGTCGACGGCGCCCCCTTCTGGGCCACCCAGTTCCACCCCGAGCTGCGCAAGGCCACCACCATCGAGCGCTGGAATTTCTACCGGGCGCACTACGCCGACGACGCGGGCGCGCGCGCCATCGACCGCGCGATGGAGGCCACGCCCGACACGCCCGAGGCCCAGACGATCTTGACTCGCTTCGTCCAGTGGGCGCGGGCGAACCCGCGCCGCTGAGAGATAAGGGGCGGCGCCTCCCGGAGTGCGCGTGTACCACGACTTCCTCATCCTCGGCGGCGCCGGCCTCGTGGGCTTGCAGGTGTGCCGCCAGATCGTCGCAAACCTCATGCCGCGCCGCATCGTGGTGGCCTCGTTGCTGGAATCCGAGGCGGTGGCGGCCTGTCGTCGCCTCGAGAAGGAGTACGGCGACAGCGTGGCCTTCGTGGCGGCCTGGGGCAACCTTTTCGTGCCCCACGAGCTCTCCAAGCTCAGCCGCGGGCAGATCATGGCCGACCCCGCCCTCCGCGCTCAGCTGCTGGAAGCCCTCTACGACGACTACGACAAGGCCTACCGGGAAAACCAGCTCGTCCACTTGGTGCGGCGGCATCGTCCCGAGGTGATCGTCGACTGCGTCAACACCGCCACCGGCTTCTCCTACCAGGACGTCTTCGACGGCGCCGCCAAGGTGCGCGACTGGCTCGGCGACAAGGGCTACGACCCGAAGGGCGTGGCCGATCTCGAGGCGTTCTTGCTGTCGCAGAGCGTGCCGCAGCTCATCCGCCACGTGCGCTTCCTCCACCAGGCCACCACCGAGTACGCCACCAGCGTGTACGTGAAGGTGGGCACCACCGGCACGGGCGGGATGGGTCTCAACATCCCGTACACCCACAGCGAAGACAAGCCGAGCAAGAAACTACTGGCGAAGAACGAGGCGGCCTTTGGTCATACCGGCCTCCTGTTCCTGCTCGCGCGCACCCCGGGAGCGCCGATCGTGAAGGAGGTCAAGCCGGCCGCGATGATCGGCTACCGCGCGGTGCAGGTGATGGAGGCCCGCGACAAGCACGACAACAGCGAGCTCTACGGCCCGCGCGAGGTGGCGGTGGCGGGCACCATCGACATGCGAGAAGACACCAATGGCTACGAGCGGGTGGGCAAGCTCAAGGTGCCGGTGGTCGACACGGGTGAAAATGGCGTGTTCACCCGCGGCGAGTTCGCTGCGATCACTGCCCTCGGGCAGATGGAGTACGTGACCCCGGAGGAGATCGCGCGCACGGTGGTGGGCGAGATCCGCGGCGCCAACACCGGCAACGACGCGATCAGCGCGCTCGACGGCGCGGTGATCACGCCGAGCTACAAGGCCGGCCTCGTTCGCAGCGTGGCCATCAAAGACCTCGACGTGGTGGAGCGCGAGTCCGGCATTCCGAGCGTGGCGCTTGGTCGCCTGGGGCCGCCGGAGCTGTCGAAGCTGCTGTTCGAAGCGGAGCTCCTTCGGCACGCCTGCGGCACGATCGAGGCGGTGGCCGCGACTGAAGACGCGGCCGATCTCGCCGCCCGCTGCGTGGCGGTGCTCGAGCCTTCCGGGGCGGCGCGCACCGCGCCGAGCATCGGCATCCCGATCTTGCTTCCCGACGGCAAGCGCATGCTCCGCGGCCCGCGCATCAACGTGCCCGAGCTCGAGGGCCACCACCAGCAGGTGAAGCTCGACGACGCCAGGAAGGTCGACGCCTGGGCGCGGAAGGGCTGGATCGACCTGCGCCCGAGCAACATGTCCACCTGGGCCGAGCGTTGTCGCAAGATGCTCCGGGGCCGCGCTCACCTGCGCGACGAGGGATCCGCCGCTGCGAGCATCGAGAGCTTCATGGCGACCGAGTTCGAGATTGGCGAGCTGGTGGCCTGGATTTTCAACAACGAGATGGGGGGGTACCGGGTGAAGTAGGGCCCTCGCCCCACCCAATCTCCTCCTGTCGGCGATGCGCCTCCCCGGCGCCGGATACCCTTCAAGGCGCGTGACCCTGCCGCGCGACCCGCGACTGCTGACCGTGCCCGCGGGCGCCCTCGCGGGCTTGCTCGTGGGAGAGGGCGCCGACGGCGAGCGGGCGACGATGTTGCTCCTCTTGCTCGAGCCCCTGGGGTGGGTGGTGGCCGCGTGGGCGGGCTACGCCGCGTGGGTTCGTCGTGATGCGATGCTGATTGTCGTCGTCTTGTTGACGATGGCGAGCGTGTCGATCGCGGTGCGCCTGCCGCGCCCGGGACCGGAACCCGGCGGCGAGCCCCCGGTGGTGGCCGCGCGGCTCGCGGAGTGCGCTCGCGGTCTCGCGTTGCCCGAGGGGCCCGTCCGCCTCGTGCAGTGGCACCTCGGCGACGACGCGGGGCTCGATGCGGCCGACAAGATCCTCGCGGTTGAGCCCGACGTGGTGGTGATCGTGGGGCCAGCCGCCTCGGCCGTGGTGGAGCGCGTACAAGACGGGCTGGGTGGCGAGAGCAAGCGGGTCGACACGCCGGAGGGCCCGGTGACGATCCTCGCGCGCGGGGTGTTCCACGCCTGCGGCGACGGCGACGCGTGGACCGACGCCCCCGTCGACGGTGCCGCGACGGTCATCGCCTTCGTCGGGGTGGCGCCCGGCATCACCGTGCCCCTGCTTTTGGCGCGTCTACCCAGCCCGCTCGGGCCGGTAGGTTGGGACGCGCGCGCCGCGAGGGCGCGGGCGAGACTCCGGGCGACGGTCGACGCGCTCGCTTCGTCGCTCGCCGTGGTGCTTGTCGACGGCGTCCTGCCGTCGCCCGCCCGGAGGCTGGAGGCGGGCATGCGGGCGGCGCAGCTCGACCCGGTTCGTTCCGCCCCCACCTGGCCGAGCCACGCGCTCGTGCCTCCGCTGCTTCCCTTCGATCGCGCGTGGTACGCGGGGGCCTGGAACCTGTCGGGCGTGGCCACGCTCGACACAAGCGGCGCGCGAAGGCTCGGCCTGGCGGTGGCGCTGGAGCCGAGCGTGCCGCTCGCGCCCCCGGACGCCACGGGGTCACCCGGGGCGCCCCCGCCTCGTTGATCTCGGGCTAGGGGCTGGCGGCGGCCGCGCCCGCCACGCGCGCAGAGTAGAGGCACGCCCCGATCGAGCCGCCGAAACCCCAGCCCCCGATGTCGCCCCCCGCCATGCCCACCAGCTCGCCCGCGCCGTACAGGCCCGCGATGGGCTCGCCGCCTTCGTCGAGGATCTCGCCGTTGTCACCGGTCGAGAGCCCGCCGAAGTTCTTCGCCGCGGCGGCCACGAGGCGAACCGCGTAGAACGGCGGTGTGAGCAGAGGCGCGCTTTGCTCGAGGTTCTTGCCGAGGTCGAGATCGACCCTCTCGGCGCCGAAGAAGCCGTTGTAGCGGTCGACCGTGGCCGCGAGGGTGTCCGGCGGGAGCCCAGTGGCCTCGGCGAGCGAGGCGAGGTCGTCCGCGACGAACGCGTTCGAACCCCGGCTCACGAGGCCCTCGAGCGTGACCGCGTCGGGCGTGAACTCGAGGTCGGCGAAGGTGATGTACGCCGCCCCGGCGCTGTCGAAGACCGCCCAGGCGTCGCCGCCGTGCGAGTCGACCATCTCGCGACCCGCGCGAAAACTCCCGAAGCGAGACTCGTCGAAGAAGCGTTGGCCATCGTCACCGACGATGACGGCCAGCGACAGGCTGCCTACCTTCGCGGCTCCGTGCTCCTCGCCTTCAACATAGGAGGGAACGCCATCGGCGTAGAAGCCGATGCGCTCGAGCGGCCCCGTCGCGGCGCCGAGATCCTCCCCCCACTGCAGCCCGTCGCCCCGCGCGTTGTCACCGGCCGCGAGGTACACGTCGTCCAGCCCGGCGAGCGAGGGCACGAGCTCGACCACGCGCTCCTTGTCCTGCAAGAAGCCGCCGGTCGCCAGTACCGTCGCGGTGCCCTCGATCCACCCGGACGCCGAGGCCCCGTCGCCGGTGGCCACGCCGACTACGCGGCCGGTGTCGTCCACCCGCAGGCCCGTCACCGCCGTGGCCATCCACAGCTCGTCCGGCTTGCGCGCGTCGATCAGGGGCGCCAGCAGGCCAGCGCCGCCCCCCTCGGGGTGGTGCAGGCGCGCCACGCTTCCGGCGTCGGGGTCTTCGAGCACATTGTCGAACACGACGCCCAGGTCGAGGAGCCAGCCGATCACCTCGGTGGGCGCGGCGGCCAGATAGCGCGCCACCCATGCGGAACTATCGGCTTCTACACCGGTGATCTCGTACCACTCTGCGGCGGCCGCGTCGGGCGAGTCGACCACGCCGAGCGCTTCCTGGACCTCGGTGCCGGCCGCGAACGTGTAGGCCTCGCCCCAGAGCGCCGTGCCGCCAGGGTTGTCCGCGAGGTCGACGACCAGCACGCTGCGTCCCCGCTCGGCGGCTTCCCAGGCGGCGGCGAGCCCGGCGGGACCGGCGCCGACCACCACCACGTCGGCGGCCGCCAGTGGAGCATCCGCCTCGACCTCCTCGTTGGTCGCGCACGCCAGGACGAACGCGAACACCATGCCTACGCCGGGACCTACCAGCGCCCGGTGACCGCGACCCCGCTCGGTAGGATCACCACCGAGCTGTCGTCGACGAGTTGCACCACCACGCCAGCCCCGAGCAGGGTCAGCCCGACGCCGGCGAGCGCGAGCGTGCCGTACCGCCCGAAGTCGTAGCGAGTCCTCCACGCGTCGGCGGTGCTCTGCGACATCGTCCCTGGATTCTCGTTGGCATCGAACATCGCGGCGTAGGCAGGTTCAACAAAGACAAAGTTCATGCCTGCGGCGCCCGCGAGCAAGCCGCCCCCGCCCACCATCATCACCACCGCGGGAATGTCCACGCCGCCCTTGTCCTTGTCGACCGTCGCCTTGTCTGCGGCGGCCTTGTCTGCGGCGGCCTTGTCTGCGGCGGCCTTGTCTGCGGCGGCCTTGTCTGCGGCGGCCTTGTCTGCGGCGGCCTTGTCTGCGGCGGCCTTGTCTGCGGCGGCCTTGTCGGCGGCGGCCTTGTCTGCGGCGGCCTTGTCTGCGGCGGCCTTGTCTGCGGCGGCCTTGTCTGCGGCGGCCTTGTCTGCGGCGGCCTTGTCTGCGGCGGCCTTGTCTGCGGCGGCCTTGTC
>VGRE01000252.1 GCA_016875435.1 Deltaproteobacteria bacterium | reverse complement strand
GTCGTCGGTGTCGTCCACCGGCACGCTGTCGACCGGGTCGGTGGACGAGTCGACCTCGCCACCGTTCTTGACGGTGGATGACTCGCCGCAGGCGAAAAAGAAGAGGATCATGGCGCGACGCTAACCACGCCCTGATCCGGCCGCCCCGGTCGGGTGACGGGTGCACGTGAAAAGGGTGCTCCTTCCGTGTGGCATGTTGTTTGCTAGAACCCCCGGCATAGGAGTCTTCCATGCGCCTGCTTCCTCTCCTCCTCGTCGCCTGCGAACTCGACGAGCCGGACAACGGCAACGTCTGCACCGAGATCGCCATGGCCTCGGTGAGCCTGAGCGTGGCCGACCTCGACGGCGCGCCGGTCACCGACGCCACCGTCACCTACACGGTCGACGGCGGCGAGGCCACGGACTGCAACCCCTGGGCCGACGGGCAGTACGCCTGTGGCTGGGAACAACCGGGGACGATCGTCGTCACCGTCGCGAAGGAGGGCTTCGTGACCGTGACCGAGGCGGTCGAGGTGGGGATGACCGACGACGAGTGCCACGTGGAGGGCGAGGTGCTGGCGGTCACGCTGGAAGAGGTGGCGTGCACGGCGGACATCGTCCACGCGGTGCAGGCCACGCTGGTGGGCTCCAGCGGCGAGCTACTCGACAACCCCCTGGTGTGGTGGGGCTACGCCGCCGCCGACATGGAGCCGGTGGCCTGCCTGCCCGATGGCGACACCTGGTGGTGCGCCGAGGAGGCGTGGGGCGACATCGAGGTGTACGGCACCGCCGACGGGCACACCACCGCCATGGAGGCGGTGACGGTGGAGATGGACGAGTACGGCTGCCACCCGGTGACGGAGTCGGTGGATCTCGTGGTGGCGTGGTTGCCGGACTAGCCCGTCCGCGTGACGACGGTTTCGCGACCCACTCGGCGCTCCGCAGGCGACAGGTCCAGGCCATCTCCCCGGGCCAGGTCGTCCCAGGCCCCGTTCTGCTGGCTGGCATGCTTGTCGAGCCGGTCCACCCAGGTGAGCACGTCGCCGTCGAGGGAGCCGCAGAGCAGTCGCTCCTTGCGACCCCGGCTGTCGCGCGGTGGCGCCACCACGCGGAAGGCGGGGCGAGGGGCCGGGGCCTCGCCGAGCACCAGCCGCGCGTAGGTGAGCCCCTGCCAGCGCAGGCCGGCGGCGCGGGCCACGGGGTGCAGCCACGGGGGGAGATCGACGGGGAGGTCGTCGTGGCACCAGTCGGTGTCGCGGCGGAGCATGGGGCACGGCGCGTCGTGGGTGCAGGGCGCGAGCACGGGGACCCCGGCCGCTACCAGCCGATCCCGTACCGCTTGCAGGCGACGGGCGCAGTCGCGCAGGGCAGGCTCGACGACCAGTACGAGGCCAGCCGCCTGGGCCCGCAGCATGCGCGCGTGGGCCTCGATGCGCGCCGGCTCGGGGCGCCCGTGGTCGACCTCGGCCAGCACGTTGCTGTATACGACGATTTCAGGTCGCGACAACTTGGTGTCGAGTTCCACGCCCGGGAGGCCACGCAGCACCCGGCCGGCGAGGTCGAGCGGAGCGGCATGGGTGTCGGAGAGCTGGAGCCGCATCGGTCGCGACAGGCCGCGCGCGCGCAAGCCGAGGACGACGCCGAGCGCGCTGGCCCCGATGCCGGCGCCGACGTCGTGGACCTCGACCGGCCCGTCGCCCGCGGGCAACGGCACGTCGCGCAGCGCGGTGGCCACCTTCATCGCGTCGCGCGGCAGGAAGAAGTGGAGCCTCGCCGCGATGCGTTCCGGGGTCCAGCGCACCGGGAAGGCGGCGCGGTTGTACTGGTCGCTCAGGTCGCGCACCCAGGTGGCGAGGCGGGGGTGGTCGGAGGTGGCGAGGCCGCTCGCGAGGGCAACGGCGTCGAGCCGATCCCGCCAGATCGCATCGATCATCCTGTGCGCTTTTCGGCGAAGGACGCCCAGTAGCCGCGCGGGCGCTCCGAGTTCGTGGCATGCACCTCGTAGTTCCCGGCGTGGGCCACCGCCCAGCCCTCGCAGCGGAGGCGCTCGGCGCTGCTCCGGCTGGCGTCGAAGGGGTCGGGCAGCGCGTCGGCACGCGGGATCTTCAGCATCCGCTCGCCGCGAGCGAGACTCACGGGGGAGACGTGATGTTCTCGGCCGTCGCGCGCGTGGTGGGCACGGGCGTCGGGCTCCCCGAGTTGCTCCAGCACGGCCGCCAGGCGCTCGTCGCGATCGTCCACGCGAGGCGGCCGTATCTCGCGGCGGCGTGAGTTAGCCCCCGCGCCCCATGTCGCTGTCCCTCGACATCGCGCGCGTCATCGCCAACGCGAGGCTGACCGACGAGCAAAAAGCTCGTATCCAAGCCTTGCACTACCGCGACGCCGGTCACGGTTACGACGCCTTCGGCATGCACCCCGACGTGGTGGCCCTGGGCGAGGCGATCCTGGGCCCGCTCTACGACGGCTACTTCCGCGTGGTGTCGAAAGGCCACGAGAACATCCCCGGGGACGGGCCCGCGATCATCGCCGGGAATCACTCCGGCGCCTTGCCCGCCGACGCGGCGATGACCTGGCTCGACGTGCTGCGCCACAGCCAGCCGCCGCGGGTGGCCCGCGCCGTGGCCGACCACTTCGTGCCGATGTTGCCGCTGCTCGGCACCCTCTTCGCTCGCGGCGGCATGGTGGGCGGCTCGCGCGGCAACGCCCGCACCCTGCTCGAGGCCGGGGATCTGCTGCTGATCTTCCCCGAGGGGGTGCCCGGCATCGCCAAGCACTTCCGCGACCGCTACCGGCTCCAGGACTGGCGGGTCGGGCACGTGGAACTGGCGATCCGTCACTCGGCGCCGGTGGTGCCGCTCGGCATCGTGGGTCCCGAGGAGCAGATGCCCCAGGTGGGGCGGATTCCCGTCGCGCTGATGGGCGCCCCGTTCATCCCGATCACGCTCACGCCGCTGCCGCTGCCGGTGCGCTACCACATGCGCTACGGCGCGCCGATCCGCACCGACCTCGACTACCGGCCGGAGCACGCCGACGACCCCGGCGCGGTGCGCGAGGCGGCGGCGCGCGTGAAGGCGGCGGTTCAGGGCTTGCTCGAGGAAGGGCTGCGGGAGCGCGAGGGGATTTTCGCGTGAGTGGCGTCCTCGTCACCGGGGCGGATGCACCGATCGGCGAGCGCCTCGTCCGCACCTTGCTCGACGACAAGCGCGTGTCCCACGTGCTCGCCGTGGGGGCGCGGCCGCTGGAGCAGGCCCTGCCCTTCACCAACGACCGGCGGCTCACCTACCTGTCGGTCGACTTGCGCCGCGAGCGCCGGGTGCGCGAGATGTTGTTCGGCCCGGCGCGCGACCTGGGCGTGCGCACCGTGCTGCACACGGCGATGGGCCGCGGGGCGGGCGAGGAAGGGAAAGGCGTTCACCTGTGGAACGTCGAGGCCACCCGCGACCTCCTCGCGCTGTGCGAGCGGCACCCCACCGTCAAGACCTTCGTGCTCCGCAGCTACGCCGAGGTCTACCAGGTGCAAGCCGACCTGCCGGTGCTCATCGGGGAAGACCACCCGCTCAACCTGTCGCCCAACGCGCCGCAGTACGTGCGCGACCGGGTCGAGGCCGACCTGCACGCCTGCGTGCGCATGGGCCTGTCCCCCCTGCGCATCGTGGTTTTGCGCTGCGCCGAGGTGCTCGCGCCGGGCACGGGTTCGCAGTTGTTCGACTACCTCGAGTCGCCCATCTGCTTCCGCCCGATGGGCTACGACCCGATGCTCAACCTGATGAGCGTCAACGACCTCGTCGAGGCGCTCGGGCTCGCGGCACACGCTGGCGAGCAGGGCGTGTTCAACGTTCCCGGGGCCGATACCCTGCCGCTGTCGCTCTGCATCCAGAAGTGGGGGCGACCGGCCATCCCGGTGCCCGGCGCGTGGATGACGCCGCTCTACCGGTGGCGCCGGCAACTCCGGGGCCACGACTTCTCCTACGGCATGAACCGGCGGCGTTTCCACTACTCGGGCGTGCTCGACGGCCGCCGCGCGCGCGACGTGCTCGGCTACGTGCCCTCGCACCCCATCGACTGGCCGGTGTCCGGGTGAACCAGCGCGCCGCCATCCTCACCGTCCCCGTGGTGTTCGGCTCGGCGATGATCCTGGCCGCAGGCGGCTGGTTCCTCGCGGTGCGGACCACCTCCGGCGAGGCCCGGGGCGAGCCGCTTGCCATCGCGGTGCCGGCGGCGTGCAACCGGGTGGCCATCGAGAACCGGCTGGCCGACTACGGGCTTCCCTACTCGTGGAACGGCGACACGCTCACCGTCACGCTCGCCGGCACGCCCGGCGACGAGGGCTTCGCGCGTGCGCTCCTCGCCCCGGGTGAACTTCGCCTGGCGTCGGGTTCCGAGGCGCTCGCGGCGCGGGTGGTGAACGCCGGCGTGCAGGTGTCCTTCTCCGGGGCCGCGATCTCGCTGTTCACCCTCGACAGGGGGCTCCCCTCCGACATCGTCGTGACCCTCGACGGCGTGGCGCTGGAGGTCGAGTCGGTCAACGGCAACGAGTTGCAGGTCGCCGCGCGCGGTGCCACGTCCACCGAGGCCCTGCGCGTCGCGACCGACCGCGTGGTGGCGGTGCGCTGGCCGGGTGCGTGCCCGCCCTCGACCGTGCCATGATGGGCGCATGCTGCTGATCCTGGCCTGCTCGGCGGTGACGACGCTCTCGGAGCTCGGTCCCCTGCGGCTGCGCCTCTCGCTCGACAACGAGGGGCTCACCAGCACCCCCCCTCGCTCGGGCGTCTTCGCGGTGCTCGAGTGGGAGCTATCGAGCGCCATCGGCGGCTGCGGGGGGCTCGACGCGTTGACCCTGCGTTTCGCCGACGAGGAGGGCGTGGCCTCCGATCTCGGAGGCGCCCGCGGCACGGCCTGCGACAACGACGCGGCGGTGTCGGAGACCTTCGACGTCTCGGCCTGGATCGACTCGCCCTCGGAGACCGCGGAGATGTACGACGACGGCGCCACCGTGGCGGCGACGATGAGCTACCCGTCGGCCCTGCGGGTTCTCGAGCCCACCGAGGCCAACGCGACGCCCGGAAGTACGACTCGCTTCGAGTGGTGGCCGCCTTCCGACATGCTTCCCGAGTCGCTGGACCTGGGGGTGGAGGTGATCGGCGGCGAATCGAGCGTGGGGACGGTCGAGGTGGTCGACGGTGGCTTCGAGGTCGCCGTGCCCTACACGGCCGCCAACGGCGTGCTCCGCGTGACGGCGCTGCTCGAGGAGGTGGAGATCGCCGTGACCGAGACGCGGGGCCTCGAGAACGCGGCGGTGACCGGCCTCTTGTTCCACCGGGCGGCGGGAACGGTGAGCGTGGGGGCGATTGCCGACTAGCGGATCTCGATGTCGAAGCCGAAGCTCTCGCCATCGCGCACCTTCCCGGTGCCGACGAAGGCGTTGCCGTTACGATGCCACGCCAGCACGGGGGAGAGTTGCAGGACGGCCAAGAGGTCCCCGCCCGGCCGCGGGTGACGCAGCGTGAGTTCGTTGCCCTCGCCCTCGCGCGACCACGTGCCGGGAAGGGTGAATGACAGGCGCGCGTCGCCACCGCCCACGACGCGGTCGGTCACGACGAGGCGCGCCTGGTTCAGCAGCACGTCGCGGTGCCAGGCGCGTCGACCGGCGAGGGAACGTCCCTCGATGCGCGCCTTCTTGGTGTCCACCCGGGCCACGTCGAGCTGGCCGCCGCTGCGCCGGAAGCCCTCGATCTCCGGCGCGTTGTCACCGATCACCACGGGGATGCCGCCGAGGTCGAGGCGCACGGAGAGGGGCGCGGCGCCCTGCAGGGGCCCCTCGCAGGCGCTCGCGGCGTGGACCACGACGCGCGCTGGTTCGCCGCGGATCGTGCCGGTGGCCACCGCCCAGCCGTCGGAGGCGAAGCTCGACATCGCCCAGGCAGGCCTGGTCTCGGTGGTGCTGCCCCGCGGGGCGTGGGTGCGCACGCTGCGGACCATTCCCCCGCCGCCGTTGGCGCGGGCGCCGAACCAGGTGCCGAGCGGATCGTCGCCGTCGAAGGGCTCGCCGTGGCCCGCCAGGTTCCACAACGACCAGGCCAGCGGGTAGTCGAGTTGCCAGTCGCC
>VGRE01000251.1 GCA_016875435.1 Deltaproteobacteria bacterium | reverse complement strand
CGAGGTGGGACGCTGGCCCGCCCACCGCCGCGCCGAGGTGCTCCGCGCCGTGGCTCGCGGACTCGCCGACCGCAGCGAGGAGATCGCCGGGCTCATCTGCCACGAGGGCGGCAAGCCGATCACGCTGGCCCGCGCCGAGGTGGGGAGGGCCATCGACACCTTCAACCTCTGCGCCGAGGAGACCACCCGCGTCGAGGGCGAGTTGCTGCCCCTCGACCAGACCGCGCTCGGGGCCGGCCGCGTCGGCCTGCTGCGTCGTTTCCCGCGCGGCCCCGTCGCCGCCATCTGCCCCTTCAACTTCCCGCTCAACCTGGTGGCCCACAAGGTGGGGCCAGCCATCGCCGCCGGCTGCCCGGTGGTGGTCAAGCCGGCCGAGCAGACACCGTCGGCGGCGCTGGTGCTCGGCGAGATCGTCGTGAGCGCTGGCTGGCCCGCGATCTCGGTGGTCCCCTGCGACCGCACCGTGGCGGCCTTGCTCGTCGACGACCCTCGCCTCCCGGTCATTTCCTTCACCGGCTCCGACCGCGTGGGCTGGGCGATGCGCGCGCGGGCGCCGCGCAAGCAGGTGGTGCTCGAGCTCGGCGGCAACGCAGCGGTCATCGTGGATCGAGACGCCGACCTCGCCAGGGCGGCCCCCCGCATCGCCACCGGCGCCTACGCTCACGCTGGCCAGGTGTGCATCTCCGTGCAACGGGTCCTCGCCCATCGCGACGTTGCCGCCGAGCTGCGCGACCGCCTGGTCGAGGAGATCGCCCGCGTTTCCTGCGGCGACCCCGCCGAGGCCAACGTGGTGGTGGGCCCGATGATCGACGGCTTCCACGCCGACCGGGTCGAGACCTGGGTGCGAGAGGCGGCCGAGGGCGGCGCCACCGTGCACGGCGGGGGACGGCAGGGCTCGGTGCTGCGCCCGTCCCTGGTGGAGAACGCCCGGCCCACCGACCGGGTGACCGCCGACGAGGTGTTCGGGCCCACCGCCACCCTCGCCCGCTTCGACGACTGGAACGAGGCGATCGCCGCCGTCAACCAGGGTCGCTACGGCTTGCAGTGCGGCGTGTTCACGCGCGACATCGGCAAGCTCTGGCAGGCCTTCGAGGGCCTCGAGGTGGGAGGCGTCATCCACGACGACTTCCCCACCTTCCGCGTCGACGCCATGCCCTACGGCGGCGTGAAGGACTCGGGCGTGGGACGCGAGGGCCCTCGCTGGGCGATCCGCGACTTCACCGAGGAGCGGCTCCTGGTGCTGCGGCCGTAGGCGCCTACTTGCCCGACAACACCGCGCTGACAGCGTCGTAGTCGTGCTCGGCGATGCTGCCCATGCGCACGCAGCGGATGGTGTCGCTGGGATCGACGAAGAGATGGACCGGCAACACCGCGCTCGCGTCGAGGCCGATCGTCCCCAGCCACGGGGACAGGAGCTTCACGTCGGCGATGCGCGGTCCCGCCGGGATCTCCGGGTGCGCCGCCCGCCAGGTGGCCACGTCCTCCGCCTTGGCATCGACGCTGAGGAACTGGAGTGCCACGTCGGTCCCGGCGGCCTTCAGCTTCTCCTGCCAGCGCACGATCATCGGCATCTCTTCCACGCAGGGCTTGCACCAGGTGGCCCAGACGTTCACCCAGGTCCAGCCGGCGGGGTTGTCGGCGGGCGCCTCGGTCTGGGGCAGCGCGAAGGCCTTGCCGCTGCGGTCTTCGCAGAAGGCGCCGACATCGACCGCCTTCTTCGGGGCGGCCGCGACGGCATCCACGCGCGACAACGGCGGGGCGCTGGGCTTGTCGGAAGAAGGACAGGCGAGGAGCAACGACAGGAGCATGGACAGCCTCAGAGGCGACAGTCGATCCAGGCGAGGAAGGCCGAGCGGTTGAGCTCCTCCGGCTGGCAGGTGTCGGGCGTGCCCGAGCGATTCCAGGTGCAGAACTCCTCGTCGAGCTGCGCGAACTCCTCGCCGAGCCACAACAGCCCCACTTCCTTGTCGAGGTCGGGGTCGTTCTTGGTGGACTTGAGGTAGTCGAAGACGGCCGTGCCGCGCTTCTCCGAGAGTTGCCGGTTGTACACCTCGCTACCCTCGGGCGACGAGCGCGACACCACGAAGAAGTAGGAGGCCCCTCGCTTGTCGGCGTACACTTGGTCGAGCAGCGCGAGATCGGAGGCGTCGAGGTCGGACGACTCCTTCTCGAACTGGATGATGCCGGCGCGCTTGGCCAGCGGCAGGAAGAGCGCGTTGAAGTCGGAGCCCGCCAGCGTGGCCACGCTCTTGGCTTCCAGGGGCTGGCAACCGCGGCCGCCGGAGCCCTCGAGGCCGCAGCTCTGCAACACGCGCCGGAGCACCTTCTTCAGGTCGGCGGTGCAGTAGCTGTCGTCGCTCATCGTGGCGGTGGGAGCGGGTGGATTCGCGGCCGCTTCCGCCTCGTTCTCGGCCACGCGAGACTTCGCCGCCTGCACCTGGGCGGCCACGAAGACGGTCGGGGTCAGGAGCGCCACCGCGGCGACGCCCGCAGAGATTCCGGGGTTCATTGGGCCTTGCCCTCCGCTTGAGGAAGCTTGCCACCCTGCGCGAGGAGTCGCGACAGGGCCCAGTCGAGGCCGAGGTCGGTGTCGGCATCGCACAACTTCACGCCTTCGACGTAAAGCTGCGGCGTGAGCACCGGGAGCTCGTTGGACACCACCCAGCGCATGCTGCGATTGAGCTTGGTCTTCACCGCGTTGCCCCCGACGCAGGACTTCAGGTCGGGAAACTTCTCGAGGACCATGCGCTCGGCGGCCTTCGGGTCGATGGCGCTGGCCTCGCGGATCGCTTGCTGGTTCTCGAAGGCCCAGTCGATCACGGCGGTGGCGCGGCCCTCGGCGCAGATCACGGCCTCGGAAATGGTGCAGGCGCCGGGGTGCATCGCGCTCGACACGTTCCAGTTGCAGGCGTTGTCGAGCGGGAAGAGCACCACCTTGCGGTCGAGTTGCCCGGCCATGCCGCTGGCCTCCAGCCGTCGCTCGAAGCCGAGGCAAGACGGGCACAGCGGGTCGAGCACCTCGACGGCGGCCTTGCCCTGCGGGTTCTCGTCGAGGGCGACCATGATCTTGTTGGTGTCTTCCGGCTTCGGAAGCGTGCCGCAACCCCCGATGTACTTCGAGAAGTCCGGGGACAGGATCATGTAGGTGAGCATCGGGACCGCGGTGAATCCGCCGAGGGTGGCCGCGCCCACCAGCAGCCCGGTGAGGCCACTCCCGCCCGCCGGTACATCGGCCAGCTCGCTGCCGCCGAGGCCGATGTCTTCCACCACGCCGGGGCTGCCTGCGCTCCGCCAGGCGCCGGCCGCGCCCAGCAGGGTGACCGCGCTCGAGATGTAGGTGCCCACGCACAGCTTGCAGGCCGTGCCGAGCTCGCTGTAGCTGATGTACCCCATCACCATCGAGGCGATCGCCGGGATGATGCTGGCGAGGAAGACGAAGAAGGTGGCGTCGCGGTCGTCCTCGCGACGGCCCAGCACGAGGTCGAGGCCGCGGTAGACCAGGAAGCAGAACACCGAGAGGCCCGGCAGCGAGATGGGGATGCCCCCCCACACCAGGGTGCGAAACGTTGAGCTGTAGGGGCTCATCAGCGCCACCTTGCAGCCCGGCTCCTCGCCCGCCGCCTCGGCGTCATTGCCGAGAATCGAGGTGCAAACAAGATCATGCACCTCGCGGTCGAGATGCTGGATGAAGTCGTAGGTGCTCAGGCCCAGGAAGGCGGCGCCCCCGAGGGCTCCGAGCAGAAAAATAAGGGTGAACGGACGGATGCGCATGGCGCTCTCGGAGTGGCCGACGCGGCTATCTCCGTGTGACTTTACCTGTCAACGACTAGGAAGCGGCCCGCAACCACGACGACGCCAAATCGCAGGTCCAGGGTGCCGAGTCCAGCCGAGGCTCCTGCCAGGCCGTCGACCACCTAGCGTTGCTGGTCGGCGGTGGAAATATCGATGGACTGGCGGCAGTTCGCGTCGGCCACGTAGGCGGCACCGAGCAGGTCACCACCGGAGTCGCTGCGCGACGAAGGACCGATCGAGCGGGGCGAGGTCGCCGTCGAGGTCGAGGGTGGCGACGCCATGGCCGAGGTCGGGGGAGAGCACGCGCTGGGGGTGGCCCACGAGGGGACCCGACCCGATCAGCTCGCGCTCGTCGATGGTGCCGTTGCCGTCGTTGTCGACCTCGTCGAAGGCCAGCTCGGCGGTGCCCTCGTAGGTGGTGGCATCGACGTCGCCGTCGGCCACCGCGTCGTACTCGGCCTCGGTGATGTAGCGGCAGTCCGCGAGCCTCACCAGGGGCAGGGCGCGGGCGCGCATCTCGCCCTCATCTACCGGTCTTCCAGGATCTCCAGCACGTAGCGCTTCTTGGTCTTTCCGCCGATCGCGTGGACGAGGCGCCGGATCGCGTCGGCGTGAATGCCCTTCTTGCCGATCACCTTGCCCACGTCTTCGGGCGCTACCGACAGTTCGAGCACCACCGAGTGCGTGCCCTCGATCTCGTCGACCTTCACCTGGTCGGGATGATCGACCAGCGCCCGGACGATTTGCTCGATGAGCCCCTTGATGTCGACCTCGTGTCCGCTACTGCCTCGTTCATCCACGACTGCTCCCACGTGCCAGCTACCGATCAGGATGCGACTCGCATCGCGTTCCGTCAAGGATGGTCACGCACCGAAAGCTGGAAAGGGAGGCGTGCGTAGTTCGTGTGCAGCGGCCAAAACCCGCCCGCAGGAGCCCCGGATGTTGTCGACCGATATGCCCGCGCTGCCGTTCAACCAGTGGAGCGAGGCGCAGATCAAGGCGCTGGCCGCACGCAACCCGCGGCTGGCCGCCGAGATCCTCTTCGCGCGCTTTCGCGAGCGGCTGGAGTTCCACGCCTGGGGCATCCTCCGCGACGCCCAGGAGGCGCGAGACGCGGTGCAGGAGGTGTTCATCAAGGCAATGCGCGAGCCGCGCCTGTTCGACGAGGACTTCAAGACCCAGGCCTGGCTCTACCGCGTCACGCGAAACCTTTGCTTCAACATCGTGCGCGACCGGCGCCGCCGCGGCGGGATCCTCGCCGCGATGCCCAAGGAGAGCTTCCGCGCCGACGACCAGGTGGAGAAGGTCTTCTCCGGCGAGCAGCAAGACGAGATGCTCGAGGCCGTCCAGAAGCTCAGCGCCGACCACCGGGCGATCCTGATGCTGCGCTACTACGAGGACCTCTCCTACGCCGAGATCTCCGATCGCCTGCAAATCAAGCTGGGCACGGTGATGAGTCGGCTCTCCCGCGCCCGCGACCACCTGGAGGAGGTGCTCGGTCGCCCCGCCCCACCGCTGCTCGCCGCCTCGTGAAGCGCCGTGGGCGTCCTGCAGTTTGACCGCATCGGCCCCGCTCCGATACGATGCAGACAGGCCTTCTGTGCGCAGAGAATCGTAGGTGGCGGATCGACCCGTTGATAGCCCTTCACGGGCAAAGCAGCATGTGCTGCGGCACCTCGACCAGGGGTCGACGGGTTGCCTCCACGCGCAGATGGGCAACGCCAGCGTCGCGCTCTACGTGATGCTCGGCGAGGTGCTGGCCGTGCATGCCAGCGACGACTGCGAGCGCCTGCTGCGCCTGCTCGGCAGCAACGGCGCGGTCAGCCCCGACCGCATCGAGCGCCTGCGCCGCGACGTCCTCGAGGGTCGAAGCATCACCGAGGCGCTGTTCGACCTCGCGCCCGAGGACCTGGTCCAGGACCTGCTGCAAGAACGGTTCCGGGAGAACCTGTTTGTCTTCTTGCAGAGCGCGGGGACGGCCACCTTCGAGTCGCTGGAATCGGTGTTCGTCGAGAACATCCAGGTGGGCCACGACTCGCGCGCCCTGATCGAGGAACTCGACCAGTTGGTGCTACAGACGGCGCGCCTCCGCCAGCCCCCTGGCCTCGTGCTCGCGCCTGGCTCCGGCACGATGAAACAGGCCGAGCACCTCAAGATCGCCTCCATCTGCCATCCGCGCCTTCCCCTGGCCGACCTCTTGCAGTGCTCCCCCTGGGAAGCGGGGCGCACGCTCGCTTGCGTGGCGGAGATGCTGGAGCGGGGCTCGCTCGTGGCCGTGGCGGCCTCGCCGCCACCCGCGCGCACAAGCCCGGCCAGCCGCGCCGCGGCCG
>VGRE01000250.1 GCA_016875435.1 Deltaproteobacteria bacterium | reverse complement strand
TGCGCCTGCCCGGCGTGGCCCGGAAGACTGCCAACGTGGTCCTGGGCACCGCGTTCGGCATCCCCAGCGGCATCACGGTCGACACCCACGTGTTCCGCGTGGCCCGCCGCTGGGGCTGGCACGAGGAGAAGACGCCCGAGAAGGTGGAGCCGATCCTGATGCGGGCCGTGCCGCGAGCCGAGTGGCCCGCCTTCGGGCACCGGGGCGTCCTGCTCGGGCGGTACCGGTGCACCGCGCGGGCGCCGCGATGTGGAGACTGTCCCTTGCGCGGGCTCTGCGCGGTGGGCCGCGGGGAACGGGAGGCGTAGGGTGGGCGCCGGGTCCCCTCGCCCGCCCCAACAGCCGATAATAGGTATTATGTAAACTATAGGGCCCAGTGGGCTCGCTCGGTCGGGAAGACGGACTGGGGGCCCCCCTAGGGCTGCGAGACCCAGGGCAGAGGGTTCGCGCCCGCCGCCGGGGGCCGCCCCCGCAGGGCATAGAGCCTACCCCCGTTGCTCACCGCGTAGATCTCGTCGCCCGCGAGGCCAGGGCTCGCGGCGAAGCCGGTGAGCGTCACGCCGCCGAGATTGTCAGCGTTCAGGGCCCCGCCGTCGAGCGACCAGGTCTGCCGCCCCGAGGCGGGGTCGATCAGGTAGATCGAGGCGTCCGTGCTCGCGACCAGCAAGCCCTGAGCCGTCGATTGCGGCGTGAGTAGCGGTCCAGAACTTCCCGAGTCCCACGCCCACTTTTGTTCGCCCGTCCGGGTGTCGATGGCGCGCAGCTGGCCGTCGGCGCCCGGCTGGTAGGCAATCTCGCCCTCCAGCAAGGCCGCCGTGGCGCTGCCCACGTCGAGGCGCCACGCCGGGGTGCGGGTGGCGGGGTCGAGCCGCATGAGCGGCTTGCTGTAGCCCCCCACCAGCACGCCGCCCTGGGGCAGGGGAACCGGGGCGGCGATGAGATCGGGGTACGTCCCCTCCCCCACCTGGGCCTGCCACTGCGGCGAGCCTGTCGCCCGGTCGAGCGCGACGAGGAAGCCGTCCGAGAACCCGGCGTAAACGCTGTCGCCCGCCACGGCGGGCGCCGGCGCGCCAAAGAGCTCCAGCTCGGCGGTGCGCGCGGCGTCGAGCTTGTGCTGGTGGCGCCAGCGGAGCTCGCCGCTCTGAAGGTCGAGGGCGTACACCAGCTCGTCGACGTTGGCGATGTAGACCACCCCATCGACCACGCGGGGCGACGAGAGGATGGGCGCGCCGCTGTAGTGCTCCCACAGCCGCTTCCACGGGCCGCCGGGCGAGCGCGACCAGGCGGCGGTGTAGCCGGCCGCGTCGGCGAACACGAGCTGGTCGGCGGTGACGAACACCGGCGCCGACGCCACCGGCGCCCGCGCTTCGAGCGAGTCGACGAGGCTGCCGTCGCGCCGACCCAGCACGAGCAGCGCGTGGGCGCCGCTGTAGCCGACGTAGATCTCGCCGCCGTTGACCACCGGCGACGCAGGCTCGACCGGCGCCGCGACTGGTCGCGGCAGGCCGGGCAGCGCTACCGTCCAGCGCAGGAGCGGCGTGGACGCGAGCGTGTTGCCGGGAGCGCGGAGCGCGGGCGCGGGCGGGTGGCCAAGGTGAGCGAGCGCCCAGGCGCGGCCGAGCCAGCTTTCCTCGAGCCAGGCCGCGCTGAACAAGCTGGCCGCGAGGACGAGCCCGGTCAACCCGGTGCCCCAGGGCTCGCCGGGGACGCGGCCTGCGGGACGCTGGCCCCCACTCGGGCGGCGATCTCCGCAACGGCCTGGGCACGAGCCGGGCTCTCGAAGCGCTTGAGCAACTCCTCGACCGTGCTCTTGGCCTCGGCCGACTTGCCGGCGTCGGCCTGCACCGAGGCCAGCCGCAGCAGCGACTCCTGCGCGAAGAAACCCGTGTAGCGCCCAGCCATCTCCCGCAGGTAGGCCTCGGCGCCCGCCGTGTCGCCCGCGTCGGCGAGCAGCGCTGCCCGCTGCGCGTCGGCGGCGAAGCGGGCGACGTCGGGAGCCGACACCCCGGTGGCCGCCTCGATCATCTTGCGCGAGTTCTCGGCATCCTGCGCGCGACTATAGGCCTCGGCCGCCTGCAAGTAGCCGTAGACCGCAGCCGACCCCGACGCCGACTCGGCGGCGGCGGCGAAGCGCCTTGCCCCCTCCTGCAGGTTTGCGGTACGCGCCGCGTCGGCCGGGTCGTCCTTGGGCGCGAGGCCGTAGAGCGCCATCTCGTTGACGGGCGGCATCTTGTAGGCCACGGCGGCGATCGCGCCGAACTGCTCCTCCCGGCGCGACTGCGCCCAGGACTGGTAGCTGCCCCAGGCGAGCGCCACGAGCAGGATGCCGCCGAGCGCGTAGAACCCATACTTCCAGTAGCGGAAGATGAACTCGGTGGCCGCGACCTGGGCCTTGAACAGGTAGTCCTGTTCTTCCTGGGCCGGCGGCTCGGCCTCGGAGGCGGCGGTCGGGCGTTTCTCTTCGTCGGCCACGGGCGTTCCAGCGGGGGCAGCGGTCTAATCCGTGCGCCTCGCCTCGTCGATAGCCCCGGCGGCGCCGTCCGCCTCCATCGCGTCGTAGAGCCGCCCCACCGCCGAGAGCGGCATCGCCTCGCTCTCCTCCAGCAAGGCAAGGCAGGCCATCGCGCGGAGCCAGAGCGCCATGGCCGCGCCCACGCTGCCCGCGTCGAGCGCGCCGAGGCGCACGCGCAACACCACCTGCCCCGACTCCGCGGCGCAGGCGACCCAGGGGGCGGCCGCGCCGCCGGGAAGGTCGGGACCCGCGATCCACGCCACGATCACCCGGGACCGCGGGCCGTGCGCCACGGCCTCGAGCCACTCCTCGTCGCCCGCCTCGGCCACCGCAGGCAGGGCACGACCGGTACCGTCGCGGCGCAGCCTACCCACGGTGGCCGCCTGGACGCGGGCCGCCCACTCGGCGAGACCGGCCAGCCTCCCCTCCCCGGCCACGTGGATCACGCTGTCGCGACCGAGTTCGGTCTCGCACAGGCGAAGGGCGCGGGCCAGCGACCAGCCGGGATTGTCGATCCCGGGGGGACCGTCCACCTGGGCGCGCACCTCGCGGGCCCCCGCGAGGGCAGCGTTGACGTCTATGCCCGCGGCGCCGATGGCCGCGAGCGTGGCGAGGCCGAGGGCCCCGAGCCGCGCGTCGCCGGCGTGCGCGTCGTCGATCCACAGGCCGCGGGGCGGCGGCTCGATGGGCTCGCCGTCTACCCGCCCGGTGGCGACGGCCACGCGGGTGCCGTGGGCGGAGGCGGTCTCGACCGCCGTGTCGATCCAGGGCGGCCCGAGGAGCGCGAGCCAGGTCTTAGCGGGGTCGGCCACCGGGGCGGAGGCGTGCAAGCGGATCCCCTCCCCCGCGCAGGCGTCAAGCCACGCGCGCAAGCTGCCGAGCGCGCCCGGCTGCCCGAGCACCGCGAGGCCGCCCTTGCCCTTGCCGAACGACCCTCTCGCCAGCTCGGCGCTGGCCGCCGCGAGCGCCTCGGCGCCGGGAAGCTCCGGCGGGAAGTTCCCGGCCACGGCGCGCGCGTGCAGGGGCGCGAGGCGAGCGAGCCCATCGAGCCAGCGTCGGCGGATCGCGCTCCCACCGGCAGGCGAACGCATGAACTGGGACAGGTCGATCACCACGCGGCGGGACATTCATCGAGGCTATCGCGTGCGGATCGGGGGTGGCTGGGGTATCCCGGATACGGGATGATCGCGCTCCTCGCCGCTTGCGATGGCTGGCCCGCGCTTGACCGGCTTGCCCGCGACGACACCGGCGGCGGGCCGCCCGAGGGCGTGGTGCTCGCCGAGCCGCCGGAGCTGAGCTGGAGCGAGTCCGGGCCGCGCGACGACGAGGTCGACGACAGCACGCTGGTCGCGACGGTCGAGATCCTGCCGCCGGGGATGGCGTTCCGGCTCGCGGGCAGGCTGCGCGGCGCGGGGTGGGATCCTGCCGCCGTGCCCCGCCGGGAAGCGTGCGCCGGCGTGCCCACTGCCTTTCCGACGGAGCCCAGCGGCGACTACCGGGGCGACGTCGACTGGAGGGTCTTCGAGGTGCAGGCGAGCGGCGCCCTCTGCGCCCACCTCGAGCCTGCCGACGCCGACGCCCGCGTCGATCTGATGGCCTTCGACCTCGATAGCTGCGGCCTCCCCGCGCGCGCCTGGACGACGCGCGACGACCTCGTCATCGGCTTCGCACCCTCCACGCCGGTCAACGACTGGGCAAAGCTGGTGGAGCCCGGGCGCTTCGCGATGGTGGCGGTGGCCTACGCCCCGGACGACGCCACCCTCGAGATTCCCTATGCCTGGACCGTCGCCGCGCTCGACCAGGGCGAGGAGCCGGGGCGCTGCGGAGACATCGAGTGGTAGGCGTCTGCGCCCTCCTCCTGGCCCCGGCGTCCCTGGCCGCCGAGTTCCGTCACGTCCTCCTGCTCGACGGGCGCACCGTGGTGGGCGAGGTGATCGACACCACCAGCCGCGGCGTCGAGTTGCGCACGCCCCAGGGCCACATGCGCATCCCCATCGCCGACGTCAACACCATGCGTGTCGCGACACCCGCAGAGTGGAGCGGGCAGCGCGACCTGCGGGTGCTGGTGGCGCCGGTGTGGTCGACCATCGAGCCCGCGGCGAACCCGGGGCTCGACACCGAGATCGCCACCGCCCATGTCCGGGCCGCCCTCGCACGCGTCCCACGCGTCGACGTGGTCGTGGCCGAGGGCCCCACCGCCCGCGCCGCCGCCGCCTGCGGCCTCGACCTCACCTGCGCGCGCACCGCGTTCAGCGCGCTGGACATCGACGTGTTCGTGGTCGGCGCGGTCGGCAGCACCACCGGACAGCTGGACCTCGCGCTCGCAAGCGGCTGGACCGACGCGCCGGCGGCCAGCCGCCGCGTCTCGATGCTCCGCGCTCCCGGCGCCGGCGCCCTCGGCGGCGGCGGCTTCGGCGACGAAGTTGAGATGGACGCGGCGGCGCGTGCCCTGCTCGGCCTTGTCCCCGGCCCGCTCTACGTCGCGGCGCCGCCGGTGGCGCCCGTCGCGGCAACGCGGTCGCTGCCCCCGCGCGACGGCCCGCTCGTCGACGCCCGCCTGTACGTTCCCCTCCCCGGCTACCCCGCGTTTGCCGACGGCAAGCCTGCCCGGGGGCTTCTCGCGGTCGCCATCGCCGTGCCCGCTGCCACCGCCATGACCTACGCGGCAGGCACCGCGGCCGCGCACCGGCCCGAGCTCGTCACCGCCGCGATCGTCGGCAGCTACGCCAGCGTCGTGCTGGCGAACGTCATGACGAACTAGCCGCAGGGCTGCAGGTTGATCGACAGGGTCGGCCCGCCGCGGGTGAAGCGCACGTCGCGACTGGAGGCGCAAGACTTGCCGTCGGCCTGGATGAGCTTGATCGCGTGTATGCCCTCGCGCACCTGCACGCTCACCGGCAGCGGGCCCATGTCGTGGTCGTCGATCCACACCGAGGCGCCGGTGGGGCCGAAGACGTTCATGATGCCGGTGATCTCCTCCGGCGTGAGCCGGAAGGGTACGGACGTCGAGGCCACACTGAGTTCGACATCGCGCGACTCGGCGCGGTGACCGGCGAGGCTGATGCGCACCTTGTGCTTGCCGTAGGGGAGATCCACCGAGGCGGGCGTGGTGCCGCGGGGCTTGTCGTCGACGTAGACCGTGGCGCCGGTCGGGTCGCTGGTGATGCGCAGGGTGCCCGTGGATACCTGCGAGGCGGCGCCCCAGGGGTTGTCGGAGGTCGAGTCCGGCGGCGAGGTGGGCGGCGTCACCGTGCCCCACGGAGAGGCGCTGCCGCTCGTCCCGCTCGAGGTGCCGGCGGGCGTCGGGACGGTACCGCCCGAGGTGCCCGTCGTGGCGGGCTTGGCAGCGGTGGTGGCCGGAGGCGCCTTGGCGGGCGCGGTGGAGGTGCTCGGTTTCGGCTCCGTCGTGCTCGCCGGGGCGGTGGCCGGGGCGGTGGTCGCGGCGGGTGTGACGGCCGCGGCGCTGAGGACAGCGTCGGCGTCGGCCTCCGCGACAGGCTCGGGCGAAAGCTCGGGTGGCGGAGGCTCGGGTGGCGGAGGCTCGGGTGGCGGAGGCTCGACCCGACTCGGCGGCTTGACCTCGGCCGGGGGCGGCGTGGCATCGACGGTCTGGGCCTTGT
>VGRE01000249.1 GCA_016875435.1 Deltaproteobacteria bacterium | reverse complement strand
ATCACCGTGCGCGCCGGAGGCGCCGCGGCGGCGCCGGTGGACGCGGACCCCGTGGAAACTCCCGGAGCTACGCTCGCGCTGCCCTCCGCCCCCGGGCGCCGGCGCACGACGCTGTTGCCGACTCGGGTGGTCTCGTTCGACTTGGGATCGGGCGTCGCGGCGCCGGCCGCGGCGGGACGGGCCTGCGTGGTGCGGGTGGGGGCCCGCGCACCTTCGAGACGCTCGTAGATGTCTTTGTTCGACATGCTGGGTGATTCCTTGCGAACGAAGTTCCGCCGGTCCCTGCGACCGGCGTGCCGCGGCGAGGGCTCGGGAAGAGCGGCCGCCTCGCGGGGGGAACCCGGGCGGCCGCGCGCGACGAGTCGTCGGGACGCGGACGGCCGGCCCCTAACGCAAGGCGAGCGCTCGCCGCAACTCCGCGAGAAGGCGTCGCGCCGGCGCGCAGGGCATCAGGGCCACGACCGCCCTCGGCCCCTTCCCGATCCGGTGCCCCAGGGCCTCCTTGTCGAGATCGACCACGAAGATCTCGGCCTCGATCCCGACCCGCGCGGCCTCCACCGCCTTCGGCGAGGCGTCGGTCGCCACGAGCAGGGCGAGCGCCTTCCCGGGACCAAGGCGCTCCAGTGCGTCGGCGCCCGACACCAGCCCGCCGCACCGGGCGGAGAGACTGAGCATGTCGAGCACGGCGCGCTCGCTCAGCACGCGGGCCTGCGCGAGCAGGCTGCCGACTCGCAGAGCGGGAGCCTCGAGCGCGTGTCGGAGCGCGCCGGGCTTCGCGACGATCGCCTCGAAACTCGCGCGCGTGGGCGTCACCCAGGCGCCACGACCAGGGAGCTTGCCGCGGCCATCGACGATCGCCTCGTCGCCGGGCCCGGCCACGATCCGGAGGAGCTCGCTCGCGGGCCTCTCCTCGCGCGACACCACGCAGGTGCGCATCGGCAGGCTGGCGGCGCGCTTCTTCTCGCGAGGCGAACGCCGCGTCCCATGGCCGCGCGCGCGCGCCACCGGCGGCTAGGCCTCGGGCGGGAGGTCGGCCGCGTGCTTGCGGCGGTCGGCCTCCTCGAGGATGAGCCCCTCGAGCGCCCGCTCGGCGCTGGCCACCACCAGGTCGGCGTCCTCGTCGGAGCAGCCGAGAATCCCGGCCAGCTCGTAGGGCTCGGCGTCGGCCACCTCCGCCAGCGTGCGGAACCCGTGGCGGATGAGGTAGTCGACCCCCTCGGCCTCGAGCGCGTCGATGCGGGAGAGCTCGTCGCGAGCGGCGGCGTTCATCTCGTTGTGCTTGGTCTCGCTGTTGACCACCACCTCCCAGCCGGTGAGGTGCTGGGCGAGGCGCACGTTCTGGCCGCGGCGACCGATGGCCTTGCTGTAGTGGTCGTCGGGGACGATCAGCTCCATCTTGTGGGCGTTCTCGTCGATGTACACGCGCAGGACGTGGGCGGGCTGGATGGCGTTGACCACGTAGCGAGCGGGATCGTTGTGGAAGGGGATGATGTCGATCGCCTCGCCTCGCAGCTCGGCCACCACCGCCTGCACGCGGCTGCCCTTCATGCCCACGCAGGCGCCGACCGGATCGACGTCGGAATCGGTGGAGGAGACGGCGATCTTGGCGCGGTGCCCCGGCTCGCGCGCGCAAGCCTCGATGCGCACGATGCCCTCGGCCACCTCGGGCACCTCGAGCTCGAAGAGCTTCATCAAGAGGCCCGGGTGGGTGCGGGACAGGATCACCTGCGGGGTCTTGGTGGCCCGGGTGATGTCGACCACGTAGGCCTGGATGCGGTCGCCCTGCCGGTAGGTTTCCGTCGGGACCTGCTCGCGCTTGGGCAACAGCGCCTCGGCGCGCCCGAGGTCGACGATGATGTTGCCCTTCTCGAAGCGGCGGACGATACCGGTGATGATCTCGCCCTTGCGGTCCTTGAACTCGGAGAAGGTCATCTCGCGCTCGGCGTCGCGGATCTTCTGGATGATCACCTGCTTCGCCGTCTGCGCGGCGATGCGGCCGAGGTCGTCGACGTCGAGCTTGATGCCGAGCGAGTCGCCGATCTCGCACTCCGAGTCGAGCTTGCGCGCGTCGTCGAGGGTGATCTCGATGTCGTCGTCTTCCACTTCCTCGGAGACCGTCTTGAACTCGAAGAGCTCGACTTCGCCGAGATCCTCGTTCCACTGGCTCTCGAGGTCCTTCTGCATCCCGTACTTCTTGCGGGCCGCGGCCTCCATCGCCTGCTCGAGCACCTCGATGAGGGCGTCGCGGGGGATGTTCTTCTCCTTCGCAACCAGGTCGAGGTCGCGGGCGAGCGGGCTGTTCATGTGGACTCCGTTTCGTTGAGGGGAAGGCCCTTGCCGAGCCGCTGGAACTGGTCGAACGTGAGGGCGAGATTCGCGCGCTCTATACTTTCAAACGGGAAAAGTCGCTCGTCCTTGTCGACGCGCACGCGCACGACGCCGCCGTCGGCTCCGAGGAGCGTGCCCTTCACGCGGCGACGGCCCTCCACGCCGAAGGGCTTGATGCGCACCTCGCAGCCGGCGAAGCGCTGGAAGTCGGCGAGCTTCTGCACCGGCCGCTCGATGCCGGGGGTGCTGACCTCGAGGTTGTAGGCCTCGACGATGGGGTCGTCGACATCGAGGGCCGGCGACAGCTCGCGGGCCACCTTCCCGCAGTCCTCGATGCCCACGCCGCCCGCGTGGTCGATGCTGATGCGCAGCACGGTACGGCTGTCGGCCCCGCCGGTGATCTCCACCGCCACCAGCTCGTAGCCGAGACGATCCACGACCGGGTCGATCGTGTCGCGGAGGCGGCGGATGATGTCGGGGGTAACGAGCATGGGGCCAAAAAAGCGAAGAGCGCCCCGAGGGCGCTCCGGCAGGAGGTTGGGTACGGCGGCCGACTAACCCGGCGGCCGTCCCGGGCAAGGGAGCGGGACCGTCACGCTTGGTCGCGGGACTACTTCCCGCACTTGGGCTTGGCGTCCTTGGCCGCCTTGCTCTTGGGGTACTTCGACACCACGTCGCAGAAGAACACCTTGGCGTCGTCGGGGCGCTGCAGTCCCTCGAAACATTCCCCCTGTCGCATCAGCGCCCAGGGCGCCCAACTACTCGATGGCGCCTTTTCGATCACCACCTGGAACCTGGTGGCGGCGGTCTTGAACTCCCCGGCGTTCTGGTAGCTCTCGGCGATCCGGTAGTAGGCCTCGGGGACGCGGTCGGATTTCGGGTTCTCGGCCACGAAACGCTCGGCCACCGCGCGGGCCGCGCCCGCGTTGCCGGACTCGAGATGTTGCCGGATGAGCTCGAAGAAGGCCTCGGGCGAGGACAGCTCGGGAAGCTCGGCAGGAGCGCCGCCGTCCGCAGGCGGGGCTTCGGTCGCCACCGGCACGGCGCCAACATCGGCGACCGCAGGCGGCGGCGGCGGCGGCGGCGGCTTCAGCCCCAGCGACTTCTCCAGCGCCACCACCCGGGCTTCCAGGTAGGCGAGGCGGCCGTCGACGTCCATCTGGGCGCCCAGCGCGGCGGTCTCGTAGGTGCGGTAGTCGTGGTCGAGCTGCTCGAACTCGCCGCGCATGCGCGCCACCTCGTCGCGCAACTGCTCGACCGTCTCCATCTTGAGGATTTCTTCCTGCCCCCGGGCGCGCGTGACCTCCTCCATCTGGGCCACGCGGCGGCCGATGTCTTCCCCCACCTCCTCGAGGTCGCGCACGCGGCCCTGCGCGTCGGCGATCCGCTGCTCGTACTCGCGGGTGGCGGACTGCCCGGTGCGGTCGAGCACGCAACCGCTGGCGAGCAGGAGAATGACGAGCCTCAACGGACACCCCCGGGCACGATGTCCACGCGGCGGTTCTCCGCCCACGCCGCCTCGCCGCTGCCGCTGACCACGGGTCGCTCCTCGCCGTAGCTCACCGCCTGGGTGCGCGACGGCGACACGCCGAGGCTCACGAGGTAGCGGGCCACGGCGTCGGCGCGGCGCTGGCCGAGGGCGATGTTGTAGTCGGTGGTGCCACGATCGTCGCTGTGCCCCTCCACGCGGACGAAGTCGGTGGCGCCCCGCAGGCACTCGGCCGCCCGCTCGATCTGGCCGCGCGAGGACGCGTCGAGCACGCTGCTGTCGAAGCCGAAGCGCACGGTGACCGAGGGACAACGGTTGCCCAGGTTGACCGACTGGGTGATCGTGAGGCCCTTCCGCAGCGAGGCGCGGGTGCCGTCGGGGTTTTCCACGCGCACGTCGTAGGTGCCCACGGCCAGGGCGGGGAGGGTGACGGCGAGGGTGGATTCGTCGCGGAAGCGCGTGTCGACCGGGCGGCCGGCGATGTCGACCTGCGCACCGCGTTCGAAGCCATTGCCGAAGACCTCCGCCGCGAAGCTCTGGTCGGCGCTGCCGTGGGAGGGGTCGATCGCCGCCACCTGGAGCGTGACCTCGGGCGGGGGCACGTCGATCTTGTCGTCGACTTTCTCGTCGTCGACCTTCCGCCCGCACTTGCTGGCCAGCAAGAAGGGGCTCGCGAGAAGGAGGGGGAGGAGGAGGCGCATGGCGCGCCGGACTAAACCGTTCGGCGCGCGCGCGCCGTCCCTCGGCGGGGGTAGATCTGCGGGTGCTCCTCCCCGCGCTGGTCGCGCTCACCTGCAGCACCACCCTCGGCCTGGTCGGCAGCCCGGCGGCGTCGCCCCGCGCCTGGGTCGCTGGACTCGTGCTCTGGGGACTGTCGGTCGCGTGGCTCCTCCCCCGTGGCGAGGCCGGACGGGCGCTCGCCGGTCGCGACCTCCTGCGACTCGCACTCGTGGCCGGCACGCTGCGCCTGCCGATGCTCGCCGTGGACCCCACGCTCTCCGACGATCTCTACCGGTTCTGCTGGGAGGGCCGCGCCTGGCTGGCGGGCTTCTCGCCCTTCGCCCACGCCCCCGACAGCCCCGCGCTCGCGCACCTGCGCGACGAGCTGTGGTCGCGGGTGAACCACCGCGAGCTGAGCAGCATCTACCCGCCCGGGGCGCAGCTCCTCTTCGTGCTGGTGGCCTCGCATGGCATCGCGACATGGCGATGGTTCGTCACCCTCTGCGACATCGGCACGGCCGTGGTCCTCGCCCGTCGCGATCACGTGGCCGGCTGGGCGTGGGCCCTCCTGCCCCTCCCGGCGGTGGAGGCCGCGACCGGGGGCCACCTGGAGGGGGTGGCGATGCTCGCCCTCGCCTTCGCGCTGGTGGACCAGAGCACGCTGGGGGCCTGGCTCGGCGCCATGGTGAAGCTGCTCCCGGGCGTGCTCCTGCTCCGCCAGCGCCCGGGGACGATCCTCGCCGCGGCGGTGGCCGCCGGGCTCGCCTTCGTCCCGCTGCTCGAGACCGGCTTCACCCGCGGCTTCGAGGCCTACCGCGCCCACTGGTCATTCAATGGCTCGGTGTACCCGGCGCTGGTGGGGCTGGGCGTGCCGGGCGATCGCGCCCGGGTGTGCCTGCAGGGCGCGGGCTTGATCGTCGCCGGGCTGGCGCTGTGGCGATGTCGCGACCCCGTACGGCTCTGCCTCTGGGTCTTTGGCGCCTTCGTCCTCCTCTCGCCCACGGTACATCCCTGGTACGCGCTCTGGCCGCTGCTGCCGGCGCTCCTGCTCCGCCGCTGGGCCTGGGTGGGCCTCGCGGCGCTGGTGCCGCTGGCGTACCTGGTGCTCGCGACGCTCGACCCGGCGACCGGCCAGTGGAGGGAGCAGAGTTGGGTACGGTGGGCGATCTACCTTCCGTTTTTCGCTAGTCTCGCCCGCGAGCTTCCATGGCGTAGGTGATACATCCCGCCATCGGCCGGAGCGAGCACGTGGGCCTGGACCTCAAGATCGCGGGTGGAAGCATCGTCGATGGCAACGGCGGCGCGCCCTTCGTGGCCGACGTGGGCATCCGCGAGGGTCGCATCGTGGAGATCGGCAAGCTCGGCGCGGCCCGCGAGACCATCGACGCGGGCGGCGCCGTGGTGACCCCGGGCTGGGTGGACATCCACACCCACTACGACGGGCAGGCCTCGTGGGACGCCGACCTCGCCCCCTCCTCGCTCCACGGCGTGACCACCTGCGTGATGGGGAACTGCGGCGTGGGCTTCGCGCCCGCTCGCGCGCGCGACCGTGAGGTGCTGATCGCGCTGATGGAGGGCGTGGAAGACATACCGGGCAGCGCGCTTGCCGAGGGGATCCGCTGGGGCTGGGAGAGCTTCGCCGAGTACATGCACGCGCTCGACGCGA
>VGRE01000248.1 GCA_016875435.1 Deltaproteobacteria bacterium | reverse complement strand
GTACTCGCGGGCCACGTCGGGAAGGGCTTCGAAACGGTCCTTGTCGAGGACTAGGCGCACGAAGTTCTGCACGAGGCTGGCGAGGCCGAGGCGCGGCAGCACCAGGTCGAGCACGGCGCGGCGCTCGCTGGCGGTGAACCCGGGGTTGGACATCACCGAGAGCACCTGACCGTCGTTGGCCCGGGCAAGCTCGACCACGGCGTCGAGCTGCTCGCCCACGCGGTCGATGGCGCTGGCCTCCTGGGCCAACTCGAAAAGGGCCTTCGCGTAACGACGCGGAATGGAACCCTCGGTCATGCCTCACCTCCCGGGCGCCGCGTGTCCGGCGCGTCGAGAGCGCCGAGGAACTGGGCCTCGAGCCGCTTCTCGTCGTCGGGACGCACGTTCTGCTTCACGATCTCGCGCGCCGAGGACGAGGCCTGCAGCACCACCTCCCGGCGAATCTCGGCGCGGGCGCGCTGCACCTCCTCGCGGAGGGTGCGCTCGGCCGTGTCCTTGATGCGCTGCGCGTCGGCCTCGGCGCGCTCGGCGATGCGCGCGGCCTCGGCCTTGGCCTCGGCGGCCGCCTCTTCCTTGAGATCGTCGATGCGCTCGTCGAGACCCGCGAGCTTGTGCTCAATCTCGCGATATCGGGCTTCCGCCTCGTCCTTGAGGCGGGCCGACTCATCGAGGTCGCGACGCACCTTGTTGGCGCGGTTGCCGAGCGCGTCGAGGATGGGGCGGCGGGCGAAGACGAAGAGCAGGGCAAAGAAGAGGCCGAGGTTCACCGCCTGCACCCCGATCGCGACGAAGTCGGGACCGTGATGCGCTCCCTCTCCGCCAGTGGCCAGGGCCAAGCTGCTGAGTGCAAGGAACATCAGGCCTCCATCGCCGCAAGCTCGCGGCCGAGCGCCCGAGCGGCCATGTCGGCGGCGATCTGGCGAGACTCGCGACCGACAGACTCGCGCGCGAGCGTCGCCTCGCTCTGGATCACCGCCACGGCATCGCCGATGCGGGCCTCGGCCTCGCTGCGCGCCTGTGCCACTCGCGCCGCGTAGGTGGCCTGGGCCTCGGCTCGGCGTTGCGCCCTGAAGTCTGCTACTTCTGCGTTCGCACGCTGCAAAGCGGCCTCCCACTGAGTGAGCTTCAGCTCCGCCTTCTCCTGGAGGGCCACCGCCTCGTCGCGTGCCCCGACCGTCGCCTCGCGACGCGACTCGAGGTAGGCGAGCATAGGCTTGAGCAAGATCGCGTTCAACCCGAACAATGCCACGAAGAACGGGAGCGCCGTCATGAGCACGAGGATGAGGTCGGGAACAATCGACATCGAAACCCCGGTGGAAGGGCCGCGCCGGCTATCGCCCCGCCCCACGCCGGGCAAGGGCTCGCCAGCGACGGCGCGCGAAACTCGTTGGCCATCCCCGGCGAACCGAAAGACCCGCGCGAGGTCCGACGAGGTCGTTGACGAGCGGTTGAGGGTGACCGGGGTGCCGTGCTGGCCCCTGGACCTCGCCCTGGGCGCGAGCCAAGGTGGTGGAGGTCGGGTCGGCCTCACGGCGCCCCGGGAGCTCCGCGGGATCGGCCAGATGTTGCCCTGAGACCCCGGGCTCCGACCGAGCCCACCTCGGCGTAGACCGCTGCCAGCGAGGCGGCGTCGGGGGCCACGACGATGCGGCCGAGCGGGACGAGGCGTGCCCACGCGCGGGCCTCCTCCTGCGACGCGACCGCGAGGCGGCGCACCAGCGACCACCACGATCCTGGCGCCGCCGGCGGCGAGCGCGGCGTCCACACCAGCCGGGGACCGAGCCAGCGCGCCCACCCTAGCCTCGCCGGGATCTCGTCGGCCGGGCAGCAGAAGTGCAGGTGGCGAGCGGGCAATGGTGCCCTTTCGCGCAGTTCCAGGCCCAGCTCGTCGGCAAGCGCCCGCGCTTCCGGATCGCCAGTTGACGAGATGAGCACGAAACGAGGCTGGGGATTCACAGGCAGGCTCGGCTATCGCGCACTCGTGGGAAGCTGACCACTTTCAGACATCGTGATCCGGTGATAAAGCGGGCGGCCCCGCGGAGCAGGCCCCGCGCGGCCCTGGAGATCAGATGAAATCCGTCCAAGCCCTCGATCACGTCGTCATCCGCTTCGCAGGCGACTCCGGCGACGGCATGCAGGTGGTCGGCAGCCAGTTCACCAACACTACGGCGCTCCACGGCAACGACCTCGCCACCTTCCCCGACTATCCCGCCGAGATCCGCGCGCCGGCCGGCACGCTCGCGGGCGTCTCCGGCTTCCAGTTGCACTTCGCCAGCCACGACATCTTCACCCCCGGCGACGCGCCCGAGGCGCTGATCGCCTTCAACCCGGCGGCCCTGAAGGCGAACATCTCCGACCTCAAGCGGGGCGGGCTGGTGATCGTCAACCAGGAAAAGTTCGTCCCCCGCGAGTGGGAAAGGGCCGGGCTCACTGCCAACCCCCTCGAAGATGGCACCCTCGAGGGCTACCAGGTCATCCCCGTCGACATGGCGCGGCTGTCCAAGGAGGCCGTCGAGGGGCTCGGGCTCGGCACCAAGGAAACCGACCGCACCAAGAACTTCTTCGCGCTCGGCATCGCCTACTGGCTCTACAGCCGTCCACTCGGTCCCACCGAGTTGTGGATCAACACCAAGTTCAAGGACCCCTACCGCGAGGCCAACCTTCGCGCCCTGCGCGCCGGCCATGCCTACGCCGAGAACGTGGAGCTGTTCACCAGCCGCTACGAGGTGGCCCCGATGAGGCAGACGCCCGGCGTCTACCGCAACATCATGGGCAACCAGGCCACCGCGCTCGGGCTGGTCACGGCGGCGCAGAAGGCGGGGCTGCCCCTGTTCCTCGGCAGCTACCCCATCACCCCGGCGTCCGACATCCTGCACTACCTCTCCGGGATGAAGGCCTACGACATCCACACCTTCCAGGCCGAGGACGAGATCGCGGCGATCTGCAGCGCCGTGGGCGCCGCCTTCGGCGGGGCGCTGGGCCTCACCACCACCTCGGGGCCGGGCATGGCGCTCAAGACCGAGGCGATGGGCCTCGCGATCATGACCGAGCTGCCGCTCATCATCATCGACGTGCAGCGCGGGGGCCCCTCCACCGGCCTGCCCACCAAGACCGAGCAGTCCGACCTGTTGCAGGCCGTCTACGGCCGCAACGGCGAGGCTCCGCTCGCGGTCCTGGCCGCCGCCACCCCGGGCGACTGCTTCTACATGGCCATCGAGGCGGCGCGCATCGCCACCCAGTACATGACCCCCGTCATCCTCCTCACCGACGGCTACCTCGCCAACGGGTCGGAGCCCTGGCTGGTGCCCGATGTCGAGCAGATCCCCGCGTTCCCGGTGACGTTCCGGACCGACCCCGACGGCTTCAAGCCCTACGCGCGCAATCCCGACACCCTGGCGCGCCCCTGGGTGAAGCCGGGCACGCCCGGGCTCGAGCACCGCATCGGGGGCATCGAGAAGCAAGACGGCACGGGCAACGTCAACTACGAGGCGCTCAACCACGAGCACATGGTCAAGACGCGCGCGGCGAAGGTCGCGGGCATCAAGGTGCCCGACCTCGAGGTGCACGGCGACGACTCGGGCCTGCTCGTGGTCGCCTGGGGGTCCACCTTCGGGGCGGTGCGCGTGGCCGTCGACCAGGCGCGTCGCGAGGGCATCAAGGTGGCCCACGCCCACGTCCGGAACATCTGGCCCCTGCCCGGCAACCTCGAAGCGGCGCTGCGCCGCTTCGACCGCGTGCTCGTGCCCGAGATGAACAACGGGCAACTGGTCAAGCTCCTGCGCGACCGCTCGCTGGTCGACTGCATCTCGCTTCCCAAGGTCCAGGGCCAGGCCTTCAAGGTGAGCGAGGTCCTCGCCGCCATCCGCCATCACCAAGTTTCCGAAGCCAAGTAGGAGTCGAACATGAACGCCGAGACGACGCGCACCTTCGCCAAGAAGGACTACATGTCCGACCAGATCATCCGCTGGTGCCCGGGGTGCGGCGACTATGCCATCCTCAGCCAGGCGCAGACGGTCTTCGCAGAGCTCCAGATCCCACGCGAGAAGCTCGCAGTCGTGTCGGGGATTGGCTGCTCCTCGCGTTTCCCGTACTACATCAACAGCTACGGTTTCCACTCGATCCACGGCCGAGCCTTCGCGGTGGCCACGGGGCTAAAGGTGTCGCGACCCGACCTCAGCGTGTGGGTGGCGACGGGCGACGGCGATGCGCTGTCGATCGGCGGCAACCACTTCATCCATGTGTGTCGTCGCAACGTCGACTTGCAGATCCTGATGTTCAACAACCGGATCTACGGTCTCACCAAGGGCCAGTACTCGCCCACCTCCGAGTTCGGCAAGAAGACCAAGTCCACGCCAATGGGCAGCATCGACCACCCATTCCAGCCCGGCGCGCTGGCCCTCGGGGCCGACGCCAGCTTCGTGGGTCGCACGGTCGACATCTTCACCAAGGACCAGCGCGACGTGCTCAAGGCCGCCCACGAGCACAAGGGCACCTCCTTCGTGGAGATCTACCAGAACTGCAACATCTTCAATGACGGCGCCTGGGACGCCCTCACCGAGAAGGCGGTCCGCGATGAACGCGTGATGATGCTGGAGCACGGCAAGCCCATGACCTTCGCCGGCGGCACCTGCGGCATCAAGCTCAATGGCATTCGCCCGGAAGTCGTCCAGCTCGGCAATGGCCTGTCGGCCAGCGACTGCCTCGTACACGACGAGCGCGACCCGTTCCTCGCCGCGATCATCATGCGGATGGACTTCCCGGCCTTCCCGGTGCCCATGGGCGTGCTCTACCGCAACCCGCGCCCCACCTACGAGGTGCTGGCTAACGAGCAGATCGCGCAGGCCAAGGCCGAGCGCACGCCCAACCTGCAGAAGCTTCTCTCGGGCGGCGACACCTGGACGGTGAAGTAGCCGCTCAGGCCAATCGCGGTCGTGTCGCGATGGCACTCGGCCGCTGGTCGAGGGTGTCGTACCAGCGGGCGAGCCGCTCGCGACCGGAGCGCCACCCCTCGCCGTGGCGCAAGCTCAGGTAGCCGAGGGCGGCGAGCACCGCGAGATCGCCGTAGGACAGGACCCCGCAGAAGGGCGCGCCGTCGGGCGAGGCGGCGGCGTCGAGCGTGTCGAGCAGCCGGTCCGCCGCAGCCACGGACTTCGCCTCGGCCCGCGCGTTCTGGTCGCGACGCGCAAAGAACAAGGCCACGGCGCCGTCGGCGAGCGCGTCGCCCAGTTCGTCGAGCTGGCGCACAGCGAGGCGGGCTTCCCAGCCCCGTCCGCGCAGCGGGCTCTCGCGATACCGGTCTTCGAGGTACTCGCAGATGACCGTGCTGTCGGGCACGGTGGTGCCGTCGTCGTCGACCAGCACCGGCACCTTGCCGATGGGGGACAGCGCCGCGAGCTCCGGGGGACGATTCTCGAGGTCGACGGGGACGACCTCCGCGGCGAGGCCCTTCTCGATCAGGGCCATCCACACCTTGCGCGCGTAGGGGGAACGAAGCGTGACGTACAGCTTTCGGGACATCCGGCGCCTTATCCGCCGCTGACCGCAGGCGAGGAGTCGTCACACCGCCAGGGCTCGTCGAGCGGATAGGCATGTCCCATCGTCTCGCACATCTCGCTGGGACACTCAAGGGTCCCGTCGGTCTCGTTGACGAAGGTGCAGGTCCTGCCCACGCCGTTGTCGTGCGGCGCCGGTGTCGCCATCGCTGTCGCGACCACCAACCGCGCTGCCGCTCTTTCGTCCACGGCGGCCGTGCAGCCCATGCCGGGCAGGAGGATGAGCGGCACGGTGCGGCCACGCTCGCCGGCTCGGCCGGGTGCCGGGGGCCTCGTCGGTGGTTAGCACGAGGCCGCCGGGGATTAGCTCAGCCTGGTAGAGCGCTTGCCTTGGGCGCAAGAGGTCGTCGGTTCGAATCCGGCATCCCCGACCATACTGGAAGAGCGCCCTCCGGATCGCCCGATCCAGAGGGCGATCCACTTTCGACCTTCGCGATTTCTACGAGGATATCGAAGGGTTTCCGGTAGTCGGCCTCGATGTGGTCCGCGTACAATTTGCAGTTCGAAGTGACCAGATCGAGCAGGATCCTCTGTTGCGACGGGTCCTGACGGATGAAAAGGTCATACGCTCGGAGAAGCTCCGCCGAGCGGCCTGACCGCCACCACCGCAGACCGCGAAAGGCGAGTCAGAGGAACCGCAAGAGCAGGCCGATGACGAGGAGGATGGCGCCG
>VGRE01000247.1 GCA_016875435.1 Deltaproteobacteria bacterium | reverse complement strand
CTGGTGTCGGTGCTCGGCCCCCCCCCACCTTCGACCGCGAGCACGTGCTCGCGTGGAAGCTCCGCGATCTCGCCACCTGGGACAGCTCGCTGCCGCGCGGTGTCGACCTCGTGTACTGCAACGGCACGGTACACGGCGAGCCGCTGATGAGCCGCGCCAACGAGCGGCGATAGCCGCGGCTACTCGGCGTCGCTCGCGTCGAGCCCCGGGATGATCCACCAGCCACCGGGACGGTCGCCATAGAAACGCGTCAGGAGCTTCTTGAAGCGTTCTTCCTCGCGCATCTCCTTGAAGACCGGGTCGACGCGGATGTCCTGCTGGTACTCGATGTTGTGCAAGGTGTCGAGCTTGCGCATGGCCGCGAGCGACTTGCGAAGGAAACGGTAGGCCGTCTCTTTCTCACCCTTCGCCGCGTAGATCTTGGCCCTGTGCAGGTCGGCATAGGGGTCGTCGGGCAACGATCGCGCCAGCTCGTCCATGATGGCCAGCGCCTCGTCGAAGCGCCCCTGGTGGGCGAGGCACACCGCGAGATTGTTGTAGGTGTTGGACTCGTCGGGTTCCAACATCAACGCCACTCGGTAAAGCTCCTCTTCCTTCTCGTAATCCCCCTTCCGCTTGTAGATCAGCGCGAGGTTGTTCCAGTGGGCGCCCGAGGCGCCGTCGAGCAGCAAGAGCCGGTCGTAGGTGGCCTCCGCGGCCGGCCAGTCCATGGCCAGGTACTCGTAGTAAGCCCGGATCGAGTTGCCGTAGATGTCGTCCGGGTCGAGCCGGAGGAGCTGGTCGGCGAGCCGGAGCTGCCGCTCGATCTCCTGCGCGTCGCGACGGGCGTCCTCGGTGTCGTACCAGTCGGACAACCCCCAGCCCTCGGTGACCTCCACCGTCTGCTTGTGCTCTTCCTGCTCGCCCTTGGCGCTGTCGAGCGGGTCGGCCAGCTCCTCGATCTCCGGCTCCTCCTGCGGGACGAGCTCCTCGGTCTGCCCGACTTCCTCCACCGCGATCGAGGCCTCGGGCGCTTTCCGCGGCCGGGGGTCGCCGCTGCGAGGCTCGGCGCCCACCACCTGTCCCCCGCCGACCTGGTCGACCTTGCCCTTGCTCCCCGGCTGCAGGTAGTAGCTCTCCACCCTGGTTTCCGAGGGCGCGCGGTCTTCGTGCCTGGCCCATGCGCCCTCCTCGGCGCCGGCGTAGTCCTCGTTGAGCAGGCGCGCGAGGTACTCGGGAGAGGGCTCGGGCCTCGTCGAGCCCCCATCGGTGGCACCCGAGATGAGGCTGAGCAAGAACGCGATCTGCATGGCGAACACGGTCATCGCCATCATGATCAGCGGCAGCACCAGGTGCGCCTGCTCCGACACCCATCGCACCAGGCGGAAACGGCGGATGACGCGAGCGGTGACCGACATCCCGCCCGCCTTGATCTCCGTGGTGGTGTCGCGATCGACGAGGGTCGACGCGTCGGCGGCGCGCAGGGTGAATTCGCGCCCCTCCCGAAGCGCCTCGACCGGTACCGGCACGCCCTCGCCTACCGCCTCGCCCGCTGCGAGCACGCTGTCGGCGATGGCCCGGTCGTTGACGCGGATCGTGACGTGCAGTTCTTCTCGATCCGAATTCATCCCGCTGACGACCCCCGACTAGCGTAGCCCCTTCCGCCACCACTCGCCCGCGATAGGTCGCCGCGTGCCCACCGCAGGGATCGTCATCATCGGCAACGAGATCCTCACCGGGAAGTTCGCCGACGAGAACGCGCCCTGGATGGTGCAGCGCCTGCGCGGGCTCGGCATCGACCTCGGGCGCATCAGCACCATCCCCGACACGCTCGACGACATCGCCACCGAGGTCCGCGTTTTTTCCTCGCGATTCGACTGGGTGTACACCTCCGGGGGCATCGGCCCGACCCACGACGACCTCACCTACCTGGGCGTGGCCACCGCCTTCGGCGTGCCCCTGGCCCGGCACCCGGAGATCGCCGAGATGCTCGTTCGCAAGCTCGGGGAGCGCTGCAACGAGGCGGCCCTGCGCATGGCCGAGGTGCCGGAGGGCGCCGAGCTGTGGTGGGACGGCGGCTTCGCCTACCCGCTGGTGGTGTGTCGCAACGTGGTGATCATGCCGGGTGTTCCCGCCCTGCTCCGCCACAAGTTCGACTCGGTGGCCCACCGCTTCGCGGGTGTCCCGGTGCACACGGATCGCCTCACCACGCTGCGCGCGGAGCCCGAGATCGCCGAGGCGCTCGGCGAGGCGGCGGCGCGCTGGCCCGGGGTCGCCATCGGTAGCTACCCGCGCTTCGAAGAGAGACCCCCGGTGGTCATTGTCACCATGGAGAGTCGCGACACGGATGCACTAGCGGCCTGCGGCGAGTTCCTTCGCGCGCGCGTCCCGGGCTGAGGCGCGTCCCGAGGCTTTCACCGGGAAGCCGGCAGCCGCGAGCGTCTTCCGGGCGAGGTTGGACAGCGCCATGCCCTCGATGGCGCCGGGCTCCACGAAGCGGACCTCGTCGTAGTGGCGGGCATCGGGCTCGCCCTCGCAGTCCACGCGAAACACGGTGGTCTCGAGGTGAAGATGGGTAAACGTGTGTGACACTGTCGCGACAGACTCGGCGTGAACGAGGCGCAGCCCGAGGCGCGTCGACAGCACCTCGTCGAGCGCCCCCTCGCCGCCCGGCAGCTCCCAGAGGCCGCCCAGCAGGCCGGTCCCCGGGCGACGGGCGAGCAGGACAGCCTCGCCCCGGCGCCAGACGGCGGCGCCCGCGGCAGCGCGGGGAACGGCCTTCCGCTCCTTGGCCACCGGGAATCTCTCGGCGTCTCCCGTGCCCCCGCAGCCACCGCGCAGGGGACAGAGCAGGCACCGCGGCGACCGCGGCGTGCACACCAGCGCGCCCAGCTCCATCAAGGCCTGGTCGTAGTCCCCGGCCTCGCCCGGGGGCAGGTGCCGGGCCGCCTCGCTCCACGTCCAGGCGCGCGTGGGTCGCTCCACCGCGTGGAACCTCGCGAACACGCGCTCCACGTTGCCATCGACCACCGGCAGGTCCAGGCCGAGCGCGATCGCCCCCACGGCGCCGGCCGTGTACGGTCCCACGCCGGGGAGCGAGCGCAGGCCTCGCTCGTCGCGCGGGAAGCCGCCCAGTCGCGACAGCACGACGGCAGCGGCATGCAGGTTGCGCGCCCGCGAGTAGTAGCCGAGCCCGCTCCACAGCTCCAGGACGCGCTCCACCGGCGCCTCCGCCATGCGCTCCGGCGATGGAAACTCCGCCATGAATCTATCGAAATAGGGGAGCACGGTGTCGATGCGCGTCTGCTGGCACATCAGCTCGGACACGAGCGTTCGCCAGGGCGAAACCTCGCGGCGCCAGGGCAAGTCGCGACGGTTCGCGCGGTACCAGCGCAACAGGGCGGGGACGTCCATCCCCTGCGCGCTATGACGCGGCGTGGCCCCCGATCAACTCTACGGACCGCCGGTCGACCCCCGCGAGGTGGCGCTCGCCGCCGAGCCATGGGCCCACGTCCTCTCGCTGGCGCTGGGCCTGGGGCTGCTGGCCTGGGGCTGGAAGCGGTCGCGACTCACATTTGTGACGGGAGCCACGATCTGTCTGACGGCGCCCGCCTTCGCGATGATCCCCATCGCCACATGGGGGCACTTTCCCACCATCGACAAGGCGGGATCGCTCGCCTTCTACGCCCTCGGCGCGCACTGGTCGTCGTGGGACACCACCGCCACGGCCACGCAATTGATCGGCGTGTCGATGGGGCACCTCTGGGTGACGCGGCTGTTCGACCTCGTCCTCGCGCCCTTCGCGGCGATGAACGCACAGGCGCTTCTCAACCTGGTGCTCGGCTGGTACTTCGCGGCGCGGGTGGCCGAGGCGAGCGGCGCCTCGCGCGAGGCCTCGCTGGCGAGCGGGCTCGGCTTCGGTCTCGGCCTGCACGCGCTGCGCGACATCAACTGGTACACCATCGAGAAGTGCGGGCAGGGCTGGCTGGCGCTCTACGCCCTGTGCCTGTTGCGCGCCCACCAGGTGGGCGGGCGGTGGGTGCTCGGGGCCGGCCTCGCCTATGGCTGGGCTTTCTACTACAACAGCTACTGGGGGGTGCTCGGCGCCTTGCTCGGCGGCGTGGCGTTCATGTTCGGCAGTCACGATGCAAGGCGCGCCGTGCTGACCTCGGCGCTGGCCGGGTTGCCCTTCGTGCTGGTGCAGCTCCCCTCGCTCGCCAACGACACCCTCCCGCCCCCAGGGGCCTTCGCCGAGCGGGCCGCGCTCGACGTGCTCACCCTCACGCACTGGAACCGGATCGAGCTCTGGCGGGGGCTCGACCTGGTGGCGCTCGCTTGCGCGGGGCTTGCCCTCGCCCGGCGGTGGGCCAGCTTCCCCCGGCCACTGACGGGGCGGCGGGAGCTGGGAGCGGTGGTGGTGCTTCTGGTCCTGCCGACGGTGTTGGCGATGGGGCCCGCCACGCCGCTATGGGAGGTGTTCTCCGCGCTCCCGGGCATGTGGCGCTTCGCGAAGCCCGAGACCTTCTTGCACCTCGCCGTCCTCGCCATGGGCGTGCTGGCCGCGCGGGAGATCGACCGGCTCCGGCTCGACGCCCGGCTGGTCCTGGCGGTGCAGGCCGCGCTGTGGCTGGCGCTCGCGCGCACACACTCCGTTTACCCGGGCTTCAGCGCCCCGGGCTAGGCTCGCGCCATGGTGTACTACCGCCCTCAGGGCAACGAGATCACGGTCTTCGAGACGGCCGCGTCGCGAAAGCTCCCCGTCCTGCTCAAGGGACCCACTGGCTGCGGCAAGACCCGCTTCGTGAGGTACATGGCGGAGAAGCTCGGGCGACCGCTGGTGACCATCGCCTGCCAGGAAGACCTCGCCGCCGCCGACCTCACCGGCCGATTCCTGCTCGAGGGCGGATCCACCGCCTGGCGCGACGGGCCACTGACGCGCGCCGTGCGCGAGGGCGCCATCTGCTACCTCGACGAGGTGGTGGAGGCGCGCAGCGACGTGATGACCGTCATCCACCCGCTCACCGACGACCGCCGCATCCTGCCGCTCGACCGACTCGGCGAGGAGATCAAGGCCCCCGATAGCTTCCTCCTCGTGATCAGCTACAACCCCGGCTACCAGTCGGTCACCAAGGAGCTGAAGGAGTCCACCCGCCAGCGTTTCGTGTCGATGGCCTTCGACTACCCCGGGGCAGCGGTCGAGGCGGAGATCGTGGCCAGCGAGTCAGGTTGCACGCCTGACGTTGCCGCGCAGCTGGTGAAGCTCGGGCACGGCTCCCGCAACCTGCGCAGCCATGGCCTGGGCGAGGGCGCCTCGACCCGGCTCCTGGTGTACGCCGGGCAGCTCGTGGTGGCGGGCCTCTCGCTCAAGGAGGCGGCGGAGGCCACGCTGGTCGGCTCCCTGACCGACGACACCGAGATGACCAAGGCGCTGCGCGAGCTGGTGCGGAGCGTCCTGGGGTAGATGCCGGCCCCCACCGTCAAGCCTGAAGACGTGCTCCAGGCCACCGTCGACGAGTACGGCGTGAGGGCCGAGGAGCTCGGCCTCGCCGCCGAGACCGACGAGGAGGCCGAGCAAGCACTCTTACGACGATTCCTCTTCGAGGAGCCCCGGCGACAGCTGGTGGCGGGCGAGCGCAACGGGCTGCCGCTCGACCGAGTACACCGGCAGCTGCAAGGCCTGTTCACCATGCTCGACGGCCGGAAGGTGGAGATCGGCTACTCCGACCCGCCGTGCACCGACAACATAAGGATCTACCTTCCGAAGGCCGTTCCCGCCCCCGTTGAGCCCGAGCAGGATCTGCTGCTGTACCGGGTGATGGGGCTCGTCCAGCTCGGGCTGTCGCGACACAACCTGCTGGCAGATCGCCGGGTGCTCGCCGAGGTCCACCGCGACTGGGTGCTGCGATCGGCCTACCACCTGCTCGCGATGCGCTACTCCCTGCGCCGCTGGGGCGAGGCCTTCCCCGGGCTTCGCGCCGACATCGAGGCGGTGCCCTACCAGGACAAGGCGGGCCAGCTGCGCGTGAACGTCACCGCCGTCCCCCGCGACGGCCTCCCGGGCGCCTTCGTCCCCCTCTACGAAGGCCTCGTGGTCTGCCTGAACTGGAAGACCCCGGGCGCCGACGGCGATCCGGCCCGCGAGGCAGTGCGCGCCGTCGACAAGCTGGGTGACAGCGGCGTTTCCGCGGTCCTTCTCGGCCACGCGCAGCGCCTTCGCGAGCACTTCCGCCGCCTGCGCCTCGGTCCCCCTCCGCT
>VGRE01000246.1 GCA_016875435.1 Deltaproteobacteria bacterium | reverse complement strand
GCCGCGGTGGTCGCCGCGTCGCTCATCGCCTCCGGGCACCTCGCGCCCCACCGCGCGCCCCGCGGACCGCCACGGAGGCGCCGACGGCGCACACCCCCGACGTCCCCCCGCGCCCGCCGAGAGCCCTCCGCCCGCCGAACGCGTACCCCGCCGACTCGCTGACAAGCGACACCGTCGAGCTGCGTCCAAGCGCTGCTCGAGGTCCTTCGGCTGTGCACGCCGCCGACCTGCGACACCCCAAGCGCCCCCCTACAGCCCCGGTACCCGGTGTCAGAACGGGGCACGACGACCCGTTCCAGCCCAGAAGTCGTATGCCGACCAGGTCCCTCAGACGCCTCGCCAGCCCCCGGTATAGGTCGTTACCCTGCCCGAGTGGTTTGGAAATGCTATCCCCCGCCATCCCCATCGCCGACGTCTTCCAGGCCCTCCGCCAGAACGACGAGGCCGCCCGCCTCGTCCAGGCCACCGCCATCAGCCGCCTGCCCCCCGAGGAGATGCGCGCCCCGGCCCGCGTGGTCAAGAGCCATCCACCCATCGCCCCTGCCCCCGTGCGCGGGGACGGACCGACCACCCTGCGGGAGAGCCCCCCCGCGGGCGACGAGGGGCGGCCCGGTGGTCTGCCGTGGTGGGCGGCGGCCGTCATCGTGGTGGCGGCGGCCGCCGCCGCAGCGCTCATCGCGACCCTGCGCTCCTGAGGCGCCCCCTCAAGCGAGGGCACGACGGCCGCGCTCCCGGAAGGCGGCGAACCAGGCCTCGTCGGGGCGGAACGCCGCCAGGTGCAGGGGCGCGGCCCGCAGCCCCAGGGTGCGGGCCGCGTGCCAGCAGGCCAGGGCCAGGTCGAGCTCGAGGGGGCCCAGGGTCGGGGTCAGGCCCGGGACCGCGAGCTGGAGCAGGGGCTCGACCTGGCAGCTCGGCAGGCACCCGGGGGGCAGGGTGCCTTCGAGCACTTCGGCGACGATCCCGGGGATTTCCGGCCCCAGGTGGTGCTCCACGTCCCCCAGGTCCACCAGCCCGCCGCCCGTGACCAGCACGTCGCCGGCGGCGCCCATCCGCCCCAGGGCTCGCCCGGGATCGAAGCAGTGGGGGAAGGAGTCGTCCACCAGCAGGGTGCCCGAGGCCAGGCGGTCGATGTCGAGGACGCCGGGCGTCCCGCTGGCCCCGACGATCAAGCCACAGTCGTAGAGCGCCTGGGGCAGGTCACTGCCGCGGGCCTCCACCACCCGCACGGGCCCTCCGAAGCCGTCCTCTTCGACCAACGTGCGCGCCAGATCCCCCAGGCGGGGCGCGCTCCCCGCCACGTCGCAGAGCACGATCGACCGGGGCGCCGCCACCACCCGCAAGAGCAGGCGCAGGGAGGCGCGTCCGATGGACCCGAGGCCAAGCACGCCCAGGTCCAGGCCCTCCAGATCGCTCCAGGTGGCGTCGAGGGCCTGCCGCACCGAGAGCACCACCGCCACGGCGGTGGCCCCATGCCCGGTCGTGAGGACGGGACCGGCCCCGCGCCCCGCCAGGGCGTGGCCGAAGGCCAGACGCGACGGCAACATGCCCCCCAGGGAGACGCGCCGGGCGCCGTGGAGCGCTGCGACGTCCATGGCCGCCCCCACGGCGGCCTCCAGGGGCCCACCCGGGGGCTCGAGTTCATCGGCGAAGCGGGGCAGGCAGACCAGCCCCGTGGTCCCGAGGGGCGTAACGCTGGTCTCGACCAGACGCGGGCGGCCTCCGGGGAACAGCTTGCCCAGGACGGCCTCGGGCGCTCCGCCCAGAAGCCGCGCGACCTCTGCCCGGGGCGGCAGGTAGCCGACCAGGGCCGCGTCCAGCCGCACGGTGGGCGCCACCCACGCCTCGAGCTCGGTCTGCAGCGTACCGAGCAGGGCCTCGAGCCGCCCCTCGTCCCAGCGTGGCCCCGCCCCCCCGGCCGACAAGCGCAGGCACCCATCGAGGACGCGGGCCGTGACCATCAGCTCCCCGCCCTCTCCGGCGGGCTCGACCTCCGTGAAGCTGCGGCCCCAGTCGATGCGGAGCGCCTCGGGGTGCTCGGGGAGGGGCAGCGCCGAAAAGTCCATGAAAGTCAGGATCTTTCGAATCCCGAGGACCCGCCGTGCCCCGGGGGGCAGGGCCTCGACCAGACGGCCCGGGGCCAGGGCGTGCTCCCGCGCGGCTTGCACGCGGCGCGCCATGACCGGCAGCTCGTCGTCCAGGCTCCCGTCCCCGCACCGGACCCGCAGGGGGAGCAGCGTCGCCAGACAGCCGAGCACATCCGTGAGGTCCGGGAGGGGCAGATCCCGCCCCGCCACGGCGGTCCCCAGGATGAACTCGGGCTCGTCGGCCACCCGGCCGATGGCCCGCGCCAGCGCCGTCACGCAGAGCTCGTAGAGAGTGACCGACCGCCCGGCGGCCGCCTCGCGCAGAGCGCCCACCAGCCGCTCCCGGAGCACCCGCGTCACCGTCGTCCAGGCCCCGGCGGGCGGGGGGTCTTCGGGGGGCAGGGCCGCCAGATCGGCGCGCCACCAGGCCAGCCGACGCCCCACCTCGGGCTCGTCCAGCAAGCGCTCGTTGGCGCGCACGATGTCGCGCACGGTGGTCCGGGGGGCAGGTCGCGCGACCCCATCCCCCGTCCGCCGACGGGCCTCGCCCTCCAGCAGATCACGCAGCAAGAGCCACGTGGAGAGACCGTCGGCCACGAGGTGGTGCCCGCGGATCTGGAGCACGTGCCGCGCGGGCCCGAGGGCCACGACCCGCAGGGCGAACAAGGGCCAGCGCCCGGGATCGGGGCGGCGGCCGTCGAAGGGCGGCGGCTCCTCCCCGGCCCGACCGTCTAGCCACTCGACCGACATCGTCCCCTCGTGCAGCACCCGCTGGACCGGTGGCCGCGCCCCCAGATCGAAGACCGTCCGCAGGGCCGGGTGGCGGGCGATGGCGTCGTCCAGCGCCCCCCCGAGGCTGGCCCGATCCAGCGGCCCCACGACCTCGAGGGCCGCCGCGAAGCCCCCGGTCGTCCCCGGCGCCAGATGCTCGGCCAGGGCGAACCCCTGTTGGGCGGCGGTGAGGGGGAAGGGCGCCCCGTCGTCGGCCTCGAAGCGCAGAGGCGCGGCCTCGAGGGCCGCCTCGATGGCGGTCGCCAGCGCCCGGACGGTGGCGTGCCGGGTGATGAGCCCTGGGGGCACGGCGCGCCCAAGCTGGCGCTCCAAGCGGGCGAACAGCTCCAGGGCCAGCATGGAGTCCCCGCCGAGGGCGAAGAAGTCGGCCTCCCGCCCCACCGCCGCCACGCCACAGAGCTCGGCGAAGGCGCGCGCCAGCAGAGCCTCGAGGGCCGAGGCCGGGGCGTCGCCCTGCACGGTGGGCTCCAAGGTGGCCGCCGCCACCCCCGGCAGGGCGGCCCGATCCAGCTTGCCCGAGGGCAGGAGCGGGACGGCTTCGACGAGGCGGAAACGCCGTGGAATCATATAGTTGGGCAAGTGGGCCTGCAGGTGCACCCGCAGGGCCTCGTCCGTCGGCGGCGGCCCCGAAACCTCCAACCACGCCACCAGGGCCGACCCGTCCTCCCCCAGGTCCACCGCCGCCTGCACCACCCCGGGGAAGCGCCCAAGGCAGGCCTCGATCTCCCCCGGCTCGATGCGATGCCCGCTGACCTTGAGCTGGCGGTCGAGGCGGTCGACGAAGACCAGCGCGTCGTCGGCCCGCCGGAAAACCCGATCACCGCTCTTGTAGAAGCGCTCGCCCTCGCGGGTCGTGACGAAGCGCTCGGCCGTGCGCTGGGGGTCGTCCAGATAGCCCGCCGCGACCCCCGGGCCGCCGATCCAGAGTTCCCCCGACTCCCCGACGGCGCAGCGCCCGCCTTCCTCGTCGCGGACCTCGAGCAGGGCGCCCGCCGTCGGCCACCCGATGGGCACGACGAGCCCCTCCGGCGCGTCGCGCACGACGAAATGGGCCGCGTTGATGGTGGTCTCGGTCGGGCCGTAGAGGTTGACCACCGGGCAGTCGGGAAAGTACGCCAACCAGCGCCGCACCGGTTCGGCGGCCAGGGCCTCGCCCCCCAACTTGACGAGGCGCAGCGCCGGGAGGGCCTCCGACCGGCCCTCGGCCTCGCGGCGTTCCAGTTCCGCCAGGAGACGCCGCCACAGGGTCGGCACCGAGCTCCAGGCCGTCACCCCTTCACGGCGCAGGAGCAAGAGCAGCTCCCCCGGGTCCCGCAGGGCCTCGGGGGTGGCCGGCACGACGGTCCCCCCCACCATCAGGGGGCAGAGCATGGGGCGCAGGGCCGCGTCGAAGCAGATCGACGACGCGTGCAGGAGGCGGTCCGCCGGGCCGTAGGCGAAGGTCTCGATGGTCCAGTCGAGGTTGTCCAGGAGCGACGTCCACGGGATGGGCACCCCCTTGGGCTCCCCCGTGGAGCCCGACGTGAAGATCACGTAGGCGGTGTCGCGCGCCAGGCGCCGCCCCTCGACCGCCGGCGCCAGGCCGAGCCCGTCGTCTCCCAGCATGACCGTCGCGCCGACGCGGTCCACCATGGCCTGGAGTCGCGCCGTGGGGTGGGTCGGATCGAGGGGCACGAACACAGCCCCGGTGCGGAGCACCGCCAGCAGACGCACCAGCACCTCGGGACCGGGCGTGCCTGGCACCGCCACCGCCGCCCCGGGACCGACACCCCGGCGACGCAGGTCGGCAGCCAGGGTCGCCGAGCGCGCCTCCAGGGCCGCGTAGGTGACGCTCTCGCCGCGCCAGCGGATGGCCTCGGCCTCGGGTTGCCGGGCACAGACCGCCAGGATACGCGCCGCCAGGGGTGACGCCCCGTCTTCGGCCGACCCTGGGACCCGCCCGCGCGCCCCGATGGCCTCCACCGCCCCCTGCCACCGCGCCGCGAACCCCAGGACCGCCTCGCAATCCAGCAGATCCTCGGGCCAGGCGAAGGTCCCCCGCAGGCGACCGCCGAACGACCAGCACATCAGGGTGAGCCGGGTCGTGGCCGAGGCCGTGCGCGCCCCCACGTCCACCAGGGCCGCGGGTGGGGCCTCCGTCAGGGCCTCCAGGTGGAAGCGGGCCAGGGAGAACCCGAAAGGACTCGCCGCTCTGGGGCCGTCGTCGTCCCTGGGCAGGAGACGCCCGAGGACCGTCGCCCCGATGCGGTCGTGGCTCAGGGCGGCGCCCACCGCAGCGCGCACGGCCCGCAGACGCTCGTCGAGGTCGCCCGCCAGGTCGAGGCCCACGGGGAGCGTCTCGGCGAAGCACCCCACCGCCAGCAAGGCGTCCTCCCCCAGGGGAGACCGGCCGCCGTGGGCGATATTGACCGTCAGGGCCGTCTGGCCCGTCTCGTGGGCCAGTTCACCGGCGTAGAGGGTGAGGAGCAGCTGGAACAACGACACGCCCCTGGCGGCGGCGGCCCCCGCCAGGGCCTCGGTGATGGCCTCGTCGAAGACGACCGTGTGGGCCAGGACGCGCCCCGTGGGCAGGCCCTCTCCAAGGGCCAGGCGGCGGTCCACCAGGTGGAGGGGGAGGACGGTCCGGGGCAGACGGCCCGCCACCCCCGTCCACCACCGCACGTGCTCGGCGTCGGGCTCGAAGGCGCCGCCCCGGGGCGGCAAGGACGCCAGGACCGGCCCCTCGCCCCGGGCCAGGGGTCCGAGGACACCCACCAGCTCGCGGGCCAGGATCTCCATGCTCCAGCCGTCGGCGACCACGTGGTGGGCGCACAGGAGCAGGTGCCACCGGCGATCGTCCACCGCGACGCCGGCGCGCAGAAGGGGCCCCCGCTCGAGGTCGAACGGCCGATTGGCGAAGCCCTCCTCGACCGCCCCGAGGGGACGCGCCGGCCCCGGGATGTCCTCGACCTCGAACGGGGTCGGGGCCACCACCTGGAGCTCGGGCTGGCCGCGCTCGTCGGCACTGAAACGCGCCCGCAACATCGGGTGGCGGGCGCTGAGGAGCCCGAAGGCCTCCGCGATCAGGGTGGTGTCCAGGGGGCCATCGAAGGTCAGCCGCAGAAACGAGAAGGCGCGGCTCTCGGGGTGCAGGCGCTGGTTGGTCCAGAGGGCGCGTTGGGCCGGCGAGGGGGGCCAGGCCCCGGCGAAGGGCGCGGGCGGTGGCTCCGCCAAGGAGGCCGGGGCCGCTGGCCGGGGCACGGCGGCCGGCGACCTCCCGAGCTGCGCCGCCAGCTCCCGCAGGTTGCGACACTCGAAGAACAGGGTCAGGGGCTGTCGCCCGAAGCCCTCGCCCTCCAGCCGCCGCACCAGGTCCACGGCCTGGA
>VGRE01000245.1 GCA_016875435.1 Deltaproteobacteria bacterium | reverse complement strand
TTCCTTGACGAGGCCCTTCGCCGCGTCGAGCAGGTCGTCGACGCTGTCGCGCTCGTAGCCGGCCATGTCGGCCACCAGGCCGGAGGGGAACTGCACGCCGAGCAGCGCCGCGAGGTGGAACACGCGATCGGCATCGGCGGCCCCGGCGTGCTTGCGACCCCCTTCCTTGGGCGCGCCCGACGGCGGGTCGAGCTCGTCCTCGTCGATCTGGGTGGGGACCAGCGACAAGAGCGAGGCGCCCTCGAGCTCGTCGCCCAGCTTCCCGGCGCCGTCGAGGTGGTCGATCAGCTCGCCGATGTACCCGGGACGGCCACCGGCCAGCTCGGCGATGCGGGCGGGGGCGGCCACGTTGAAGTTGCGGCTCTGCGCGTAGGTCGCCACGTCCTCGCCGGTCCAGGCCCCGAGCGCGAGGCGCACGAGGTCGTCCTTGCGACGCTCGAGCAGGTCGAGCCATGGGGCAGGCATGTAGGCGCGGGCGGCCTCGTCCACCGTCTCGGTGCCGAGCAGCGCGAGGATCCGGCGCTGCTTCCGTCCCTCGATGAGCGCGTCGAGCGCCACGAAGGGCGCGACCGTGTGCAACACGTGGATGTTCTGCACATCGAGCACGGTCAACATCTTCTTGGAGATGGCGCTGACGATCTCCACGAAGGCCGCGAGCGGGTTGTCGGCGGGAACGGCGAGCTGGATTTGCTGCGCACCGGCCTGGGGCACGTTCTTCTTGAGCCCGTCGATGAACACGGTGAACCAGCTCTGCACGCGCTTGGGATGCTGCGGCAGCTGCGCGTTGAGGATCACCTCCACCTTGCCCCGGAGAGCGGCGTCGCGGTACAGCGGCGTACACAAACCAGCGTACAAGGTCATCAGTGCGCGCATGCCGTCCATGTCCTCGGTCATCGGCGCGCGAATCACGAGCAGGTCGTTGTCGGCCTGCGTGGTGCGAAGGAGCTCCTGCACGATCACGCGCTTGCCGCCGCCGAGCGGAGCTTCGAGCACGACGAATCTCGCGGCGCCGTCGCGGGCTGCGTCGAGCTCGGCGCGAAGGCTGTTCAGATCGGAAGGGCGGGCGACGTAAGTGGAAGCGGCTTCGGCCACGTGGGGCTCCGGGTCAGGCTGAAAAAGGGGCCGGAAGCTATGTCCGCGTCGGGGCTTCGTCAACGATGCCCTTGGCCGCGCGGCGATGCTTGCGCCGGCGCGTCCGCGCGGGCATGCTCCCCAGGCGATGATTCTCATTCTGCTGGCCTGCACATCCACGCTCGCCGTGGTGGAGAAACGCCCGCGCGACTCCGGCGCGACCGACACCGGCGACACCGGCGACACCGGCGACACCGGCGACACCGGCGACACCGAGCCGCCGCTGGTGGAGTACGACTGCGACGCGCTCCCCAGCGCCCCGCTGGAGCAAAACGAGCTGACGGCGCCCCGCGGCTACCACGACGTGCTCATCTCGCCCGACGGCTACGGCTACGGTTTCGACGGCAGCTCGCTGGTGCGCTCGCCCCGTGACGGCCCCCTCGAGGTCTTCCTCCCGCGGCCCGGCAACATCCAGCAGATGGACTGGCTTCCCGACGGGGACATGGTGGTGGGCGACGACGCGACGCAGAGCATCAAGCGGATCGACAGCACCGGCGCGTCGAGCGTGATCGCCTCGGGCCTGGGCGCGGTGTACGGCGTCGTCACCGGGCCCGACGATCACGTGTGGGTGGCCAACGGCAACTCCATCTACCGCGTCGACCCGGCCACGGGCGAGTCCACCGAGTGGTCGCGACTCGGCCGCGGAGTGCAGAGCCACTCCCTTGCCTTCAAGCCGGGCGACGCCCGCCTGTACATCGGCTCTCTGGGCACGGGCGTCGTCTACACCGTGGCCTTCGACGAGAACTATGCGCGCGTCGGGGAGCCGGAAGAGTACGCGAGGATCGACGGTAGCGGCTGGCACGACGGCGTGGCCTTCGACGCCTGCGGCAACCTGTTCGTGGCCGACTACTACACCTCGGGCCTTTACCGCGTGGCCCCCGACCTCACGGTGACCACTTTCTTCCGAGGGCGGCGGCTTTTGTACGGGCACGGCATCGAGTGGGGCAACGGCGTGGGTGGCTGGCGGGCCGACGCGCTCTACCTGCCGCAGCCGTACGACAACAACACCGTCCGCGAGGTGGTGATCGGGGTGCCATGGGCCTGGGCGGTCGAGTGAGCCCGCCTCTCGGGGTGCTTGCCGCGGAGAGCAACTGATCTTCCTCCTCGCCTGCGGTCCCGCTCTCGACGAGTCGGGCGTTGTCGATGACGCCGGCGCGATCGACGAGCCCCTGCTCGTGGCCTCGCGGGCCCAGGCGGTGCAAGCGCTGACCGGCTGGCTCCGGTGATACACTCCGCGCCGTCGGAGTCGCCGCCCGTGCTTGCTCTCTTGCTACTCGCCTGCTCGGAGTCGAAGATCCCGCCCGGATCGCAGCACTTCTCGGTCACGGTGGAAGCCGAGAGCGGTGGCTACACGGAAACCTTCGAGTACTACGTCAGCTTCGACGCCACCTCGGCCACCCTGTTCATCGGCGAGTCGGCCTTCGCCCGGGGCACCCTGTTGGGCTGCGAGTTCACCTACCAGTCGGTGGTGTTCGGTCAAACCCGGCCAGAGGGCGACGTGAAGTGGCAGCTCTACGGGCAGGCCAGCGTCGAGTCGGCCGAGGGCGACCCCTGCGTCGACGGGGAAGACGACTGGTCCGGCACCGAGTACGCCGAGATCGTGGCCAGTGACGACGAGGCCATCGAGATCGGCACCGAGTACAACATGCTCACCACCGGCAAGTATCTCGGCGACACGGAATGAACGACGGCGGCGGCGCGGCCGGTGCCATCGCCGCGCTGCGCGCCCGGGTGTCGCGGCAGGTGCGCGGGAAGGACGAGGTGGTCGACCTCGCGCTCACCTGCGTGATCGCAGGCGGGCACCTGCTCCTGGAAGACGTGCCCGGCGTGGGGAAGACCACCCTCGCCAACGCCATCGCGCTGGCCATCGGCGGCACCTTCCGCCGGGTGCAGTTCACCAGCGACATGCTGCCGGCCGACATTCTTGGCTTTGCCGTCCTCGACCAGGGACAGGTGAGCTTCCGGCCCGGGCCGATCTTCGCCAACGTGGTCTTGGCCGACGAGCTCAACCGCACCACGCCCCGCACGCAGTCAGCCCTGCTCGAGGCGATGAACGAGGGACAGGTGAGCGCCGACGGGGAAACGCGGCGCTTGCCCGACCCGTTCCTGGTCATCGCCACCCAGAACCCCCACGAGTACCACGGCACCTGGCCCCTGCCCGATAGCCAGCTCGACCGCTTCCTCGTCCGCACGGCGATGGGCTACCCCTCCCGGGAGGCCGAGCGCGACGTGCTCAGGGGCCTCTCGCGACAGGCCGCCACGGAGGGCGCGGTGATCGATCCCGCCGGGGTGCGGGCGCTGCGCGAGGCCAACGGCCGCGTGGCGGTGCACGCGGAGCTCGAGGACTACGTGCTCGACATCGTGGCGGCTACCCGGGCAGCGCCGTCGTTGTCGCGCGGGGCGAGCACCCGGGGCGCCGAGGCGCTGCTGCGAGCCTCCCGTGCCCGAGCGCTGCTGGCGGGTCGCGACTTCGTGGTCCCCGAAGACGTCCGCGGCATGGTGATCCCCGTGCTGGCCCACCGGGTGATCCCGCGCGCCGAGACCGGTCCCGACGCGGCCACGGCCGCGCTCCGCGAGGTGCTCGCCTCGGTCAAGTCTCCGGTCTAGGGCGTGGGTCGCTGGCGGGACTGGTTCGGGCACTACACCGTCGTCCGGCCCACCCGCGAGGGGGCGGCCTACCTCGCCCTGCTGGTGGGCGTGCTCTTCGGTGCGGTGAACACGGGAAACAACCTCGTCTACATGGTGCTTGGCGTGTTGCTCGGCATGCTGGTGGTGGCCAATGTCATCGCCGAGTGGAACCTCCGCGGGCTGCGGGTCGAGCGTCGAGTGCCGACCGAGGCCTTCGCGGGCATCCCGGGGACCGGCGCCCTGGTCTTGCACAACCCCCGTCGGCGAGGCGCCGCCTACGCCATCGACATCGAGGCGCTCGACGGGGGGAGGGAACGCGCGCACGTCGAGTCTTGTGCGCCGGGCGGGTGCGTCGAGGTGGCGGCGAACTTCACCTTCCTGCGGCGCGGCATGGTGCCGGTGGCGCGCCTCCGCGTGGCCTCGTCTTTCCCCTTCGGCCTCGTTCACCGCTGGCGCCTCCTGGACATCCCCGCCGAGGTGCTGGTCTACCCCGAGCCGCTGTCGCGACCGGTGCCTCCCGCGCCGAGTGGCGAGGGCGACGAGGTCGCCGCCCGCGGTCCTGTGGGCTGGACCGGGGAGTTCGCCGGGCTCCGGCCCTGGCGGCCGGGCGACCCCCTCCGCCGCGTGCACTGGCCATCCTCGGCCCGCGCCGGCCAACCGCTCGTCGCGGTGCGCAGCGCCGAGGGCGTGGAAGAGCTCTGCTTGAGGCTCGACCCGGCGCTTCGCGGCGAGGCCCGCGAGGAGGCGATCCGTCGCCTCGCCGGCCGCGCGGAGGCCCACTTCGCGCGAGGTGACGCGGTTGGGCTCGAGGCCGACGGCGAGCGGCTCGAGCCGCGCACCGGCGCCACCTGGCGACGGCGTTGTCTCACCCTGCTGGCGCTGCTGGAGTCGCGGTGACCCCGCTCGCCCTCGCCACCCTCGCGGGCTCGGCGTGCCTCGCGCTGTCGGGGCCCTTCGGCATCGCCGCCGCCTTCGTTGCCGGTCTCGGGGGCCTCTGGCGCCAGCGTGGCCCCGACCGTCGCGACTTCACCCCCTTTCACCTCGGCGCGCTCGCGCTCTGCGTGGCCGTGGGCGTGGGCTCTGGGGTGGTTCCCGCCTTCTCGTTGCTGCTCGGCTGGCTCGCCGCCCACCGGCTCGCGGTGCTCGAGTCGCGGACCGACGCGCGGGTGCTGCTGATGCTCGTCACGCTGATGGCCCTGGTCGGTTCCGTGGGCACGCTGTCGATCGGCCTCTTGCCTGCGCTCGTCGCCTACGGCCTCGCCACGCCCATCGCGCTCCTGCGCAGCTTCGGCGTGAGGCGTCGCTCGCTGGAGTGGGGCACGGCGCTCGCGACCCTGGTCCTGGCCGCGGCCTTCTTCCTCCTCGTGCCCCGCCTCCAGGGGAGCCTCATCTCGGGGCTCGGCGAGCAGGCTGCCGCCGACCGTTTCGCCGACTCGGTGGACCTCGGCGACGAGTTCGACGACCCCGACGCCGAGGCACTCGTGCTCCGCGCCACCCTTTCCACCCGCGACGGCGCTCCTCTCCGCGATCCCGCCTACTTCCGGGGACGGGTGCTCGACACCTTCGACGGCCGTAGCTGGCGCGCCTCCGGGCGAGCGTCCCGTGTGTCGTCGGGGACCTGGGACCTGCGCGCTGACATCGTCCTGGAGCCGCTCACCGGCAGTCTCGTCTATGGTCCGCCCGACCTGCTCTACGCCAAGGGTGACCGGGGACCGATCTTGCAAGGCGTCGGCGGCACCCTCGATCACGGCCAGGCCGGCCGCCGCGTTTCCTACACCGCCTACAGCCGCCAGCGCCCTCTCGACCTCATCGAGACCAGCGTGCGCGGCTACCGCCAGCTCCCCACGCTCGATCCCCGGGTGACGGCCCTCGCCGAGAGCCTCGCCCCGGGCAGCGACGACCCGGCTCGCATCGTGGCGGCGGCGGCGCGCCACCTCTCCACCGGCTTCACCTACGATCGGCGGCCCGACGCGCCCGCCGGCGACCCGCTGGCGTGGTTCCTCTTCGACGCCCAGCGGGGACACTGCGAGTACTTTGCCTCGGCGCTCGCCGTCCTGCTCCGTGCCCGCGATGTGCCTGCAAGGCTCGCGACCGGGTTCTACTCGGCGGAATACAGCGAGACGGGTGGCTACGTCGCGGTCCGCCGGGGCCACGCACATGCCTGGGTGGAAGTGCCGGTGGAGGGCGGCTGGGCAGTGATCGACGCCACCCCCGTGGGCCAGCTGCCCGAGATCACGGTGTCGCCCTGGGTGGAGGCGCAGGAGGTGGTGCTCGCGGCGTGGCTCGACCTGGTGCTCGATTACGACCTCGGTCGCCAGTTCGACGCCCTCGCGCGCGTCGGCGCGGCCCTCGTGGTGTCGACTGGCGGCGACCCGATCCGCGCCCAGTCGCGACAGAGCCTTGTGGGAGCGGCGGTGGTGTTCGTGGCGCTCATGCTGTCTGGCACCTTCGCGCGCGGCATCATCTGGCTTCTGTCCCGGCCGCCGGTGGA
>VGRE01000244.1 GCA_016875435.1 Deltaproteobacteria bacterium | reverse complement strand
GATGTCGATGTCGATGTCGATGTCCATGTCGATGTCGATGTCGATGTCGATGTCGATGTCCAGCGGCCCCCTCTCACGCGAGCAGGAAAAACATCACTCCTCCAGGTAGCCCAGCGCCTCGAGCTGGGCCTGGTCCATCTCCGACAGCACGTTGTGGGGCTCGATGTGGCCCACCAGGCCGGACGCGAGCACCGAGAGGCGCGAGGACATCGCGGTCACCTTCTCCGGCATCGTCGCGGCGAGATCCTGGGTTTCCCCGGGGTCGAGGAGCGTGTCGTAGAGCAAGGTCGCGTTCTCGCGGCCGGTGTAGTCCTGCTTGATCGACAAGAGCTTGAAGCCACCCTCGAGCAGGGCCTGTCCCACGATGCGGCGGGGCCAGTTGATGTCGAACACCAGCGAGCGTTCGCCCACCTGGCCGAGTGGCAGCCCGTCCAAGGGAGGCACGTCGATCCCGTTCGCAGCGAGCACCGTCGGCGCGATGTCCACCAGCGACACCGGGGCGTGCTCTTGCCGACCCTCGGACTGGCCCGGGAGCTTCACCATCAAGGGCACGCTGAGCACCTCGCGGTGCAAGGAGTAGCCGTGGGAGAAGCCGCCGTGCTCGAACATCTCCTCGCCGTGGTCGGCGGTGAGCACGATGGTGGCGGCGTCGTAGCGGCCGGCCGCGCGCAGCGCGTCGAACAGCTCCGCCACCTCGCCGGTGGTGTACCGGATGGCGGTGTCGTACTGTTCCTGGAGGCTGCGAAGGTGACGGTCGGTGATTTTCTCGCGCGCAGAGAGCTTCCCCTCCTTGAGGATCTTCCGCATCACCGGTCCGTAGTATTCGAAGGCAGTGCTCGGGGAGCGCCCGAGCACGTCGTCGCGCCGCTCGCTCGGCACCTTGTAGGGGCCGTGGCAGTTCATCGGCTGCAAGTAGAGGAAGAAGGGCCCGGGCTGCTCCGCGATCCACGCCTTGGCCGCCCGCGTCATGCGTCCCGCGTGGGGGTAGCCGAGCACCTTCCCCGTGTTGCGGGTGAACTGGTCGAAGCCCTGGTCGAGCGCGTGTTTCGGGGCCACGCTGACGTTGTGGGAGTAGGCGGCGGTGCGCCAGCCGGCCCGGCGGAATTGCTCGGGGAGGGTGTCGATGGCCTCGGGCAGCACGTCGCCGGGATGGCGAAGCTGGTGCCGCAGGGGATGCAGGCCGGTGAGGATCGCGGCGGTGCTCGGCACCGTCCACGGCGAGGGGGCCCAGGCCTGGGTGTAGAGCGTGGCCGTGGCCGCGAAGCTCGCCAGCGCCGGGCTGGTGTCGAGCGGGTAGCCGTACTGCGACAGGTGGTCGGCGCGCAGCGTGTCGAGCACCACGATCACCACGTCGCCGCCCGTGCTTCGATAGGGCTCCGGGTAGTCGCGAACCGACGTGACCTGGACCTCCTGCCGGAACAGGGAGCAAGCCAGCAAGGCGAGCAACACTCAGGCCCCCCTGGCCACGACGGACTGCGAGAACAGCTTCTTGCCCTCCTGGTCGTAGAAGCTCACCGTCATGTCGAGCGACTGGTGGTCGATCTCCACGATCCCGAAGAACTGGAGCCCCATCGAGGGCGGCATGCCGCGCGCGAGGTCGTGGTCGATGCTCGCCCACTCGGTGCGGGGACCGAATGTGTCGTCGAGGTCGTGCAGCGTGCCAGTGCCGGCGTTGAAGGGGCCGGCCATGAACTCCCAGAAGGGATCGAAATCGCGGAACTGCGCGCGTTCCGGCGAGTAGCGAGTGGCGGTGGCGTAGTGCAGGTCGGCGGTGAGCCACACGGTGTTCCGGACACCGTGCTTCTTGATGTGTGACAGGATGTTGGCGATCTCGATCTCGCGGCCGCGGGCCTCGCCGTTGCCGTTGGTGGCGTTGTCGGTGATCTTGTCTTCGCCGCGGGTGAGGATGCCGAGCGGCATGTCGTTGCAGATCACCTTCCAGGTGGCCTTCGAGGCGCGTAGTTCGCGCTTGAGCCAGTCGCGCTGCCCGAGCCCCAGCCACTCGGCGCCGGGCCCGTAGCACTTCTGCTTGCCGGTGGAGTTGGGGCCGCGGTAGCTCCGGGTGTCGAGCATGAACACGTCGAGCAGGGGGCCGTAGCTCTGCTTGCGGTAGATCCGCTGGCCGATGATCGGGGTGTACTCGAAGAAGGCCCGGCGAGCGTCGGCAATCAGCGGGTCGACGCTGTGCACCTCGTAGCGAGGGTCTTTCACCGGCGCGCCGGGGAACCAGTTGTTCTTCACCTCGTGGTCGTCCCACATGTGGAACACGGGCACCTCGGTGAGCATGGCGCGGAAGTGATCGTCGATGTGGTTGTAGCGGAAGCGGCCGCGGAACTCCTCCAGCGACTGGGCCACTTTCCCGGTGGCGGGGGTGACGAGGTTGTTCCACGTGGAACCGTCGTGACATTCCTTTCGTTCCTGGTACACGCTGTCGGCGTACACGAGGTCGCCGCAGTGAACGAGGAAGTCGGGCTTCGACTGCCGGATCGCGTTGAAGATCCGCATCCCGCCGAAGTCGTCGTTGATGCCAAAGCCCTGGCCGCCGGTGTCGCCGCCCCACGCGAAGCGGATGTCGCGACCGGAGCCGGCGGTGCGGAAGGCTCCGACCAGCCACTCGCCGCGATCGCCCTCGAGGTCGAAGGTGGCGCGCCAGTACACGGTGCTGGCCCGGGGAAGATCGTCGAGGCGGAGCTTGCCGCAGAAGTCCGTCCGCTCGCTCGCCCAGGGGCCCACCACCTCGCGCGCGCCGCTGAAGTCGGGGTTGCTCGCCACCTGCACCACCATCCGCCCCGGCCGGCGCCCGTGCGCCCAGAGGGTGGCCCCGCTCGCGCCCACGTCGCCCACGGCGAGGGAGCGCGGGTAGAGCCGGTCGTCGGCGTCGGCCCAGGCCACGCGCGGGGCAAGCGCCGCCGTGGACGCCCCCAGGATCAGCTTTCGACGGCTCAGCGCCATGCGGCCGCATAGCCCGCGAGGTAGGCACGGGCCGTGCTCCCGCTGGCCAATGGCGTCGTGATCCTGGACGTGGGCGGTCGCCGCTTCGCGTGGAACGGGCGTACCGGGAGGCACGTGGCGTGGCCCGACGACGACGTGGTGTCGCCCGCCCTGCTCCACCGCCTCGCCGGCGAGGGCATGGTGCGCGGCGTGAGCTTCGACTTCGCCGCGCTCGTGCCCTGCCGCAGCTGGCTCGCGATGTGGATCGGCGACGTGCTCTGGCATGCCGACCCGCTGTCCACGGTGGCGGGCGGCCGCGGGTGGCGGGCGCTGCCGCTGGCGGGGTGGGAGGCGGCGCTGTGGGCCCACGTGAACGACGCGCGCACCGTGGCCGAGATCGCCAGCGCCGTCGGTCGGCCCATCGACGAGGTGGTGGCCGCGTTCTCGCGCCTGACCGCCTTCGGCGTGCAGGCCCTGCAGCTGCGCGCGGGACGGCCCCGCCCCGGCGACGAGGGACTGCGGAGGCAACTGGTGGCGTCGCCCACCCCCGCCGCCCGGGAGGCCGGGATGTACGACCAGCGAGGCGCCACCGCCCTCGCCGACTGGCACCGCGACATCCCGTCGGCACGTCGACACTTCGACGACGTGGAAACCACCGTGGCCCACTCGCTGGAACTGCCCCACCCGGGGCTCGGCGGCCGTGCCTACGGCGAGGCCCTCGGCCGCCTCTTCGCCCGGCGGGGCTGGCTCTCCGGGCGCGTGGTGGAGGTGGGACCGGGCAGCGGCGCGGTGGCCGAGGGGGTGCTGCGCGCGGCGCCCGGGCTCGACTACACGCGCGTGGAACTTGCCCCGGCGCTCCTCGCCGCACAGGACGCGCGCCTCCCCGGCACGCGCGGGCTCCTCGGCAGCGCCACGGCCCTCCCCCTTCCCGATGCCGGCGTCGACTTCCTGTTCGCCAACGAGGTGATCGCCGACCTGGCGTCCGTCCCGGGGCGCGGGGGTTGGATCAACACCGGGGCGCAGGCCTTTCTCGCCGAGATCCGCCGCGTGCTCCGCCCGGGCGGGCCCTACTGGCTCTCGGAGTTCGGCACCCTCGACGGCGAGGCGGAAGAGGCCACCGCGCTCGGTCACCCCGAGGTGTCGATCCAGTTCGGCGATCTCGCCGCCCACGCCGCCTCGCTGGGCCTCGGCGCCAGCGTGGAGCCCCTCGCCAGCGCGATCGGGCTCGACCTCACCGCCCCGCAGCTCTGGCGCGGGTCCTACGAGGGCCTGCGTGCCTACCTGCGCGCCTCCGGCCGCGACATCGAGGCCCGCGCCTGGCACCCGGGAAACCTCGAGCTGCCCTTCCCGGTCGACGGATTGCACTGGACCCACCTCGCCGACCGGGGTCCGGGGCCGCTGGTGACGCGGTTCTACGCGATGGGCAGCGCGTGATCCCGCTGTTCGCCCACACGCCCGACACCCTGCACGCCGAGTTGCCCGGGGTGCCGCTGGCGGCGTGCCGCCGGGCCTTCCACGACCTCGTGGGGAAGGGGCTCACGGCCATGGAAACGCGCGACGGGCTGTCCAAGGCGTCGATCCGCGCCATCGAGGCGGCCTGTCACTGGGCGCTGCCCGAGGTGGAAACGCGGGTGCAGGACGACTTCGACAAGAGTGTCCGCTACCTCTTCCGGCTCGCTGACGGGGCGCGCGTGGAGGCGGTCTGCATCCCGCTCCACAAGCCCGGCCGCTACAGCGTGTGCCTGTCCTCGCAAGTCGGATGCGCGATGGGCTGCGCCTTCTGCGCCACCGGGCGCCTCGGGCTGGCGCGCAACCTCGCGACAGAGGAGATCATCGGGTGTTTTCTCCACGTCCGGTCGGAGTGCCCCGGGCGAGTATCCGGCGCGGTGTTCATGGGCCAGGGCGAGCCCTTCCACAACTACGACGCGGTGCTCCGCGCGGCGGAGATCCTGTGTCATCCCAACGGCGGGGCGATCGCGGCGGAGAACATCACCATCTCCACCGTGGGCGTGGTGCCCGCGATCCATCGCTATGCCGCCGAACGTCGCAGCTTTCGCCTCATCATCTCCCTGCACAGCGCCATCCAGTCGCGGCGCGACGCGCTGGTGGCGGTGTCGCAGAAGTGGCCCCTCCCGGCCCTGGCCGAGGCCATCCGCGCCTACGCCGGGGTGGCCCCCGGGCGGGTGACGGTGGCCTACACGCTGGTGTCGGGGGTGAACACCGGCGCCGACGAGGCCGAGGCCCTGGCGGCCCTGCTCGGCGACTTGCCCCTTCGCATCAACCTCATCGACGTGAACGACACCACCGGCGAGTTCGCCCAGGCCCCCGACGCCGAGCGCCGCCGCTTCATGGACCTGTTGCAGCCGCTCCGCGTGCCCATCGTGCGCCGCTACAGCGTGGGGGCGGCCCAGAACTCCGCCTGCGGGATGCTCGCCTCGGTCACCCCGTGACGGTCTGGGTCACACTCCTGGCGTAGTCTCGGCGTTTCACCGTGTGGCACGGCCCTTGCAACCGCGCGGAGCGTGCCCTTCCTCCTGATTGCCCAGCTCGCCCTCGCCCACGGCGGTGAAGACCACGGCGCCCCGTCCGCCACCGTCGCCGCCGGCGGTATCCGCGTGCCGATGGCCTCGCAGGCCATCGACGCCGTGCTCGTCGTCGCCGACAGCGGCGCGTCGACCCTGCTCGTGGCCGATGGCGAGACCAGCGCGCCCCTGTCGCTGGCCGGCGCCGACCTGAGCCTGGCCGGCCCCGCGCCCCTGGCCGCCCGCCTCGTCCCCGGCCAGTCGCCGGGATTCCTCGCGGCGAGCGACCGGCTCGCCGAGCACGGCGACTACGCGGGCTCGCTGGTCACGCGCGGTCCCGACGACCTGCTGTCGGTGCCCGCCTTCCGCTGGGGGCCCGCCGAGGCCGCCCACGCCGCCGTGGCGAGCGTGCTGCCCTGGGTGCTCGGGCTCGGCGCGGTGGGCGCGGCGCTGGTCATTGCCACGCTCGTTGGCTTCCTCGCCGGGCGTCGCGCGGCGGCGGCGACGCTGCTCCTCCTCGGCCTCGCCGGGCGGGTCGACGCGCACGGCGGCGAGGACCACGGCGCCCCCGCCGGCGCCGCCGTTGCCAGCGGCGGACCCCTCTCGCTGCGGATGGACAGCCAGTTCCTCGTGCACCTGCGCACCGCCCGCGTGTTCTCGGAGCCCTTCCGCGCCTCGGTGCTGGCGCTCGGTCACCTCACCTCGGCGCCCGGAGGGGCCGCCACCCTGCGCGCGCCCGTGCGGGGCACCCTGCTGTCGCCCCCCGGGGCCTTCCCCGTGCCCGGGCGCCCCATCCGCCCGGGCGACCTGCTCGCCCGCATCGCCGAGGG
>VGRE01000243.1 GCA_016875435.1 Deltaproteobacteria bacterium | reverse complement strand
AAGCGGTGCCCGCGCCGGAACTGGTATATTTGCCAGGCGCCGGCGAGACGATCGAGGCTCAGGTCGGCGGGGTCGTCGGGGCTCGGCTGGCGCACTCAGAGCCGGTCGAGCGCCTGCTCGACTCGGCGCAGCGTGGACGGATCCATCCGGTAGTCGACGGTCATCCCCGGCGTCTCGCCGTCGTCGCCGTGGTTGACCATGGTGACCACGCCCTCGAACACCAGGGGCTCCACGAGGCCCGGCGCGTCGATCTCGAACACGCACTCGCGCCCCAGGGCGAGGGGTTGCTCGGTCTTGATGAAGGTGCCGCCGCGGCGGAGGTTGTCACGGTACTCCGCCACGAATGCATCCTTCTCGCGGTATTGCAGCTTCAGTCGAGCGGGCTTGCGCCGCTTCTGCCCGGCCAGTGGGTCGGGGGTAACCGGAGCTGCAGCCGGCGCCGGGGCAGATGGCGCGGCGGTGGGCACCGCGGCGACCGGCGCGGCCGTCACACCGGAGTTGGTGGGAGACTCATCGAAGGTGCTCTCGCTTTCGCCTGCGGGCGCGAGCCCAGCGGCCAGCGCGCCATCGTCGTCGAAGGCCCCCGCGAAGATGTCGGCCGGGAGCGCGACGGCGCTCGACGAGTCGAACGGATCCACCTCGTGGTCGTCCGGGCCAACCGTGGGCGCCGCGACGCGCGGCGAGGCGGGCGGGAGCGCACTCAGCAACGGCTCTTCCCGCGTCGGCTCCTCCGGCGCCGCCGGCTGCTCTCGCTCCGGCTCAGCGCGCGCCGGCTCCTCTGCGGCAAACGCATCGTCGAAGAGCAGGTCCTCGAACAAGAATTCGCTCTCGGCCGTGGGCAGGGTGAGGTCGTCGACCGGCGCGGGCGCGGGGGCAGGCGCGGGAGGGGCCGCCCCGGCTGAGGGGTCGCCGCCGCCGACGGTCTCGCCGCCCACGGTCTCGCCGCCGTCGACGGTGGGCGCGGGCGGGCCGGAGTCGGTGATGGGGTCGTCGGAGCCCTCCTCCCCGTCGAGGCCCGCGAACAGCTCGATGGCGTCGAGCTCGTCGTCGCCGGCGAGCTTGTCGCTGCCGAAGCTCTCGACCGGGGCCGCGCCGCCGCTGGGCTCTTGCGTGCCGGCGAGCCCGAAGGTGGCGCTCTCGCCGCGACCGTAGAGGTCTTCTTCCTCGGCGATCGCCGCCGCCGTGGCGTCGTCCTCTTCCTCGGCGATCGCCGCCATCGGCTCCACCTCGGCGAGCGCCTCCGGGTCCGGCTCGGCCTCCACCACGGCGTCGTCGCCCACCGCCGACAGGTCGATGGCTGGCGTCGGCTCGGCGGAGACACTCGGCGCGGCGGCGGCCGGTGCGCTCGGCGCAGCGGCGACCGGGGCCGGCGCGGCCTTCTTCTTGCCGCCGAAGATGGCCGCGAAGATGCCCATCTTCGACTTCGTCCCCGCGCCCGCCCCGCCGGAGGGACTCGCGGCCACCGCCGCCCCCGCGTCGCGCTTTGCGCGGGCATCGCGATCGAGACGGGCCTCCTCGTCGGACGGCATCTGTGGCGACCGCGCCCGATCGGCGTAGTTACGCACGCGAATATTGCGCTTCTCGCCGCTGGCCCGGTCGATGGCGGTCACGTCGAGCATGCCGTTGCTGTCGAGTTTGAAGGTGACCTCGACCTTCGTCTGCATGCTCGGCGCCGGCGTGAGCCCCTCGAGCACGAACTCACCGAGGAACTCGTTCTCCGACGAGACGCGGCTCTCGCCCTGGCGCACCGTCACGCGCACCGAGGTCTGGTTGTCGTGCGCCGTCGCGAAGGTGCGCGCCTCCGCAGTCGGCACGCGGGAGTTCTTGGGCACCACCACCGAGAACAGCCCGCCGATGGCATCAATGCCGAGGTCGAAGGGCGTCACGTCGAGCAGCACCGTCTGCGGACCGCCGAGGTCGGAGAGGCTCGACGCGTGGACGGCGGCGCCGACGGCAACCGCCTCCTCGGGGTGCACGCTCCGCGAGGGCTCGCGCCCGAAGAGCCCGGAGACGGCCTCCCGCACGCGCGGCATGCGGGTTTGCCCGCCGACCAGCACCACCTCGTCGACGTCGGAGAGCTGGAGCCCCGCGTCGCCCACCGCCGCACGCGTGACGTCGATGCATCGCGACACGAGGTCGCCCGTGAGCGACTCGAGCGTCGTGCGGGTGAGCACCGTCTCGAGGTTGTGGCCCGCCATGATGTGCGGGATCACCACGTTGGTGCGATCCGAGAAGGACAGGTCGCACTTCGCACGTTCCGCCGCGTCCTTCAGCCGTTGCAGCGCGTTGCGGTCGTTGCGCACGTTCTGCCCCGCCTTGGCCTGGAAGGCGTCGCACAGGTGGTCGACCACCCGGTAGTCGAAGTCCTCGCCGCCGAGGTAGGTGTCGCCGCTCGTCGCGAGCACCTCGTACACGCCGACGCTGAGCTTGAGCACCGTCACGTCGAAGGTACCGCCGCCGAGGTCGAAGATGCAGATTGTGCGCTCGAGGTTCTTCTTTTGCCCGTAGGCCAGGGCGGCCGCGGTGGGCTCGTTGAGCAGCCGCTCGCACTTCAGGCCCGCGATCCTCGCCGCCTCCATGGTCTGCGCGCGCTGCTGGTGGTTGAAGTGCGCGGGGACGGTGATCACCGCCTCGTCTACGGGCTCGCCGAGCGCGCGCTCGGTGATGGTCCGCGCCACCTGCAACACCACGGCTGCCACCTCCGCCGGCGACATCCACTCGTCGCCCACCTTCACCTGCACGCCGCCGTCGGGCGCCTCGCGCAGCTGGTACTGCACCCGCTCGCGGGCGCGTTGCACCTCGTGGCTGTCCCACCGGCGGCCAATGAGTCGCTTCGTCGCGTACACCGTGCGATCGGGGTGCGTCAGGATCAAGTTGTGCGCGGCCTGTCCCACGATGAAGCGCCCCTCGCCTCGCGCACTCACGACGGAGGGAAGCACCTTGTAGCCGCGGTCGTCCTCGATGACGCGTGGTCGACCGTCCTGGATCACCGCCACTGCGGTGTTGGTCGTTCCGAGGTCGATGCCGACGATCCTGCCCATCCGTGTCCCTGACGGCGGAACTATACCAGGGCGCGGGCGGGCCCCTGGAACAGCGTCAGCTGCCCGTCGCCACCCCGATGCGCTGGCTCGATCGGGTAGTTACCAGTGAAGCAGGCATCGCAGGTACGTAATCCGTCCTCTGCGGTGGCCTCGCGGAGTTGCTCGATCGACAGGTAGGCCACGCTGTCTGCGTCGAGGAAGGCGCGGATCCGCGGCAGGTCGAAGCGGTGCGCGAGCAGGTCGGCGCGGTCGGGGGTGTCGATGCCGTAGTGGCAGGGGCCGGTCATCGGCGGCGAGGCGACGCGCACGTGTACCTCCACCGCCCCCGCCTGACGCAACATGCGGACGATCTTCTGCGAGGTCGTGCCCCGCACGATGCTGTCGTCCACCACCACCACGCGCTTGCCGCTGACGACGCTCTTGTTGGGATGGAGCTTCAGTCGCACGCCGAAGTCGCGGATGCGCTGGGTGGGCTCGATGAAGGTGCGCCCGACGTAGTGGGAGCGGAGCAGGCCCGCGGCGTAGGGGAGGCCGCTCGCCTCGGCAAAGCCGAGCGCGGCCGGTGTGCCGCTGTCGGGCACGCCGATCACCACGTCGGCCCGGGCCGGGTACTCGCGGGCGAGCACGTGCCCCATGCGGACGCGCGCCGGGTATACCTCGCGACCGAATAGCGTCGTGTCGGGACGAGCAAAGTACACGTACTCGAAAATGCACGCCCGCCGCGGCTTGCGCGGGAAGGGCCGGAGCGAGGTGAGGCCGTCCTCGTCGAGGATCAACATCTCCCCGGGCTCCACTTCCCGCACCACCGTCCCCTGCGCGAACTCGATGGCACAGCTCTCGCTGGCGACGATCCAGGCGTCGCTGCGGCGGCCGAGCACCAGCGGGCGGAAACCCCAGGGGTCGCGAGCCGCCACGAGCTTGTCGCCGGCGAGGGCCAGCACGCACCAGGCGCCCTCCACCCGCCCGAGGGCGTCGACCAGCCGGTTGATGAGGGTCTTCTGGTCGCTGGCGGCGACCAGGTGCAGGATCACCTCGGTGTCGGAGCTCCGCCCGAAGATGGCGCCCCGCGACTCGAGCTCCTCCCGGAGCAGGCCCGCGTTGGTGAGCGTGCCGTTGTGGCAGATGGCGAGCTGTCCCTCGCGCCAGCGCACGAGAAAGGGTTGCACGTTGGCCAGCGTGTTGCCGCCCGCGGTGCTGTAGCGCACGTGCCCGATGGCCGCGTCGCCGGGCAGGCTGCGGATCGCGGTCTCGTCGAAGACCTCGTGTACCAGCCCGAGGCCTTTCACCTCGCGGCTCAGGCCGGCGTGGCGGGCCACGATACCCGCGCCCTCCTGCCCCCGGTGCTGGAGCGCGTGCAGGCCTAGGTAGGCGATCCGTGCCGCGTCGGCGTCGCCCACCACGCCGAACACGCCGCACTCGTGACGAAGGCTACCCATCTACCCACCGGGGGAAGCTCTCGCCCCAGGCCTCGCGCAGTGCCGCCACCGTCACGCTGATGTCAGCCACCTCCAGCCGCTCGCCCCCGGTCGCGCCGAGGACGCGCACCGGCAGCCCGGCGCAGGCCGCGAGCACCTCGGCCTCGCGGGCGAGATCGTAGGCGATGATCGCCCGGCCGTGGTCCTCGCCGAACAGCGCCGCGTCGCTAGTCGCGACATCGAACCGTCCGCCAACCTCCAGCGCGCACTCCGCCAGCGCCACCGCCAGCCCACCGTCGCCAAGGTCGTGGGCCACCTCGACCAGGCCCTGGCGCACCAGCCGGCGCAGAGCGGCCCCGAGCGCGCGCTCGCGGTCGAAGTCCACGGGAGGCGCGTCGCCTGTCTTGCGCAGCCCGTGCATCGCGCGGATGAACAAGCTGGCGCCGAGGTGGGTCCCCTCCCCGCCGATCAGGGCCACGGCGCGCCCAGCCGTCCACCGGCCGCGCAGCCGCGGCGCGGCGCCCTCCCAGAGGCCCACCATCGCCAGCCCCGGCGTGGGGAGGATCGAGCTGTCGCCCGTCTCGTTGTAGAGCGACACGTTGCCGCTCACCACCGGCACCCCGAGCTCGCGGCAGGCCTGGGCCATGCCGTCCACGCTCTCGGAGAACTCCCACATCACCTCGGGCTTGCGCGGGTTGCCGAAGTTCATGCAGTCGGTGAGCCCGATCGGGTCGGCGCCCACACAGGCGAGGTTGCGCACGCACTCGGCCACCTGTCCCGCCGTGCCCACGCGAGGGTTGGCGTACACGTGGTGACCGTTGCTGTCGGCCACGAAGGCAAGGTGCTTGGCGGTGCCCTTCACGCGGAGCAGCGCCGCGTCGAGCCCCGGCCCGATCTCGGTGTCGGTGCCCACCTGGTGGTCGTATTGGCGCCAGATCCAGCGCTTGTCACTCACGTCGGGGTCGGCCATGAGCCGCAAGAGCGCCGACGATCGATCCACCGGCGGCAGGGCGGGGACCGGCGGCGAGGCCGGGCGCGCCGTCCGGGGACGGTCGTACTTCGGCGCGGCGTCCGTCAGGATGGGGACGGGGATCGCCGCCACCTCGGCGCCGTGCCAGGTACAACGCCACACGCCGTCGCCGGTGACGGTGCCCACCTCGGCGCAGCGAAGGTCCCACTTCTCGAAGACCTCGAAGACCTTCGCCTCGTGGCCGGGCTTGATCACGAGCAACATCCGCTCCTGACTCTCGGAGAGTAGCAACTCGTACGGGGTCATGTCGCGCTCGCGCGTGGGCACCTGGTCGAGCGCCAGCAAGAGCCCCGCGCCCGCACGGCCCGCCATCTCCACGCTCGACGAGGTGAGCCCCGCCGCGCCCATGTCCTGGATGCCCACCAGCACGTCCATCGACATCAGCTCGAGGCAGGCCTCCAGCAGCAGCTTCTCCTGGAAGGGGTCGCCCACCTGCACGGTGGGGCGCTTCTCGTCGCTGTCTTCGTCGAAGCTCGCGCTCGCCATCGTGGCGCCGTGGATGCCGTCGCGACCGGTGCCGGCGCCCACGTAGAACACCTTGTTGCCCGCGTCGCCCACCGTCCCGAGGAAGATCCGGTCGCGATGCACGATACCCGCACAGAAGGCGTTGACGAGGTTGTTCCCGTCGTAACTCTCGTCGAAGCGCGTTTCCCCGCCCACCGTGGGGATGCCCATGCAGTTGCCGTAGCCGCCGATGCCGGCCACCACGCCATGGACCAGGGTGCGCGTCTTGGGATGGTCGAGGCGCCCGAAGCGCAGGCTGTCCATCAGCGCCACCGGCGAACCCCCATGGTGAACAC
>VGRE01000242.1 GCA_016875435.1 Deltaproteobacteria bacterium | reverse complement strand
GAGCACCGCGAAGCCCACGTCGAAGGCCAGGTCCGTCTACGTGGCGCCCCCCGCCCCCGCGTCCATCGCCGTCCCGGAGGAAACCACCAACCTCGACGCCTACGTCGACGCCGCGAAGAAGGGGAAGCTGTCGACCACCGACCTGGGCTTGCTGGAGCTGGTCGAAGACAGCGATCCCCAGTACACCCGCTCAAGGGCCCTGTTGCTGATGAACGCCCAGAAGAAGGGAGACGAGGCGGGCACCAAGCGCTACCTCGAGCAGATCATGCAACTGCCAGAGAACCAGTACAACCCGGTGTTCCTCGTTGACTACGCCCGCTTCTATGTGAACCGCGGCGACTACGCGCGCGCTCTCGACACGGCGATGAAGGCGGAGAAGTACTGGGCGCGACTTCCCTCCGAGCTCGTCTACGGCAAGAAGGCCGAGATCTACGAGATCCAGGCCGCGTCATGGCAGGGCAAGTTCTACAAGTCCGGCGAGGACCTTGAACTCCTCGAAAGCGCCATCCGCGGCTGGGAACGCTACAAGACCCACGTGGGCTCGCAGGCCCGCGCCGACCTCGAGAAGAAGGCCGACGCCGAACTGGCCAAGCTCACCGGCATCCGGTCGCGACTGCAATGATCCTCCCGTTCCTCGTCGCGTGCAGCACGCACCACGCCATCATGGGCCAGGTGATCGACCGCAATGGCGAGCCGATCGAGCGCGCCATCGTGGCTCTCTCCCCGGGCGACGTCGAGATGGTCACCGACGAGTCCGGGAAGTTCATCATCGACTACCTCCGCGACGAGGAGGGCTCGCGGGTGAAGCTGTCGCGGCGCACCGACTACGCGATCGAGTTCTTCAAGGTGGGCTACCACCCGACCAAGAGCGACTTCTACTTCAAGAACGGCGAACTGATGCTCGAGCCGGTCGCCCTAACGGAAGATACGATCAAGGTCGATAACAGCAACGTCGACATCGACCCGGACAAGTACCCTGACCGGGCGCAGGACGCCGGCGGCAGCTACGAGGGCGAGTAGGTGCTCGCCGCGTGGCTCGCCCTCGCGGCTTGCGACGAGGAGCCAGCGGCGGTGGCGGAGAAGCCGGAGCTTGCCCACAGCTGGGTGGCCGAGGTGGTCAACCGGCCCGAGCGATTCACGGAGCGGGTGGCCGCCCACCGCGAGGGCTGGGTGGCCTTCCAACGCAACGACTGGCCGGCGGCGCGGGCGGCAGGCGGCGACCCCGCGGCGAGGGCGGGCGCGGAGCTCGCGCGTTTCTACGCCGTGCTCGACCGGGCCAACGACCTCGCGTGGTCGCGACTGGTCACGCGCTGGTCGGCGCGCGGGCTCGCCCCGGGCTTGCTGCAACGTCTTGCCGACGCCAGCGGCCCCGTGCCCATCGACTCGCCGGGCCTGCTGGGAAGCGACGTTCCCGGTGCCGACGCCCTCGGCAGCCGCGTTGCGCTTCACCAGCAAGTGCGCGCCGGGCAGGCGCCGGCCGCCGCGCTGGTCGAGCTCGCGACACGGCCGATGCTCGTCGAGCCGGTCGCGGAGACCGGCCAGTCCAGGGAGATCGAGGACCCCTGGATGCTGGAGACCCTCGCGATGGCGGAGCGGGCCGCGCTCGCGCCCGCCACCGACGACACGCTGTTCTCCGGGCGGCTCGACGGCAGCGGCGGGTTCCCGGCCCTCCCCGCGCCGGTCAACGACGCCCTGGCCGATGGCGACGCATGCCGCGCCAAGGTGCGCGCCATCGACGCCGAACTCGACGCCTGGCGCACCGCGCTGGCCGGCGGCGCCGGTCCCGACGGGCGCGCCCTGCTCGACGATCTCCGCCTGGTCGACTCCACCCGCGCCCGCGCCCTCGTCGACATGGCGGTGGCCGCGCTCGAGGCCCAGCGCCCCGCCTGTGCGCTCGCGCTCGGTCAACTTGCACTGGACCACGAGTCGCCCCGGGCCATCGGTCCCGTCAACTCCCCCACGCTCTTCGCCGTGGTGGCCACCGCCCAGCTCTACACCGGTCGCACCCGCGAGGCGCTCGACGCCATCGAACCGATCCGGGCCACCTACCCAGCCGTTGCCGCGCTAGACGAGACGGTGAACACGCTCGTCGTGCTCGAGGGCATCGATCGCCGCGGCGACAGTCGCGAATAGAAGGAACCCCATGCTGCGCTTGCTCCTCCCCCTCGCCCTCCTCGCGGCCCCGGCCGGCGCAGCTGGCCTCCGCTACGCGGAAGACCAGGCCCCGCCGATCCTCAACCCGATCTTCGGCTCGACCATGCCCGAGGCACGCGCCAACGAGCTGATCTTCGAGTCGCTGTTCACCGACAATCTGGAGCTCGCCACCACCCCGGCGCTGGCCGAGAGCTTCGAGGTGTCGCCCGACCGCGCGGGCATGACCGTCACCCTCCGGAGCGACGCCATCTGGCACGATGGCAAGCCGGTCACGGCCGACGACGTCGTCTTCACCATCCAGGCGATGAAGGACAAGGGCACCGCGTCCACCGAGGCCGGCCGGGTGGCGTGGATCGCGGAGGCCACCGCCACCGACGCGCGCACGGTGGCGATCCGCTTCGTGCGCCCGGAGTCGCGTCCCGAGGAAAAGCTCTTCTTCAAGATCCTCCCCAGGCACGGCTTCAGTTCCACGGTCGTCAAGCGCACCGACCCCTTCAAGAACCGGCCCATCGGCTCGGGGCCGTACATGTTTTCAAGCTTTAACGAGGATAACAGCATCACGTTCCAAAAGAACGGGAGCTGGCGCGACAGCGTGGGCATCGGCGAGTTGACGATGCGCGAGGTGGCCGACAAGAACTACCAGGCCAAGCTCATCCTCTACGAGTCGCTCGAGGCGCTGGTACGCGTCTTGCCCCGCGATCTCGCGATGTTGCAGAACAACCGAAAGGTGGAGCTTTACCCCTACCAGACCAACTCCTGGTGGTACATCGGTTTCAACGAGGCCCGTGCCCCCTTCGACAAGACGGCGGTGCGGCAGGGGCTGGCGCAGCTGGTCGACGTGGGTAACCTGCTGGCTCCCGTCGGCACCGGCGACCTGCTCAGCGGCCCGTTCGTGAAGTCGAGTCCCTACTACAACCACGATGTCCGCCCCCCGCCAAACGACGCCCGCGCCGCAGGTGACCTGCTGACCTCGGCCGGCTGGGCCAAGAACGGCGAATACTGGACGCGCGACGGTCACGCGGTGGCGATGACCCTCGTCGCGCACCAGGCACTGGAGAGCGCGCAGGAGATAGCCGTCAACCTCCAGTCCCAGCTCCAGACCGCCGGGATCAAGCTCAACGTCGACTTTCTCGATGACGCGGCCTGGAGGCAGCGGGTGTGGCGCGACCGCGACTTCGACCTCGTCCTCTCGCAGTGGACCTTCGACCGCAACGAGGACATCCGCGAGCAATTCCATAGCCTTGGCTCGCGGAACTTCGTGGGATACCGGAGTCCGGAGGTCGACCTGCTGCTCGACAAGGCGCGCGACAGCCTCGACCCCTTCGCGCGCAAGACCGCGCTCAGGCAGGTACACGCGAAGGTAGCCGCCGACCAGCCTATGGTGTTCCTCTGGACGCTCGACAGTTACGCCGCCCTGTCGGTGCGGGTGAAGAACGTGGTGGTACACCCGTTCTATTTCTTCACCTTCGCGCCGCAGTGGCAACTGAAGTAGCCGCCTCGGATGTCGCGACCACTGGTGCTCGCCCTCGCGCGACGGGGAGCTGGATTCGTCGCCACGGCGGCCGGGGCGATGGTCCTGGTGCAGTGCCTGCTGGCGCTCGCGCCGGGCGACGCGATCGACACGCTACCCAACGCGGATGAGTTGAGGCCGCTGCTGGAAGCCGAGTGGGGCCTCGACGAGCCCCTGCCGGCCCGCCTCTCTCGAGCCCTCGGCCGCGCGCTGGGGGGCGAGCTCGGCCACTCGCTGACGGTGCGCCCGGGGTCGCCGGTGCGCGACCTGCTCGGTCACGCGGGCGGCGACTCCCTCCTGCGCGTCGCGGCGGCCGCGGGGATCGCCGTGGTGCTAGGATTTTCCCTGTCGCGACACGCGACGATGCGACGCGGCGCGGAGCTGCTGTCGGCGCTGCCGGCCGTCGTGCTGGCGCTGGTCGCCGTCCACGGGATCAATGCCGGCACTTTCGCTTGCGTGGAGCGCGGCTGGATCGCGCGGCCGGCCTGGTTCGCCCTCCCCGCCGAGGATCACCCCGTCCGCATGCTGCTCGCGGTGGCCATCCTCGCCGTGTCCAGCGGCAACCTGGCGCAGGTGGCCGCCACGGCACGCGCCGACCTCGACGCCCTCCGCGCTGCGCCCTTCGTCGAGGCCGAGCGCGCCCGCGCCGGTGGCGTCAGTTCGCTGCTGGCTCGCCACCTGCTGGTCCCGGTCACGCGCGCCCTCGCGGGACAGGTCGCGGTGCTGCTCGGCAGCCTCGTGGTGGTGGAGCACGGGCTAGGGCTCGGCGGCGCGGGCGCGCTGCTCTTCCACGCGGTGCGGCTACGAGACTGGCCGCTGGCGGCCGGACTCGCGGCGCTCGCGGGGGCGACCGTGGCGGCCGCGCGACTCGCCGCCGAGCTGGTCGAGGTGTTGATCGACCCCCGCGCGCGGGGAACCGGTTGAGGCTCGCCGCCCTCGCCACCCTCGTCGCGCTGGCGCTGGCCGGCGTGGTTACCCCGGGCGCGCTCGTCGTCGATGCCGCCAGGGCCGACGCCCTCCCCTCCGCGCAGCTCTGGCTCGGGGCCGATCACCTGGGCCGCCCGGTGCTCGCGCGGCTCGCAGTCGCGAGCACCACCCTGTTTCCGGCCGCGCTCGGGGCCGCGTTGATCTGCGCCCTCGGCGGCGTGAGCCTCGGCGTCCTCGACGCCTGGTTCGGCGGGGCACCCGGCGCGCTCGCTCGCATCGCACGGGGCTCGCTGGCTGCCCTGCCCCGGCTGGTCCTCGCGTTGCTCCTCGTCATGGGCCTCGGTGGCTCGCCCCTCGCCATGGCGCTGGCCTCGGGCCTGGCCTTCGCCCCCGCTCTCGCCGACGCCGTGGCCGATCGAATCGGCGAGCTGAACCGCGCCGAGTTCGTGGTGGCGGCCCGGGGCCAGGGCATCCCCGACGCGCGGATCCTCGCCTACCATCTCGTCTACGTGGCCTGCGGCCCCGCCATCGTGCGCGGCGCGGGCGCCGCCGCCGGCGGGGTGGTGGTGCTCGACGCCACCCTCGCCTACCTGGGCGGCCTCGGCGTGGCCGAGCCGACGCCCACCTTCGGCAACATGCTCGCGCTCGCGATCACCTGGGGAGGCGACAACGTGGCGGCGTGGGCGGCGCCTGGACTGTGCGTGGTGCTCGCCTCCCTGGCCTCGGCCTGGACGCCGGGTCGGCGATGAGGCTCTCGGCCGAGGGGCTATGCGCGGAGGCCGGCACGCGGCCGGTGCTCGCGGGCGTGTCCTTCACGGTCGCGACCGGAGAGCTGGTGGCCATCGTGGGACCGAGCGGTTCGGGGAAGTCGGCGCTCCTGCGGGCACTGCTCGGGCTCTTGCCCTTCCATCCCGGGCTCACCGGGGGGCGGGTGATCGTCGATGGCGAGCCGGTGGAGCCGTCGAGGCTCCGGGGACGCGTCGTCAGCAAGCTCTACCAGGACGCGCGCGGCTCGCTCGACCCGCTGTCCACCGTGGCCGCCTCGATCCGCCGGGCCGGCGGCGATCCCGGCGCCTGCCTGCAGCGCGCGGGCCTGGGAGACGCGTCGCCTGTCGCGACACGCTACCCACACGAACTCTCCGGCGGCATGGCCCAGCGGGCCGCGCTGGCGGTGGCCCTCGCGGCAGCATCGCCGGTGCTGGTCTGCGACGAGCCGACCACGGGACTCGACGCCCCGGTGCAGCGCGAGATCCTGGCCGAGCTCCGCAGCCTGCGCGAGCACGCCGTGGTGCTCGTCACCCACGACCTCGAGCTGGTGGATCCCGCCTGCGACCGCGTCTACGTGCTCGACGGCGGGCGCGTGGTGGACGAGGCGCCGCGTCCCTCGTCGCTGCGTGGCTCGGGACGAGCCCTCTGGCAGGCCACGCTCGCCTTGCGCCGGAGACGGGCGTGACCGCGCGCCTGGCCATCGAGGGGCTCGTGGTGGAGCACGCGACGGGGTTCTTCCGGCGATCTCGAGCCCGCGCGGTCGATGGCGTGGATCTGCGGGTGGACGCCGGGGAGATCGTGGCCATCGTCGGTGCCTCGGGATGCGGCAAGACCTCCCTCCTCCGGGCCGCGTGCGGGCTCTTGCCGCGGCGCTCGGGAAGCGTGTCGCTGCTCGGTGTCGATCCCGCCATCGCCCGCAGGCCACACGCGCGCGCCCAGT
>VGRE01000241.1 GCA_016875435.1 Deltaproteobacteria bacterium | reverse complement strand
GATCAGCGCCAGCATCGGCAGGGCCCAGCGACGAGGGAAGCGGCGAGCCCGGTAGGCCCCGATCGCCGCGAGGGCGACGGCGCCGAGCGGGGCCGACCCCGCGACGAGCCCCGGTCCCGCGCCGCCGTTCATCGCCAGTATCGGAGAGGCCAGGACGAGCGTGGCCCCCACCACCCCGCTGGCGGCGGACAGCAGCGTCACCAGGCCGCCTCGCCGCGCCTCCGCCGCGAGGGCGGGGACCGCAATCACCAGCAAGGGCTGCAGCGCGGTCACGCCGCTCGTCAGCAAGAGCGCTGGCACGAGCGCGGCAGCCCCAGTCGCGGGCAAGTCGGGCGCGCGCGCGGCGCGGAGAAACAGGCCTACTCCCACGGGCAGCACCGCGAGGAGCACCCGCTCGGCCGGCGCGGCCGCGAGCGTGGCCGCCTGCCACGCGAGACCGCAGGCGAGGGCCGACCCCGGGCACCCCCACCAGCGAGCGGCAAGCCAGCCGGCGCCGAGGCCCGCGAGCCAGCTCACACCGAGGCTGGCAAGCACCGCGAGACCGTCACCCGGCGGCCCGCCGCCCAGTGCCGAGAACATCCCCGCGCTGACGAGCAAGGCACCCGCCCACGCCCCTGCTGGCCCACCCTCGGGCGCCGCCAGGCTCGGCAAGAGCCCCGTGGGCGACGGGCCGGTCAGAACTAGCGGCGGATCGTCGCTCGTCGTCACCAAAAGGAGACTACTCCAGGTCGCCGCCTTTGACATCGACTTTACTCCGCCACGAGCCCCAGTAGGGCCCCACGCCATCGAAGGCGTCGGCACCCTCGGGAAGGCCGAGGTACGCCCGGATCCAGCGCCGCCCGGTCGCGCGGTCGGTGTGGTATCGAACTTCCTCGGGGGAGTAGCGATGCGCCGCACCCGCAGGGCAGGCGTCGCGCGCGTGGCAGGTGGCGGCGCAGTCGCTGCTCGACAACCGGAAGGCGGTGCAAGCATCGACGCTCCACCGTCCATCCGGGAACGCGCCGCCGGGACAAGCCGCGAGGCACGGGGCCGGGCAGCCCGCGCACAGGTCCGGACCGCCGGGAGGATCGGCCGCGAGCTCGTCCTCGATGAAACAGGCGGCGCGAAGGCCCTGCCACGGCCCGAATTCCGGGTGCATCAGGAGCCCGAGGCGCCCGGCACTTCCTAGCCCCGCGAGGTGCGCGAGCATCCGGAAGTCGAGATGCACCTCCGCCTCGGCCGACGACCAGAACCACGCGCGGCGGGAGGCCCCGAGCACGACGTCGGCCGCCGTCACGGATCGCCGCACGAAGGCGTCGAGCGGATGCGGCTCGCTCACGAGGCCGGAAACGTCGCGACGCAAATCGGCGAGAAAGGCGTCCCACAACGCGGAGCCGCCGCTGCCGACCACCAGGATGGAACGGGCCCACGGCGCGATCACCGCGCCGCGGCGGGCCGGGGTGGACACCTCGTCCCAGCGCGCCACCGAGGTGACGCCCACCACGTTGAGGCCGGAGGGAAAAAGAGCGCGGGTGATGGCCTCACGAGCCGACAAGGCGAGGCGCTCCAGGGGGTGCCCCACACATTAAGCCGGGGCCGATGGCCGGCCAGCCGATCTACATCCTGGGAACGGAACGCTCGGGTTCCAACCTGGTGCGGCTAATCCTCAACAGCCACCCTCGCATGGCCGTCGCGCACCCGCCGCACGCGGTGCGCTACTTCACACCGCTGATGCCCGCCTACGGCGACCTTGCACGCGAGGACAACTTCCGGGCGCTGGTGCGCGACGTGCTGCGCTTGCTCGAGGTGCACGTGCACCCCTGGAACCTGGCCATCGACGCCGAGCGCGTGGTCCACGAGGCGCGCCCGCGCGACGCCCTCGGCATCACCGCCGCGCTGTACGACCAGTACCGCGAGGCACACGGCAAGGCGCGGTGGGCCTGCAAGAGCACCTTCATGGTCGAGCACGTCGCCGCGATCCTCGCCCGCGACCCCGGCGCCAAGCTCCTACTTCTCGTGCGCGACCCCCGCGACGTGGCCGTTTCCTCGCGCGACTCGGTTTTTTCCTCCTTCCACCCCTTCTTCACCGCCCGACTGTGGGACGCGCAGCAGCGCACCGGACTGGCGTGGGTCGAGAGGCTCCCGCCCTCGACCATGCGCGTGGTGCACTACGAGGCGCTCGTGCGGGAGCCGGAGTGCACGGTGCGAGAACTCTGCTCTTTCATCGAGGAGGACTTTCACCCGGACATGCTCCGCTTCTTCGAGACGCAGGAGGCCCAGCGCTCCGGCGCGTTGTCCGAGAGCTGGCGGAGAACGGCCGAGCCCATCCGCGACGACACCGTGGCCCGCTGGAAGGGGGCGCTGTCCGACGCCGAGGTCCGGCTGGTGGAGTCGGCGTGCGGCGACACGATGTCGCGACTCGGCTACACGCCCGCGAACGACAGCACCGCCCGCCTCGCCGCGCGGCCGGGACCGGCGAGACTCGCCGTGTTGTGGCTGATCGAGAGGCTCCTGCACCTCCGAGTCGAGTGGCGCTCGATCCGTCGCGACAAGAATGTGGGCCTACGCTGGCGCAGGGGCTGGCTCCTCTGGCGCCTTCGGGCCCGAGCGCGGACTGGCCGTGTCGCCTGAGGCACTCGCGGAGCTGGTATCGCGGCTGGCTGGCATCCGGGCCGACGAGGCGCCGCCGCCCGCCGAGGCCCGCCGGGCGGTGCGCGACGTGGTGGTCGTCGGTTCGAGCTCGCGGGGGGGCTCGAGCATCTTCGCGGAGATCCTCCGTCGGAGCCCGGCGCTGGTTCACCTGCGCGCGGAGATCAACCCCTTCCTCGTGATGCACGGGCTCGGTTACCCCCTCAGCCAGACGGGCTCCGACGCGCTCGGCCCCCGCCCGGAGGCAGAGCTCGACGCGGTGGGCGAGGCGCTGGCCTGGGACCTCGGCGGGCCCTGCGATCGACTCGCCGACGAGCAAGATCGCCGGCGATTCGCGCGCGACCTCGCGGCCCGGCTGAGCCTCCAGTGGACGGGCGAGCGCTTCGAGGTCGCCGAGCTCTACGCGCACGTCGCGGCGCTCACGGCCGAGGGCGCGGGCGTCGCCGGGGGACGGTTGGTTGATCTCGACGCCTTCCACGCGCGCCTCCTGGCGCGCCTGCGCGACGACCATCCCTCGATCAACCCCTATTACTACGACCTTCCCCCTGCCGTGGTCCGCGCCGCCTGCCCCGGCGCGCCCCCGGCCGAGGGACCGCCGGGCGAGTTTCTCGTGGAGGAGCCCCCCTTCGTGTGCATTCGCCCCTGGCGGCGGGTGTCCCTCGAGGAGCTCGAGTCGCGACCGGTGGTCGTCAAGACGCCGAGCAACGCCTATCGCCTGCCCTTTCTGCGCCAGCTTTTTCCCGACGCGCGCCTGCGGTTGTTGCACCTCACGCGCAACGTGGCGGCCTCGGTCAACGGGCTCTACGACGGCTGGCGCTACCCGGGCTTCTACGCCCACCGCCTGCCCGTCGTGCTGTCGATCGGCGGCTACTCGGATCTGGCGGGCGGGTACGGCGAGCGCTGGTGGAAGTTCGACCTCCCCCCGGGCTGGCGGGAGATGGTGACCGCCCCGCTGGAGGAGGTATGCGCCTTCCAGTGGCGCTCGGCCCACGCCGCCCTCCTGGCGGAGGCTCCTCCCGACGTCCTCCGCCTGCGTTTCGAGGACGTGGTGGGCGCCGTCGACGCCCGCGCGAGCGTGGCTCGCGCCCTCGGGGACTGGCTAGGGACGGGCGACGACCCGCCCCTGCGGCAGGCCCTCGAGCGCGGCTTGCCCCCGGTGATGGCCACCTCGGCCCCGCGCCGCCAGCGCTGGTTCTCGCGGGCGCTACAACTAGGGCCGGTCCTGCTCGACGCGCGCAACCAGAAACTGATGAAGGAGCTGGGCTATGCCCCCGATCCCGCCACCTGGACCTAAGTTGCCCTCCACGCTCGGAGGCCACGGCTGGCGCGGGCGCGCGCACAGCCATGCCGAGGAGCTCGGCTCCTTGTGGGCCGCCTGTGGCGTGCAGTCGGCCGTGGCACCGCTGCGCGAAGTGTTGCTCGCGGAGCCCGGCCCCGAGCAGGCGATGGTGGACGACCCGGCCGCGTGGCTGATGTTCGAGCGGCCCGAGCCCGATCGACTGGCGCAACAAGCCCGCGATCTCGCCGCCGCGTACACGGCGCAGGGGGTGCGCGTGCGGTGGTCGCGACCCTCGCGGCCCCTGCCGAACCACCTCTTCTGCTGCGATCTCTTCTTCATGACGCCGGAAGGCGCGATCCTGGCGCGCATGGCCTCCGAGCAGCGCGCCGGCGAGGAGCGCGGGGTGGCCGAGGCGCTCGTCGCGGCGGGCATCCCGGTGCTCCTGGCGCCGCGCGGGCGGGCCACCTTCGAGGGCGCCGACGCGATGTGGCTCGACCCGCGCACGGTGCTGATCGGCGCCGGGCGACGCACCAACGCCGAGGCCGTGGCCCAGATCCGTCCCCTGCTCGCGTCGATGGGCATCTCGCTCCGCGTGGCCGACCTGGGCCACGGCGTCCAGCACCTGCTCGGCGCCGTCAACCCCTACGACGAGGGCCACGCCGCCGTGCTCTCGGCCCACTGCGGGCCCTCCATCCGCGAGGCCCTGCGCGGCTGGCAACTCCTGGAGCTCGCGCCGAGCGAGGAAACCGAGGTGCGCCGGGCCATGAACTTCGTCACCCTCGGCCCGCGGCGGGTGCTCATGCCCGCGGGCTGTCCCCACGCCCGCGCCCAGTTCGAGGCGGCGGGCATGACGGTGTTCGAGGCCGAGGTCAGCGAGTACATTCGCGGCGGGGGCGCCATGGGCTGCGCCACCGGCGTGTTGTGGCGCGGGTGAGGGCTAGCTTCGCGTGCCGACGGCCACCATCCAGCGCCAGCGGCAGCGGATGTCGTCGCCCTCGATCTCCATGGGATGCACGGCGCGGACGGAGGCCGGCGCCGAGCGACAGTGCTCGAGGATGCGCCCCCGGTTGGGCCCGGGCACCTCGGGGCTGGCCACCCAGTCATGCATGTCTTCCCACAGGAAGTAGTCCGAAACCGTCACACCGCCGACGCCAGCCGACGCCATCGCATCGAGGAGGTGACGCTCGAGGATGAAGGTGCGCAAGTTCGGCTGCTTCAGGGCGTTGAGCTCGGCCATCCATGCCGCATCGGCCTCGCCATAGGGCACGCGCTGGCCGAGGATGAGCTGTCCTCCGGGGCGGAGCACACGGCCCATCTCCCGGATGGGCAGGGCGGGGTCGTCGAAGAAGTGCATAGCTTGTCGCGACACAACAACATCGAAGCTCGCGTCGGCGAAGGGCAGGTGCCGGGCGTCGGCCTGGTGCACCTCGTCCATCCGGGTTCGCGCCTGGCTCAGCATCGCGTCGGTCAGGTCGACGCCCACTCGGTGCCCCACGTGGCGGGCGAAGGCGCCGCCCACCGCGCCGGTGCCGCAGCACACGTCGAGCAGGCGTGCGTCGCGACCACCCCTGTACGCACCGACGATCGCCGCGAGCAGGCCCGGGTCGAGGATCCAGGCGGATCGACGGTCGTAGATCCCGACGCGTCCGGCGAACTGGCGCTGGACTTCATCTTCGTGGGGCAAGCTTCACCTCTTGAATGCGCTGAAGACCACCCAGCGCCAGCAGTCGAGAATCCGGCCTGCGGGGGTGATCTCAAAGGGATGGACGGCGCGGACCTCGGCGGGTGCGTTAGTGTACAGATCGCGAATCTGATGGCGTTGTACGCCGGGTGTTTCCCAGGTGTCGATCCACGTGTCGATGTCTTCCCACTGGCGCACCTCGGTGGCCTCGATGTCGACGAAGCCCGCGCCCTCGAGCAGGGCGCGGAGGTCTTCGGCCAGGAAGTTGTTGAAGAAGAGTGGCTGCTTCTTCTTGAGCACCCGGAACATCCACGGCGCGTCGGCAGGGCCGTACGGCACCAGTTGCCCGACGACCAGCTGGCCCCCGGGCTTGAGCACCCGGAAGAACTCCGCAACGGGCCGCTCGGGGTGGGGCAGCAGGTGCAGCACCTCCCGGTTGCAGACCAGGCCGAAACTGGCGTCGGGAAAAGGGATCTCGTACACGTCGCCCAGCACAACCTCGTCGAGGCGCTGCCGGGCGAGCGCCGCCATCTGCGGCGTCAGGTCGAGGCCCACGATCCTGGCCACGCGCCCCCGGAAGGAGGCGCCCACCACGCCGCTGCCGCAGCAGGCATCGAGGGCCACCGTGTCGGGCGGCACCTTGCAGGCGGCGCCGTGAGCGCCGAGCAGGGTGCTGTCGGTGATCCAGCGGGCCGAGTCGTGCCAGTTCCGCGAGCGGATACCGAACTGCTGCCGGTACACCTCGCGGTCGGGGCGCAGGTCGACCCGCCGGTACCGGGCCCGCTCGCCGGCCCGGC
>VGRE01000240.1 GCA_016875435.1 Deltaproteobacteria bacterium | reverse complement strand
AGGCCGTCGAGGGCGGCCAGCGCGCTGCCGCGGGCCTCGGCGTCGGCGGGGGCGCGTACCAGCGGCGCGAGGATCGCGGCGTAGTCGGCCACCACGCGGTCGAGCAGCTCCGCTTGCAGGCCGGTGGCGGGGTTTTCCACGTGGGCAACCGCGCTGCCCGGTGGGTGCGCGGCGGCGCCGCGCCCCAGCAGCTGGTCGAGCGCGGCGGCGAGGTGCTCCGCCTCCCGGGCAGGCTCGCGCGACGCGTCGGCGAGCCGGTAGATGGGGTTGCCGATCCGGGGCTCGGCGAAGCGGAAGGCGGTGGTGTAGGAAACCAGGCCCGAGGCGAGGGCCGGAGCGGCAGGATCGACCAGCCCGTTCACTGCGGGCGCCCCCAGCACCGACGCCACCGCGCTCGCGACGGCGGGCGGCAGGCGAATCTCGGTCCCGATGGCGGCGGCGAAGTCGCCGAGCACGCTCCCGGCCTCGACGCTGGCCAACTGGTTGCGGTCGCCCAGGAGCACCAGGCGGGCCTCGGGGCTCACGGCCTCGACCAGCTTGCACATCAACGCGACGTCGATCATCGATGCCTCGTCGACGATCACCACGTCCTGACCCAGCGGGTTGTTGGCGTCGTGCCGGAAACGCGACGGGGTGGCAGGGTTGTACCCGAGCAGGCGGTGGAGGGTCTGCGCGCCGAGGCTGGCCACCCAGTCGGCCGCCGGGCCGGGCTCCTCGTCGGCGGCATGCACCAGGGCCTCGCGCATGCGCGCGGCGGCCTTGCCGGTAGGGGCGGCCAGGGCCACCCGGGGCAGTGGCGCCTGGGCGTCGATCGCCTGCCCGTGGAGCAGTCGCAAGACGCGCGCGACGGTGGTGGTCTTCCCGGTGCCCGGGCCTCCGGTGATCAGCGTGGTGCGACAGAGCACGGCGAGCACGCCGGCGAGGCGCTGCAGCTGGGCGGACTTGTCCAGGGGGAAGGCGAGTTCGACGTGGTGCCGCAGGCGCGCTCCGTCGATGGCGACCGGCGTGACCATCCCCGCCCGAGCGGCGAGCGCACGCGCCAGACGCGCCTCGTAGCTGGCGAGCCGGCGGGTCTGCAGCAACTGGTCGTCGCCGAGACGGAAGGGCGTGCCGGCCTCGTCGGGGCCAACGAGCGGGCTCCGGCGTGCGCGTGCCGTCCACGCGCCCCCGTCGTGAGCCGGCCACGCGAAATCCACGGGCTCCTCCCGCTCGAGGGTGAACTCGGCGGGAAGCCGGTCGAGGAAGACGCCGGCGTCGCCGACGCGCGGCGCGCGGAGCGCGAAGGCACAGCCGAGCAACACGTCGACGTCGGCCTCGCGCGCGAGCCGCCCCAGCCGGTCGACGGCATGGGCCTCGCCGGGCAGGAGCGCCCCGGCCTCCACGAAGGGGGCGAGGCGCTCGGCGAGCCCGGGGGTGGACAGGTAGAGACTCAAGACAGGACCTCCACCCGGGCGAGCAGCCGGTCGATGCCCTCGATCACCGAGGCGGGAGGCTTGTCGATGAACACGCCGTTTATTCTCCCCTCGGCGTCGCGGCACGTGCCGGGCCCGACCATGCCGCGGACGAACAAGTACGCCGCTCCTCCGACGTCGCGGGCGTAGTCGTAGCCAGGGAGTCGCCAGCGCAGGTAGCGGTGGAGCGCCACGATGTAGAGGAGGTACTGGATGTAGTAGTGTTTCCTGGCGACCTCCCGCGCCATGAAGTCTCGCGAGTAGTGGGCGGGGAGCGACAGGGCGACGCGCCCGGTGGCGGGGTCGCGCATGCCGAGGGTGTTGGTCTTGTAGTCCGCGACGAACCACTGCTCTCGCCCGTCGACCGGCGCGCAGAACACGAGGTCGATGAAGCCGATGAGGAAGCCCGCGAGCGGCCGGAAGCCCATGGTGCGCACTTGATCGAGGTAGCCGGCGGGCATGGGGTCGTCGCCGCGCGCCTGGCCGAGCAGGGCGGCGAGCTCCTCGCCGGCCACCGGGCGGTGGTGCGCCCAGTCCTCGCCCGGCCCCACCGCGAGGTCGAAGCCCAGCTCGTCGAGGCGGCGCCCGGGCGACAGGTCGCCGAGGCAACAGTCGCCGAGCGCGCTGCCGAGGGGCGTCTGGAGGATGGACGGCAAGGCGGCGATGAGCTTCTCGTCGTGGTCGGCACGGGTGAAACCCTGGCGGAGCCCCTGGCTGCGCACCAGCTCCGCGAGCGTGCCCCGTCCCGGCTTGGGCGCGGGCGACTGGCCCCTGGAGCCAGCGCTGAAGTCGAGGTGCTCGAACACCCCGTGTACCCAGGAGCCGGCCTCGGCCCCGCCCGGGAAGCCGGTGAGGGGCAACGACGCGATGGCGGGGCTCCCGGGGGAGGCAAGGGCGGGGGCGTCGTCGTCGCCGGGGCCATTCGCGCCCGGATCGTCGTCGTCGACCTCGCCGTGCTCGCGCGGATCTTCCGGGAGCACGCCGTTGACCAGGGAGGCCGCGATGTCCGCGTGCCGGTCGCGCACCAGTCGCGAGTAGCTCTCGCGCCGCCACAGCGTGTCGAGCCCGTCGCGCGCGAAGCCGGGCGGATCGGCCACCGGCGCGCTGCCATCGGGCAGCGCCAGGTGAGCGGGCGCCTGGGCGGCCACGTCGCTGAGCACCACGAGCCCCCCGCTGCTCGCGGCCAGCGCGTCGGCGTCGGCGCGGAGCGCGCCGGGGTCGTCGCGGAGGAGCGCGCTGACTCGCGCCCGCGCCCGCGCCCAGCGGCTCGCCCACGGGTCGGCGGTGCCGTCGTCGCGACCGTGGAGGACTAGGCCAAGCGGCGAGTCGCCCACGTCGAAGTCCTTGCCGTTCACGGGGCCGGCGTAGAGCACGACGTGGTGCTTGGCGCGGGTGAGCGCGACGTAGAGGAGGCGCTGGCGCTCCTCGAGTGCCTCGCGCTTCGCCGCCTGCACGTCGGCATCGGCGGCGCCCTCGGCCCCCCGGAGGTCGAGGAAGATCTCGGAGCGCCCTCCGGGTGCCGGCCCGCCCGCGCCGGCAGGCGCGTCGCGGCGAAAGCGGATCGCCCCCGTGCCCCTGAGGAGCCGCCCGTCGGCGAGGCCCGGGAGGAAGACCACGGGGTATTCGAGCCCCTTGCTCTTGTGCATCGTCTGCACCACCACGGCGTCGGCGTCGGACTCCAGGCGAAGCTCCGAGGCCTCGCGCTCGGCCTGGCCGGGCTCTCGCTCGGCGGCGAGCCAGCGCGCCAGCTCCACGGGCCCGAGCCGGTCGCGGGCGGCGGCGCGGTGCAAGAGCTCGGCCAGGTGGCGCAGGTTGGTGAGGCGTCGCTCGGCGCCCGGGAGGGCGGCCACGCGCTCCAGCACGGAGCGGTCGTCGGGGGCGGAGCGCGCGTAGAGCCACTCCGCAAAGGCCAGGGCTATGCCCTTGTCGGCGGCCACCTCGGCCTGTCGCGACAGCCACTCCGTGAACGCGATCCACCGTCCCGCGGCATCGACGCCGCTGCCGGCGCCCGGCGGGGCCCGTTCCTCGCGGCTCGCCGCCAGCGCCGTTGCCGTCCAGCCACCGGCGGGCGTGGCGGCGAGGGCGCGAGCACAGGAGGCGTTTCCCTCGGCCAGCGCCGCGAGCCACGCCGCGACCCACCCCGCCTCCTCGCTGTCGAAGACCGAGCCTGACTGCCCGATGATCGCCGGGACCCCGAGGCCGAGGAGGGCAGCTTGCACCGCGGCCGCGCCCTTGTTGGTGGACACCAGCACCGCGATGTCGCTCGCGCGCAGCGGCCGCGTGCCCCCGCGCTCGTCGCGAAGCTGGTGGTCGAGGCCCAGAAAGGCGGCCACGTCGGCGGCTACGACGCCGGGTAAACCGTTGTCGGCGTCGATGTTCGACGGCACTTTGGCCTCGGGCAGGCCGAGCGACTCGCCGGTGAACCAGCGCAACTCGACGGGGTGGACCGGTGTGCCATCGTGTGTGAGTCGCGACACCAGCTCCTTCGCGTCGACGGGAACGTACGCGATCTCTGGGTTGACGAACACGTTGGGCGCGCCGTCGAGCAGGTGCGCGACCGCTCGGACCAGCGGCTGATCCGAGCGATGGTTGACCGTCATGGTGAACTGGCGCTCGTTCACGACGCTCGCACGCGCCCGGGCGTAGACTGAGACGTCGGCTCCTCGAAATCCGTAGATGGCCTGCTTGGGATCGCCGATGAGCAGTAGTCGCGCCGCCCCGGCGGGCTCGCCGAACACCGTGCGGAAGATGTCCCATTGCACCGCGTCGGTGTCCTGGAACTCGTCGATCAGGGCGACCTTGAAGCGCTCGCGGAGGCCGTCGATCAGCTCGGCGCGGTCGAGACCGTCGCGCACCTGGTGGAGCAGGTCGTCGAAGGTGGATTGCTGGCCGGCGGCGAGGCGGCGAGCGAACTCTTGGCGGGCGAAGCGGGCGAGGTCGGCGAGGGGCGCGTGCTGGAGCCCGTCGGGCAGCCCGTCGTGGAGCCCGTCGATGTCGTGGAGGAGGGCGTGGCTCGCGAAGCTCCTGCCCTTGTTCAGGGCGGATTGCAGGAAGGCATGGCCGAAGAACTTCCTCGGCTCGGGGCCCGGGGGCAGGCCGCCCTCCCGTAGCCACGCCACCACCTCGTCGCGCGCCCCGTGGAGCTTCTCGGCGTTGACGCGGGCAGCGTGGAAGGCGCGCGCGGCGCAGGCCTGGTGGAGCTCTGTGTCGATCGCGTCGCCCTCGGCGCCCGCGAGTCGCTCGCCGAGCGCCCCGGCCCGCTCGGCGAGCTCGCGCAGCGCCCCCTGCCAGTCGAGGGTCTCGCCCGGTAAGGTTGGCCCATCGCGATGGGCGACGCACGCGGCCGTGACGCCCACGCAGCGTTCGATACCGAGTCGCGCGGGGCCGGTGAGCCAGCGGAACACGGGCAGCGGCTGGTGAACCACGACGCGCTGGAACCAGTCGCGAGACACCTCCCGCAGGAGCGCCGAAGCGTCTTCAACCAGCTCGGCATCGAAGGCGGCGCGGCTCTCGAAGGCCAGCACGCCGAGCACGCGCTGGCAGAAGCCGTGGATGGTGAAGATGGAGGCGGTGTCGAAGTCGCGCACGGCGCGGCGCAGTCGCGCCAGGCGGCGATCGAGCACTGCCCCGCCGAGCGGTGTCCAGGCGCCACCGGGCGAGACGGTGCCAGCGAGCACCGCGAACCCGAGGTCGTCGGGCCGAGGCGGGTTGGGGTCGTCGCGCACGGCCTCGAGCGCCGCGATGGCCGCCGCCAGCACGCGACGCACGCGGTCGCGGAGCTCGGCCGTCGCCGCCTTGGTGAACGTGACCACGAGCACCTGGTCGATGGTCGGGGCCTCGCCCCCCCCTGGGGGGTCCTCCGTGACGAGCCGCGCCACGAGGCGCTCGATGCTCCAGGTCTTGCCGGTGCCCGCGCTCGCCTCCACGAGCGTGACCCCGGGCGGGAGCGGGATGTCGATCGCGAAGGGCTGCATCAGGGGCCCTCCATCGCCGCGAGGATCGGCTTCCACAGGGCCACCGCCTCGTCGATGAAGGCTGGCCGCAGGCTCCCCGCCTCGTCGACGAAGGGGGCGGCGTCGCCGAAGAGGGTGCGCAGGCCGCGGTCGGCGCTCTCGCCACCCCGCTGGCCGCCGCTCCACGCCCGCCAGGCCGCTTTCTGGGCCTCGTCGACGGGGTCGTTGCCTCCGGCCAGGTAGGCGGCGGCCACCGCGCGGGAGGTCTTCTCGAGCCGCAAGCAGGCGCCGCGGCGGGCCCTTTGCCAGTCCGACAGCAGCCCCTGGAGGCAGCGCCCCGGCTCGCTGGGCGTGACGAGCGCCCGCATGGCGGGCTTGCGCGTCCCCATGCCGATGACGCGGCCCCGCACCGGTCGTTCGCTCGCAGCGGCGAGGGCGAGCATCGCCACCCAGGTGCGGAGCAGGCGGCGGGCGCCGTCGGGAGAGTCCACGGCGAAGTCGACAACCTCGCCCCCCACGGTCTCCACGCTCCCCACGAGCTCCGTCTCCCCGGCGCGCAGGCGCACGGCGTGCCGCTCGATGGCGCCTCCCGGGGGCAGGAGCTCGCCCACCCACGCGACTGTGCCGAGCTGAGCCTCGAGGGCGGCGCGGCCGGGACTGGCCGGTGGGAGTTGCGCTCGGGCCCGGAGGGTGGCCTCCGTGGTGTTGATGTCGCGTTTCCCCTGTAGCCACCGCCGCGACAAGAGTTCGCCGAACTGCCAGCGCTCCAGGTCCTCGACCGACAACGGCTCCTCGTCGAGGACCTCGTCGCCGCCGCCGTCGTAGGGGAGGCCGAGCCGGTAGCGGCCGAGCATGCGGAGGGGCTGGCGTGTCCAGCGCACCAGCTCGGCCACCGAGAGGGAACTCGGCGGCTGGGCGTCGGGGAGCGGGTGCTCCTCCAGCGCGCGGCCGAGGACGCCGGGCCATGGCCGTCGCGGCCCGCCCAG
>VGRE01000239.1 GCA_016875435.1 Deltaproteobacteria bacterium | reverse complement strand
GCTGGCCGTGGGCGGCGGCGTGGCCTACCTGCCCTCCCCCTCGCTCGGCACCCAGCTCGGCTACACCCTCGACGTCGACGCGCGGCACGGCGAGCAACGCCTCTGCGTCGGCTACACCGCCATCGAACGCGAGGGCCTCTCGTCTCTCGGCGGCGTCGTGATCGGCCTCGACGCACGTTTCTTGCCGGAGCGCGCGCTGTCACCCGGCGTGGCCCTGCGCGGCGAGCGTGTCACCGGTCTCGACCCCGCGGAAGACGCGCGCTGGCTGGCGAGCACGCGTCTCGGTCTCCGGTTCCTCGACCGCAAGGGCGAGGCGTACGTGGAGGTCCTCCATGCCACCGAGGAGGGCGAGGTCGCGACTGGCGACGGCGTGGTGGTGCTCGACGATCGCGTGGAGCGCGCCAACGACGTGATCCAGCTCGGCCTTGCCTTTCGACTCTGACAGGACTCAGCCATGATCCTCCTAGCCGCCTCCGCCCTCGCCTGGGACAGCATCGGCGCCACCTGGCCGCCCGAGAGCTTCCCGCTCAGGTGGTACCTCCAGGGCAGCCTGCCCGGCATCAGCGACGCCGAGGCCGAGGCCGCCGCGGAGGCCGCCTTCGACACATGGGCCGCCGAGAGTTGCGCGGGCCTGTCCTTCCAGAACGGGGGCCGGCTCACCGACGCCACCCTCGGCGAGGCCGACGGGCGGGCGGTGCTGTTCCTCGCCAGCGACACCTGGGGTGCCGAGTCCACGCTGGTGAGCGAGCCCCGGGTCACCACCAGCGGCACCGAGATCGTCGATGCCGACGCGGCCTTCAACGGCGTGGACTACGCCTGGGCCATCGACGGCGCCGATGGGCGCACCCGGATGGACGTGCAGTCGGCCTTCACCCACGAGATCGGGCACTGGCTCGGGCTGTGGCACTCCACCGCCACCGACGCCACGCTCAACCCCTCGCTCGACGGCAACCCCGAGGCCCGCGACCTCGCCAGCGACGACGTGGAAGGCCTCTGCTCGCTCTACACGGTGGCCGGGAGCGGCGCCCAGGGGGAGCCCTGCACCGGCGCGAGCGACTGCGAGGCCGACCTCATCTGCCTCGTGGATGGGACGCTCAGCTACTGCACCAGCCCCTGTGACACCGGCGGGGGCTGTCCAGAGGGCTACGCGTGCTTGACCGCGGACGACCAGGCGGTGTGCGCGGCGGACGCCTCGTCCGGCGGGGGCGCGTGTGGCTGCAGCGCGTCGAGCGGATCGGCCGGGGTGGCGAGCGCGCTCCTCGCCCTGGCCATGGGCGCGCGGCGTCGCGGGTAGCGCGGGCCACGCACGAACCCCTTGACAAGCCTTGCCGCGCGGGCAACATTGATTATGAGAGTCACTATCAAGATGTTCGCCTGCGTCTGCCACGGAGTCAGCCACCGCCGCGTCGAGCAAACGGTGCGCGATGGAGCCTGCACCATCAGCGATCTCGGGCGGCGAACCGGAGCCGGCACCGGCTGCGGGCAGTGTCACCACCGGCTCGACGCCCTGCTCGACCAGCTGCGCGCGCGACGGGCGACGCCCAAGGCCGAGGCGCTCGCCGCCAAGTAGCGTTACCCGCACGGCACCGGAGCGTCCCCGTGAAAGCAAAATCCCCCCAGATCGTCGACCTCCTCAACGAGGTGCTCACGGCTGAGCTCACCGCAATCAACCAGTACTTCCTCCACGCGAAGATGATGAAGCACTGGGGTTTCGAGCGCCTCGCCTCGAAGATCCGCAAGGAGAGCATCGACGAGATGCGCCACGCCGACATGCTCAGCGACCGGATCCTGCTCCTCGAGGGGCTGCCGAACTACCAGCGGCTCAACACACTGGGCATCGGCGAGACGGTCGAGGAGCAGCTCCAGAGCGACCTGCAGCTCGAATACACCATGGTCGACCGCCTCAACCGTGGCATCGCGCTGGCGGCGAGCGAGGGCGACCACGGGACCCGCGCGCTCCTCGAGCGCATCCTCGTGTCGGAAGACGAGCACATCGACTGGCTGGAGTCGCAAATCGAGGCGATCAAGCTGGTCGGCATCCAGAACTATCTGGCCGAGCAGCTCCACGAGTAGGCACCGCAGCGCCACGCGTCGCCCGCGACTATAGAGGCGGCAAACATGCACCTCGACGCAATCCTCATCGACCTCGCCCTGATCTTCGGCGTGGCCGTGGCCGTCGTGCTCGGTCTCGCGCGCGTTGGCCTCCCACCCGTGGCTGGCTACATCGCGGCTGGCATCCTGGTGGGTCCCGGTGGGCTCGGCCTCGTTGCCGACCACGCCCGGGTCGAGTCGCTGGCGGAGCTCGGCGTGGCGCTCCTGTTGTTCACCATCGGGCTCGAGTTCTCCCTCGACCGGCTCCGCAGCATGGGACGGTGGGTGGCCCTCGGCGGCGGCGCGCAGGTGGCCTTCACCGTGCTCGCCGCGCTGGCGCTCGGAGCGGCCGCCGACCTGGCGCCGGGGGAATCGATCTTCTGGGGCTACGCGGCGGCGCTGTCCAGCACCGCCATCGTGCTGCGGGCGCTCGGCGACCGCGAAGAGATCGCGGCGCCCCACGGTCGCTTCGTGGTGGCGGTGCTGATCTTCCAGGACCTCTGCATCGTGCCGATGATGCTCACCCTCCCGCTGCTCGGCGGCGGCCAGGAGAGCTCGGTGGCGATCGTGGCGGCGCTGGCGAAGTCGCTTGCCATGATGGCCGCGATCCTGGTGGCGGCGCGCTGGATCGTGCCGCGCGTGCTGCTCCGCGTGGCAGCCACGAGGCGGCGCGAGCTGTTTGTGCTCAGCGTGCTGTTCATCAGCATCGTCGTGGCCGTCGGCACCGCGTCGCTCGGGCTCTCGGTGGCGCTGGGAAGCTTCCTCGCCGGGGTGATCATCGCCGACACCGAGTTCCTGCACCAGGCCGCCGCCGACGTGGCCCCCTTCCGCGACGCGCTGGCCAGCGTGTTCTTCGTGTCGATCGGCATGCTCTTCGACCCCGCCACGGTCATCGCGGAGCCCGTGCTGGTCCTGGGCGGCGTGGCGCTTCTCGTGGGCGGCAAGCTCGCACTCGCCACCATCGCCGCGCTCTTCTTGCGATTCCCGGCGCGCGTGGCGCTGGTGGCCGGGCTCTCGCTGGCGCAGGTGGGCGAGTTCTCCTTCGTGCTGGTGAAGGCCGGCGAGGGCCTCGGACTGGTCGAGGCCCACGCCGCGCGCCTCTTCATCGCGGCGAGCGTGATCACCATGTTCCTCGCGCCGCTGGCGGTGGCGGCGAGCCCACGCCTCGGGGCGGCTGGCGCGCGCCTGCTGCAGCCCCTGGAGCGGCTGTGGATGCCCGCCGACCTCCCCGCTCCCCGGGCCGAGGCTCGCCTCGAGGGCCACGTCGTGGTGGCGGGGCTCGGCGTGGCCGGGCAGTTGCTCGCCACCGCGCTCCGAAACGCCAGCGCGGCCTACGTGGGGCTCGACCTCAACCCCGACACGGTGGCCCGGCTCCGCCGCGAGGGACACCCGGCCTACTACGGCGACGTGGCGAGCCCCGAGGTGTTGGATCTCGTGGCGCAAGTGTCGCGCGCCCGCGTGGTTGTCTTCCTGCTCAGCGATCCCGACGCGGCCAGGCGGGCGGTCGCCGTCACCCGCGCCCACTGGCCAGCCGTGCCCTGCCTGGTGCGCGCCCACCGCGCCGGCCACGACGAGGTGGCGCTGGCGGGCCCGATGGTGGAGGTGGTGTCGGAAGACCTGGAGACGGCACTGGAAATCGTCGAGCGCGTGATGCATCGCCTCGACGGACCGGCGCCGGCGCTGGCCAGCGCGCTGTCCGCCGCGAGGCAGGCGCGAGGGCCGCGCGGCGAGCGACGGGTGGCCCCCGAGTCCGTGGTGGCAGGCATGAGTCTCGACGCGGTCGTGCTCACCGACAGCGCACCGGGCGTGGGGCGCTCGCTCGCCGAGGCCCAGCTCCGCCAGCGCGACGGCGCGCTCGTGGTGGCGCTGTCGCGGGCGGGCTGCACCGTCGCGGCGCCCGACTCGCAGGAGAAACTACGGGCCGGTGACGTGCTCTTCCTCGCGGGCACCCGCCACCAGCTCCATCGGTCGCGCGAGATCCTCTGCGGCGCCTAGTCGCGACGGCTCGTCGCCAGCGCCACGGCAACGCTCGTCGCCACCGCGCGCGCAACCAGCGGCGGAAATGCGTTTCCAAGCTGCCGGTAGGCGTAGGTCTCGCGGCCGACGAAGTGCCGGTCGGCGGAAAAGCTCAGCATCCGCCCCACCATGGGGACGGTGAGCCGGGGCATGCCCGTGTGCCCCGGGACGAGATTGCGCGCGTCGGCCGATCCTTCCAGCACCAGGGCCTGCACGCCCCCGCCCGCGCAGATCTCAGCGGCATCACCGGCCCCCCGGTCCCGAGCACCGCGGCCGCATCAGGTTCGCGTCGGAGCTCTTGTCGGGCGGGAACACGAAGCGGGGACGCATCCCGGGCGGCGGGCCCACGTCGGCCGGCGCGTAGGCGCGGCGGCCGGCGCCCTCGGCGACGAGGCTCATCCCCGGCACCTCCCGCCCGCTGTCTACCACGTGCACCAGTCGCGACTGCACATTGGGACGCGCGGCCACCTCGGACGCCTGGGCCGCGATGGGGGCGCGCTCCGCGTAGAGCAACACGATCCCTCCCTCGTGAACCACCTGGTCGGGACCGATGCCGGCCACCGCCGACCAGAGCGGCGTGCCCTCGCGGATCGCCCGGCCGAAGGCCGCCGCCTCCCGACGATCCGCCGCGAGGCGCGCGAGGTGCTCCAGCGCGCCCACCAGCGTGACGCGCCCGCTCCAGGCCACGAAGGCGAGCAGGCCGGCCCCGGCCACCGCGAGCGCCAGCCGTCGCGCCGAGCGGGGCACCCACTCGGCGAGCGCCTCGACGCCGGCGGCCACCCCGAGGAAGGCCGCCGGGAGCAGCACGACCGCGTGCCGCCGCTGCGACCACACCACGAAGGCCGGCACGATCACCACCAGCAGGGACGGCAGGGCTACCGCCACCCCCCAGTTACGACGGCGCCACGCGAGCAGGCCGCCGCCGAGGAGTCCACCCAGGAGCCAGCCGTGCAGGTCGTGGCCGAGGGCGCGCGCCCGCCTCCAGTGCAGGGCAAGGATCGCGCGGTGTCGCTCCTCGGCGGGCAGGAGGATCGCGCAGGGGTACGCGTTGCTCACCGCCTGGGCCTCCACGGTGTCGCCGGCGGGGTAGCTGTCCACGTTCATGTTGAGGTAGGCGGGCTGGAAGCCTTGTTCCAGGGCATCGAGATCGCGCTTCACTACCGCCGCCTTGTCGGCCCACGGCCACTCGGTGGGCAACACCAGCGGCGAGGATCGGCCGAGCACGGGGGTGAGCGACACCAGCCCGAAGAGCGCGAGCGGCGCCCAGGCCCGGGCCCAGGCGGCGGGGGGGGGAAACAGGACAGCGAACGCCAGCGAGGGCAGCAACAGCGCGAGGCCGTGCTCGCGCGCCGTGGCCGCTACGCCCACCGACACGGCGTAGGCGAAGAAGCTGGCGACCGAGCGCCGGGCGGCATGAACAAGGGCGCTTGCCCCCACCGCGCCGAGCGCGGCGGCGGTGACGGCCTCGGGCTGGAAGATGAGCGACTCCGCCACCAGGTCGGGATGCACCACCACCAGCGCGCCGCCGAGCAGCGCCGCCAGTCGCGAGAGACCGAGCGCACGCGCCCCGGCGTACACCACCGCCGTGGCCAGGCTCCCGGCGACGAGGCTCACCAGGCGACCCCCGTCGGCCACGCCCACGCCCGCCCACGCCGCGAGTCCCGCCAGCGCGGGGAATAACGGCGGCACGTAAACCTTGTTGCCCACCTGCCAGTCGAGCGCGGAGAGGCCCCAGAGCGGCGAGTCTGGACCGGTCGCGACGTCAATGTCATATTCTCGCGCGGCGACGAGCCGGACGGCGAGCGCCACGAGGGCCAGGACAGCAGCGGTGGCGCCGTCCCAGCGATCGACAGGCCTGGCGGCTCGCTCCATGCCTCGCCCTCCTATCCGCGCGGCGGTTACCCCCGGGCGACGATCGACGCCCCCCTCCGGCGCGTGGTGGTGAGCGACGCCGACGGCCACGTGGCAGCGGGTGAAGTGGGACGTGGCGCAGAAGTAGGGAACGGCTCGCGAGCCCGCGCGGCCAGCAGGTGGCGCGCGACCACACCCGCGAGCCGAATGTGGCGCGTAGTTCATGGCTAGGCTAGGCGCGCGGCGCCCCGGGAGGTCTCATGCGCCACTTCGTCCTTTTCCTCGCCTTGTCCGCCTGCTCCGACGACTTCTGGGGCAATGGAAGCAACCCCGACGGCGAGAAGGAAGACACGGGCCGCCGCGACGCGGACGCGGACGCCGACGCGGACGCGGACGCCGACGCCGACGCCGACGCCGACGCCGACGCCGACGCCGACGCCGACGCCGACGCCGACGCCGACGCCGACGTGGAC
>VGRE01000238.1 GCA_016875435.1 Deltaproteobacteria bacterium | reverse complement strand
ACTTCAACGCCGCTGGCGCCCACCCCGAGGCCGGGGAAGACCATCGCCCCGAGACGCACCTCGTGCCCCTCGTCTTGCAGGCCGCGCTCGGCACCGGGCGACCGATCACCGTCTTCGGCACGGACTACCCAACGCCCGACGGCACGGCGGTGCGCGACTACCTCCACGTGGTCGACCTCGCGCGGGCGCACGTGCGCGCGCTAGAGGCCACCGCCGAGCGGAGCTGCACCTACAACCTCGGCAGCGGCACGGGCTTCTCGGTGCGCCAGGTGGTCCAGGCCGCGCGTCGCGTGACCGGACGCGACATCCCCGTGATCGAGGGCCCGCGACGGGCCGGCGACCCGGCGGTGCTGGTGGCCTCGTCGAGTCGTATCCGCGCCGAGCTTGGCTGGGTGCCGCGGCACGACGACATCGAGGCGATCCTCGACTCGGCCTGGGCCTGGACCCAGACGCACCCTCGCGGCTACGCTCGCGGCTAGAGGGCCGCCGTGTCTTCACCCCGGTTGCCCGTGTAGTCGTAGTAGAAGGCATCGATGGCGGCGCCGGGGCGCGGGATCGCCCAGCCGTCGAAGATGATGCTGTTGTCGCTGCCGTCGTAGCGCCACCCGTCGCTGTCGCGCCTGGGGATGGCCACGCCATCCACCCGCACGTCCATCGTGGCCAGGAGCGGGAGCGCGGAGAGCACGAACTTGGTCTGCAAGCCCAGCACCTGGTTGGCGAGGCGCTCGAGCATGCCCTCCGTGTCGGCAGTGCAGATCGACTCGCGCGCGCCGCCCGTGGCCTCCTGGGCTTCCACGTAGGCCTCCCCAGGGTCGGCCGCCCCGGCGGCGCTGGCGCAGCCGGTGGGGAGGTCGCCCACGACGACGCTCACCACCACCGAGCGGCCCTCGCGCGTAGACTCAAGCTCGCTCACGAAGTCGCTGGCGTCGATCCCGGAGTGGTCGTCCTCGTCGCTGTACACGACCAGCTCGAGGTCGGCGTCGCTGCGGGCGTAGTCGTTGCTGCGGTGGTCGGCGGCGAGGATGGCGGAGGCGAAGCCGGCCTCCTCGCGCGCGCCCTCCAATCCCGCCCTGGTGAGGATGGCCGCGAACTCGCCCTCGATGTCTTCCGTCTGGTCGCCAATCGGCTCGGCGAGGAGTTCGCCCGTGCCGCTGGTGGTGGTGATGGCGAGCCGAAAGGGCAGCTCGGCGGCGGCGAGGGGCGTCGCGAAGGCGGACGATCGCTCGGTCAGAGTTTCCTGTTCCTCGGCCATGGAGGCCGAGTCGTCGATCACCCAGAGGATATCGAGCTCCGCGCCCCGGTCGGTCTGGATCCAGCCGTCGCGCGCTGTGCTGCGCGTGACGGCGTAGTCGCTGCACGCGGCCAGAATGGGCAGGATGGCCAAAGCTCGCTTCACACGGCTAGGATATCACCTCGTGATGCTCTTCCTCGTCGGCTGCGGCTCACTGGCGTCGGGCACGTCGAGCGACGCTGTCACCGCCCTGCGGGTGGATCCGGCCGAGGTCGAGCTCGAGACGGTCACCGGGAGCCCCGCCACCGCCAGCTTCGCGGCCATCGCCACCTACGGCGACGGGAGCGAGGGCCCGCTCGACCTCGTGAGCTGGGCACTTTCCAACGCGAGCATCGGGAGTGTGACCTCGCGGGGCGAGTTCACCTCGGTCGACACCAACGGCGGCGATGCCATCGTCACCGCCACCCACCTCGATGTCGAGGCCACGGCTAGCTTGTCGCTCCGGTACCGGGAAGACCTCCTCGAGGAAGGGCTCGACGAGGGCGTGGCGGCCGCCTTCGAGGCGGCCGAGGGCAGCGAGGCCGAGGGCATCGACATCCTCTACCCGCTCGACGGCACCAGCGTGCCGCGCAACCTCGCGGGCCTAGTGGTGGCCTGGGCCGGCATGGACGAGGGCGAGGTGGCCCGCGTCCGCTTCGCCTCCTCGCGCACCGACGTGTCGGTGTACACCACCGCCAACATCTGGGAGGTCCCGACCGAACTCTGGCAGACGATCACCGCCACCAACAGCGGTGGCACCGTCGACCTGCAAGTCACCGTGGGCTCCGTGGTCGGCGACTCGGTGTCGGGCGCGCGCGCATCGGCGCCGATCAACGTCGGCGTCAACCGCCTCGATACCACCGGGAGCGTCGTCTACTGGTCGTCGAAAGACGAGACCATCATGCGCGCGGTGGCCGGGGAGTCGCAGGCCACCCGACTCTTCCCCTCCGAGGAGATCTCCGGCTGCTACGGCTGCCACGTGATCGCGGAGAAGCTGCAGTGGATGGTCGTGACCGAGCAGGGCGGCGACGGCCAGTACGCGGTGCTCGACGTGTCCGACCCCGACGCCGTCGAGACCGTGTACTGGCTCAACCCCTCCCGGCGCGCCACCTTCAAGGCGATCTCTCCCGATGGCCAGTGGATGCTCGGCGTGGCCAACGGCAATGTGTCGCTCTTCGACCTGCCCAACAACATGCTGGTCTCGACGCCCACGCTCGACGGCGCCAAGTACAACCATCCCTCCTGGTCGCCGGCCGGCGACGAGGTGGCCCTGGTGCGGGTTCGGAACCCGGCGGACTTCGCGGCCGACATGGACTTCCGCAACGGCGAGATCGTGCGCGTGCCCTGGGACGGTACCACGCTCGGCGCACCGGAGATCATCGTCGAGGCACAACCGGGCTACAACCTTTACTACCCTGAGTACTCGCCCGACGGCGAGTGGGTCGTGTTCAACCGGAGCACCGGGAACAGCGCGTCGAACATCGACGCCGAGCTGTTCGTCGTGCCGGCCGCGGGCGGCACGCCCATCCGCCTCGACGCGGCCAACGGCACGGGCGAACTCGGCAACAGCTGGGCGCGCTGGGCTCCCTTGCCCGACGACGACGTGTTGTGGCTCGGCTTCTCGTCGCGTCGCGGCTACGAGGTGGCGGGTACCACCGAGCCGCAGATCTGGGTCACCCGCGTCGACCCGGCCGCCGCGCGCGAGGGCCGCGACCCATCCACCACCCCCTACTGGCTTCCCGGCCAGGACCCCGACACCAACAACCACGTGCCGATATGGTGGTCGCGCTAGCCCTGCTCGGGTGCGACGACCCGGCCGCCAGCGGCGCGGGCGGGATCAACTCGACCACGTTCCTCGCCTTCGACCTCGCCGCGGCCTGGACCTGGCGAGACGATGGCGACACCGGCCTGGTGCTCGACGACGAGACCCTCCTGCACGGGCGCATGGACGCCGATGGCCGCGTGGAGGTTCGCCGGGGCGCCCGCTACGCCTTGGGCAGCGTCGCGGGCCTGTTCACTTGGAAGCTCGACACCGAGGACATCGTGCTGGCGGCATGGCAGTGGGGCGACGAGGGCAGCGACACCCCCACGGTGCTCGCCGTGGGCGGGAGCGAAGACGGCCAGGTGGCCAGCAACGGCGAGGGGGCCTGCACGCCCCAGCGCTACGAGTCCCTCCCCACCAGCTACGGCGAGTTTCCCGACGTCCTCGCCTGCGTGTGCGTGAATACCGCCGCGCCCGACGGCACCTACTGGTTCGCCGAGAACTTCGGGCTGGTGAAGACCGACACCAGCCCCTTCGACCTCGATCTCGTGGCGCCCTGGTAGTTACCAGACCCCGTTGGTGATCTCGAGGGTGTACTCCTGGCAGGAGTAGCCGGTGGTCGCGCGGAACACGTGGATGTAGTACGAGGAGCTGAGGTCGTCGCAGTCGTTGTACCAGCCGCCGTCGCAGGTACGCGTGTCGGAGGGGACGGTGTGGCTGCCATCACCCTGGTCTTCCGCGTAGATCTCGTAGTCGGTGTAGCCGTTGCCCTCTGGGTCGGAGGATGAGCTGCTGCCGCAGTCGAGGTAGCTCGAGCCGCAGCCGCCGTCGTACACGACGAAGCGGTACTCGGACTGGCCCGCCGTCATCTCCACGTGGAAACGGTAGTAGTTCAGGCCGCTGGTGGAGGCGTCACTCGTTTCCACGAGGTACCAGTCCTCGTCGGAGCTATCGAGGATGTTGCCGGTAAACTCGATGGTGGTGGTGCCGTCGTCGGCCAGCGTCGACCAGTCGATCACCGGGTTGGCGCACGTGTCGCCGTAGCTGGTGCTGTCTTCGTAGTCGTCGACCGGGTCGCACACCTCGGTGCTCACCACGTTGCTGACACTGGAGGTGTTGCCCGAGGCGTCGCTGGCGGTGGCATAGAAGCTGTAGGAGTAGCCGGCGGTCAGGCCCTCGCTGAAGCTGAAGGAGCCAGCGCCGTTGGCGGTGCCGGTGTCGGTGGTGACACCCGCCGAGGACGAGATGTACAGTGTGATGCTGGCGAAGGGCTCGCTGCTGCCGGTGACGGTTGCGCTCGTCTCGTTGCGGTAGCCGTCGAGGCTGTTGAGCACGGGCGCGTCGGGTGCGGTGTAGTCGCCCACGGTCACCTGGTCGGTGCCGGTGCTGCCGCTGGCGGCGCCGTCGTCGGGGGTGACCGTACAGAGCCACACCTCGCCATCGGTGGTGTAGGAGGCCGCGACCGTGTTGGTGGTGATCGCGCTCAGCACGCCGTCGACCGTCCAGGCGTAGGTGTAGCTGATGGTGTCGCCGTCGGCGTCGCTCGACGCGGAGGTGACGGTGCAGGCGAGGGCGTCGTCGTCTTCCGGGTAGTTGGGCGTGACATCCACGCTCGGCGCGGTGGGCAGGCTGTTGGCGATGTTGCGGGTGCCCGACGTGACGCTCGAGCCTTCCTCGAAGCCGTCCCACGGCCACACCTCCACGGTGACGGCGTCGGACTTCACGAACTCCGTGCTCGCCAGCGTGCTGTCGGTGGCGCCGGCCACGGCGGTGCCGTTGACGTACCACTGGTAGTGGTAGGACTCCGCGTCGCCATCGGGGTCGGAGTAGCCGCTCGGGTTGGCGGTGAGCGTGTCGTCGGTGTACGCCACCACCGGAGTGATGCTCACGCTCGCCAGCGTGGGGGCGCCGTTGCCGAGGGTCACGCTGTCCATCCCGGCGGGGCCGTCGATGCTGCCGTCGTTGGGGGTGACGTACACCGTCCACACGTCGCCGCGAGTGGTGGCGGTGGAGGGGAGGGGGTTGCTGCTGAGCCCGGAGTCCACGCCGTTGAGGTACCAGGCGTAGCTGTAGGTGATGGCGTCGCCCTCCGCGTCGTAGGCGGCGGTGTCGAGCACCACGGTGAGGTTGTCGTCGCTCCCGGCGGGGTCGGGTTCGATGTGGATCACCGGCGCGTCGGGCGCGGTGTTCACGTAGAGGGTGGCACTGTCGCGTGCGGTGAGCCCATCGGCATCGGTGGCGTACACGGTGATGGTGTGCGTGCCGTTGCTCAACCCGTCGTACGTGAAGTCGGCCACGCCCGACGACGAGGCCCCCTGCGTGGAGAACACGCCGTCGAGGTCGGACTCCCACACCATGGCGAGGTCGGCCGGGTCGTCCTCGAGGTCGTCGACCAGCGCCTCGAAGTACACGCGGTCGCCGTAGTTCACCACGTCGCCCGACGACGGCGAGACGAGTTCCAGCGTGGGCTTGCTGCCTTCCACCACCTGGATGGTGGTGGTGTCGCTGCCGGTGCGGCCGGTGGTATCGGTGACGAGGAGGGTGATCTCGTGCTCGCCTTCGGTGAGCTCGAAGGTGCCGGTGGTCTTGCCGTCGCTCGACGCGCTGGTGCTGAAGGGGAGCACGCCGTCGATCGAGGAGGTCCACGCCACGGTCATGTCTTCCGGGAGGTCTTCCCCGTCGGCGACGGCGCCCTCGAAGAGGGTGAGCCCGTTGGAGTAGTACTCGACGCCGTACTCGGGGGTGACGATCTCGGCGGTGGGGGCCTCGTTCTTGTTGACGGTGACGGTGACCGAGGAGCTGGCGCTCTGGCCGTCGGGGTTGATGGCGGTGAGGGAGACCGTGGCCTCGCCACGGGTGAAGACGTGGTCGCAGTCGGAGAGGCCGGTGGTGGCGAACACGGCGCCGTCGCACACTCGCTCGCCGTTGACCGCCCAGGTGGCGCTGATGGTCGTGAGGGAGGTGGAGTAGACCTCGTCGACCACCCGGCCGCGCATCGAAACGGTGACGCCCTCGTTGACGGCGCTGCCGTCGATGGGTGTCTCGATCGCCACCAACGGCGGTTCCTTGTACTTGGTCAGGCCGTCGTCGCTCTCGCAGCCGGCGAGGAGCATGGCGAGCGCGGCGCTACCGAGGGGGAGGAGCAGGGCGGTCCGGATGGGACACCTCCGAAGCGCGCAGTATAGGTGGTCCGGCGCCGGGGCTCAACCGCTCCGTGCGCCCCGGATGGCCATGCTCGCGCTGCTCCCCCTGGCCCTGGCCGTCGATCCCGCGCGGGCCGAGCGGGGCACGTTGGCTGCGATGGGCGAGATGGTCGACGGCGCCACGGTGACGACGGTGGTCACCCATCCCGAGTTCGAGCGCTACACGCTTCACAAGGGCAACGCCGAGTACCTGGTGGAGCTCACGATGGCCGACCCGCTTCACG
>VGRE01000237.1 GCA_016875435.1 Deltaproteobacteria bacterium | reverse complement strand
CGAGCCAGGGGTGGGCGACCTTGGTGGCCGGCCGCCAGCTCGACGGGCGCTCGCCGCGGCCATCCGTCGCGGCAACCAGCGCCGCTGGTTCCGCTGGCGCCGGGGCTGGCGCCGCGGGGGGCAGCGTCATGTCGGCGATCGAGAGGGCGGAGAGCCGACGCGAAGGCAAGTAGGGTGCCCCCGGCAGTCCAACGGACGGCGTGGTGATCGAACCTGCGCGGAGCGTGCTACCGACGCGTTTCTCGAGGAAACGCTGCATGCGACGCTCACGACGCCTCCGCGCCGCCGCGAGCTTGCGCATCATCGCGTAGTAGGGCGCCGCCGACAGGAACACCATGTCGCCGGCGGCGGCGGACGGGGCCAAGTCGGCGCCCTCGACGGCCCAGGGGTCGTCGATCCCAAGCCGACCGTAGAAGGACGGGGACATACCGAGGCTCGGCCGGCGGAACGTCCGCCGCTGCATCCGTTCCGCCAGCTGCTCGCCGGGAACTCGCCGTTCTGCGTCACTCATCGCCGCCTCCGGATCCGCCGCCTTGCTTCCATCTAGGTGACCTGTACGCCGGCGTGCGCGATCTCGATCATCTCCACCGCTAGCTCAGCGGCGTCGGCGTTGAAGGAAGGACCCTCCCACGCCACCGGCCAGCCCTGGATGAAGTTGTAGCGGCGAACCTCCTCGCCGCGGGTGGTCTTCATGACGATCGCGCCGTTCCGCCGCTTGCCGAACTCGTCGCTCAGGACCTCGTTGCGCCACGACAGGAGCGTGGTGTCCTTGCTGACGCCATAGCGGAGCACGATGTTGTCCCACCGGGACTGGCCCGGCAGCTTGTGGACCCGGTGGTTCTGCCCGCCCTCCTCGAGCTCGAACACCTGGGTGCTGGTCTTGAGGCCGCTGGCCTCCTTGAACTGCGCCACCTCGATTTTCTCGATCTCGAGCGCGAAGATGAAGTTGCCCTCGGGGTCGGCCACCCGGGGGCTCGTCTCCGGACCGGTGGCGGTGCCGATGCTCGTCTCGCCGCGAGCGCTCGACGTGGAGGCCGAGGACTTCAGCGAGTAGTTGAGCGATACGCCGCCATAGTCGACCTTCGCCCCGAGCGAGGGCTGCTTGCTGTCGCGGCCCTGGCCGCGGCCGGCGCCGCCGGTGATGGTGGGGATGACGTTCGGGGACGCGTTGCCGCCACCCTTGCCCTTGCCGCCGGTGATGGTGGGGATGACGTTCGGGGACGCGTTGCCGCCACCCTTGCCCTTGCCGCCGCTGATGCTGAGGCTCGGCTGGCTTCCCGGCCGACCGCCACCCATGCCCGCCCCGCCACGAATCGTCGGGTTGGACTGCCCGTCCATCCTGCCTTTCCCTCGACCCTTCCAGTCCGCCATTTGGCCTCCCAGCTCCGAGCACGGGAAAAACCCTAAGAACCCCTTCGATCTACGGCCCGTTGGTTCCCAGGCGGAGGTCGATGAGGATCCGCTCCGTCGTCCCCACCGGCTTGATCTGCACGCTCACGTGCAGTTCGCCCCGGTCGCGGATGGCAGGCGGGTTGGTCGCGCGGTTGCATTCTACCGAATATTCCTCGCGTGCGCGAGCCCCCGATAACAATCCCGCCGACCAAAATTGTTCGAGGCGAACCAGGACGTCGCGTTCGATCACCTTCCACAAGGAGGAATCGTTAGGTTCGAATACGGCCCACTCGTTGTCGCGGCGGAGCTGCTCCGTCACCATGCTCACGACGCGGCGGCTGTTGATGTGAACCCAGGCGGGGTCGAGCGACATGGTGCGCGCCCCCCAGATGACCACCCCGCGGCCCGGCTGCACCACCAGGGGGTTGATCCCCGCGTCGCCGACATTGCCTGCCTCGGCCCAGTCGATCTCGATGTCGGTGTGGGTTGCCCCCCGCACGGCCACGTTGGCAGGCGGCCACCCCACGCCCATCGGGGGGTGCTCGAGCTCGACACGGGCGAAGGTGCCCATCACCGCGCCCGACGGCGCGTACAGCTCGTCGCCCTGCATGAGCCACGGGTAGTACACCGCCCCGTAAGCCCGGGTGAGCGGGTCGCGCCGGCGGAAGGCCTCGAACCAGCGCGGCAACAGGTCGCCGTGCAGGCCCCGTGGCGCGTCGAGCACCAGGAACCGGTTGCTCATCTGGCGGCAGTGGGCGAGCAACTCGTCGGCGAGCGCGTCGCCGTGCCAGCGAACGTCGCCCTTGCGCGACACCTCGCACTTCATGTACGCGAGCGGTGGGACGCACAGCAGCGCGATCTCCTCCTCGCTCCGCAGGCGTTCGAAAAGCGGCAGGAGCGGCCCCTCCGCGAGGCCGCCTCCCACCAGCACCGCCGGGTCGTCGATGCAGACCGCGTACACGTAGAGCGTGTCGCCGCCATTCTCGAAGAAGGAGCGCGCCGCCCGTCGCACGCTGGCCTCGACGAATCCACGCTGCGGGTGCTCGGCCAACTCCTCGTAGCGCCGGATCTTGATCTCGAGGAAGTCACCCCCGGTGGCCTCGTCCGGCCACTCGGCGCGCGGCACGAAGCCGATGCACGCGCCGATGTCGCACCGCACGAGGCCGGAGGCTCGCTCGGGAAGTGTGCCGTGCTGGATGATGAGGCCCGGGCGCATTCGTCTTCCTACCTAGGTGCGTTGATCTTCTCGTTGATGGCAGAGATCTCTTTCACCCAGGCGTGGCGCTCCTTGTGGGACATCTCGAATACGGCGTCGCGCGTCCAGTGAAAGTGGTACGCGATGAAGGCTACCTCCTTGAATACGCTCTCCAAGGGGTAGCTTACGATTCCCCCAGGCGGCCGAACTCCTTCTCGAACTTGGCCCCGCACTCGGGACAGGTGACGCTGATCGTCGCCTCGTCTTCGTTGATGCGGTTGTACATCTCCTCGAGGAAGCGGAGGTCGCCTGCGAAGAGGTTCTCGACCACGCCGGTGTTGATGTCGTTCAGCGAGCCCAGTCGCGTGACGACGCGGCTCAGCAGCACGATGATGAGGTAGGCGCGGTTCTTCTGGACGCGCATGTCGGTGAGGGGGACGATCTCGTCCTTGGCGTTGGCCAGGCGCATCGTGCCCTCGCGGTGCAGCACGCCGTCTTTGTCGACGTAGCCGCGGGGAAGGACGAACTCGTACTCGGTCTTGAAATCGGAAGCCACGGGCTACTCCGGGGTTTTGGGGCGATCTCGCCTCGCGACGGGACCGCCCCGATGAACACGACGGGAAGCTACTCCTCGATGAGAGCGCCGCCGTCCCACTGGCCGATGCTGAAGATGACGAACTCCGCCGGCTTCACCGGGCAGATGCCGATCTGCACGTTCACCTGGCCCGCGTCGATGAGGTAGCGCGGGTTCGTCTCGTCGTCGCACTTGACGTAGAAGGCCTCTTCCGCCGTTTGACCGAAGAGAGCGCCCGAACGCCACACGCGCAGGAGGTAGGCGCGGAGGTCACGGGTGAGCTTCTTCCAGAGGGTGTGGTCGTTCGGCTCGAACACCGCCCACTGGCTGCCCAGCATGATCGACTGCTCGACCATGATGAACAGGCGACGCACGTTGATGTACTTCCACGACGGGTCGGAAGCAGTGCCGAGGGTACGGGCACCCCACACGCGGATGCCGCGATCCTTGAAGATGCGGATCACGTTGATGCCGCGGTCGTTGTACTGGCCCTGCTCCAGGCGGTTGATGTTCTGCGAGAGGCCGGTGATGCCCATGCAGATCTCGTTGGCCGGGGCCTTGTGCACGCCGCGCTCGCCGTCGACGCGCGCGTAGATGCCGGCCATGTGGCCGCTCGGCGGCACGAAGAGCTCGTTGCGCTCGGCCTTGATCAGCTTGCGACGGTTCGGTCCAGCGACCTTGATGTGATCCTGGTTGCCGGTGAACCAGCTCGGCTTCGTGATCTTGAGCCAGGGCACGTACATCGCACCGTAGCCCTTGTTCGAGGCCGGGATGTCCATGCTGCCGTCGGAGATGATCGGGCCGTCGAGGATGGCGAAGCGGTCCTTGCGGACCTCGCACATCTCGAGCATCTCGCGCTGCTGGTTCACGGTGAGCCCGGGGGCGGCCATGATCGCCATGTCGTCGACGTCGTCGAAGGAGTACAAGCCCAGCTTGTCAGCCTGGTTCTCACGGATGGAGCCCTCGGTGTCCTGAGTGCCCATCAGGTACACGTAGGCCTTGCCGCCGCCGTTGTCGAAGAAGCCGTTGACGCCGGCGACGAAGTTGAAGAGCGACGGCTGGCTGAGCCAGTCACGGAACTCGGCCTTGAGCGCGTCGTCGCTGTTGAGGGCCTCGTAGACCGCGTCGGCCGCGTCGTCCATGTTGGCGAAGGTCTTGCCGACGAGATCTTCGACAGGGCGGGTCTCGATGAGGTACTGCGCGAAGTAGCTCTGGAGCCAGCGGAAGAACTCGGCCTTGTTGGTGATGGCCACCGGCGGCACGGAGTACTCCGAGCGCATGGCGGTGCCCTCGGTGCCCTTCACGTCGTAGCCGTAGGCGCCGAGGATGTCGGCCGCGGTCTTCGGCTGCGCTTTCTCGAGCGGGAAGGTCTCGTGGAGCTGGTTGAGCAGCTTCTCGACCGACTCGTCGGTCTCGGTGACGACCTTGCCCTCGACGTTCATGGTGACTTCCGCCACCTCGATCGTCTTCTCGGCCCAGGTGATCTTCACCCGGCCCTTGCCGCCCGCCTCGAACTTGGGGGCGCCTGCGCCCGACTTGGGCGCGCCGTGGAGCTCGAAGTACTTCTTCACGTCGCGCACGGCCTTGCGATCGAGCTTGAAGGCCTGGGCGAGCGCGGTGCTGGCCTCGTTGCCGTCGCCCTTCACGTTGCCCTTCTCGTCGACGAGCTGCGGGGGCACCTTGCCGCGGATCTGCCGCTTGCCGTTGCTGCCGATCACGGCCGTGGCGTCGATCGGGGGTGTGAACTTGAACAACCCGAGGAAGCCCGGGATGCTGGTGGAAACCGATTGAATCGGCTTGGCACCGCTGTCGACCTCGCGAATGTATACGCCTGGGGTATGATAATCCATGTCCTGTCAGTCCTCCGAATCTGAGTCAGACTCCGCGTTCTTGCGGAAGAAGTAGGGGGTTGGACCCGGCTGGGACCGGGGCTTGGTGATCGGCGAACCCGGGCGGATTCGGCCGTTGCGGGACGACGCGGGCCCCTCGGGAGCGGGGGCTTCCGTGGAGTCGAGTCGGCCCATGCGAATGGTCGAGCCACCCGCACTCTTGTAGAGCGGTCCATCTAACGCCACTCGGGCGCGGTACGTCAAGAAGGGACGATACGGCGCCTCGTGGAGCGTGAACAAGTTGATCGCGTCGCCGACAGTGAGATCGTCCACTAGCGCAAGGGAGACTTTCTCGACGTGGAGGCCGTCGTCCTCGTCCTCGTTGCCGGGGGGCGGTGCGGTGAGGTTGTTGGCGTCGTAGTCGCGGCCGAGGCTGTCGACGGCGCGTCCATCGGGCAACAGGAAGCGGCGCGGCCGGTAGATGAGGTGGGTGGCCTCGTTGAGGCGGAGCAGTAGCCAGCCCATCAGCCGCTCGGCATCGCTACGGAACTTGGAGTGGACCGCGATCAGGTAGTAGAGGTCGAGGAGCAGCGGGGGACGGTGGAAGTACACCTCGCCGCCCTCCTCCGGGTCGGACTTCACGAAAACCGGAGCCTGGCGGATGCGCTTGTTGTTGAGCAGCGCCTGGTTCTGCGCCAGCCGGTACATGTAGATGTAGACCACTTCCTCGCGGTCCTTGGGGACGAACTTGAGCTCCTCCTCGAGCCGAGGGGGCTGGTTTCCCAGGTTGTACCCCTCGATCAGCCACTTGTGCAGCGACTCGGTGCACTCGCCGATCACGCCCCGGCCCGAGGGCGGGCCGGCATAGGGCGCGAGCGCTTCGACGGGGTTGGGAGTCAAGAATCGCCCTCGACAAGGGGAGGAACGACGATGAGGGCCGAGGTCCGGGGCGCGAAGGCCCGGGGACGCCCGAGCTGCGCGCGGGATGAAGCCGCGCGAGTAGATCGCACTTCGTCGCGCTCCGCAACCGCCTCCCGCATGGGGTGACCGAGCGGCGCGCGGGCCTCCGCCGTGGGTCGCGCGTCGAGGACCAGTTGCCGCGTTGGTCGCACCGTCGAGAGCGCGAAGGGGTAGCGGACGAGGCGGATGAGCTGGGGCGCGTTGGGCCCCGCCTCCACCTTCTTGCGGGAGGGGCGGGTGTCGAGCTTGGACAGCTCCTTCTCGTCGCGCGCGGGCACGGGACAAGGCGGCAGGGGGCGGCTCTCGGAGACGTGGATCCGCAGCGTGCGCTCCTCGGTGATGCGCGCCCCGGGCAGCGGGCGATCGAGGCGGCGGCGGGGGTCGAAGCGCATCCAGCCGGGAGAGTATCGCGCCCCGGTCGGTTGGCGATAACTTCTTTCCATGCCGCGCCAACGCCGTGCCGCCAATACCACGGATCGCGCCACCCGCGTCGTGAGCGCGAGCGCACGTGAGGCCCTGCGCGAGGCGGACGCGCAGCAGCTGCGGCGGCTCGGGAAGGC
>VGRE01000236.1 GCA_016875435.1 Deltaproteobacteria bacterium | reverse complement strand
GTGGACCCAGTTCTCGGCGGCCACCTCGGTGGCGTGTACGCCCCAGGCCGCCCAGCACGGGTTGTGGTCGCCACTCTGGGGGGGCTCGTCGGCGTAGCTCACGTCGCCGTCGACATGCGACGCGGAGGTGGCCGGGTTGTAGGCCTCCACGCACTCGCCGTCGCATGCCTCGCAGGGCCATTCCCCGGCGGGCACCGCCGCCCAGGAGTCCTTCTCGTCGGCCGGGCAACCGAGGAGCAGGAAAACCGTCATGGCGCTACCCAGTCGCCGGATCGCCCGCCGGACTTGCGCAACAGGCGGATGCCCTCGATGCGCATGGACCTGTCGACGGCCTTGAGCATGTCGTACACCGTGAGCGCGGCGATCGACACGGCGGTGAGCGCCTCCATTTCCACGCCCGTCTTGCCGGTGCAGCGCGCGGAGGCCTCGATCCGGACGCCGTCGGCGACCAGCGCGAGGGAGACGTCGACTCCGTCGAGCCCGAGCGGGTGACAGAGCGGGATGAGATCGCCGGTGCGCTTGGCCCCCATGATGCCGGCGAGCTGGGCCACGGCGAGCACGTCGCCCTTCCTCGCCGAGCGACTCCGCACCGCGTCGAGGGCCTCGGCCCCCAGGCGAACGTAGCCCTCGGCCACCGCCTCGCGACGGGTGATCTCCTTGTTGCCCACCTCCACCATGCGGGCGTTCCCGGCCTCGTCGACGTGGGTGAGCTTGGCCATTGCCGTTCAGTAACGCGGGTGTTCCTTGACCTCGACGAGCGCCGAATCAAAGCGAAGGTTGACCGCGCGCTTCAGGGCGGCGCGCCGGTCGTTGGCCTGGTAGACGAGGCGCGCGTCGGCCACGAAGCCGGGGCCGAAGTCGCCCCGGGCCTCGCAGGCGCGGAGGCGGTCTTCCACCTCCCAGAGCGCGAGGTTGACGGCGCCGAGGCCGGGGAACTCGGGGACCCCCTCGTGGGACGGCAGCCCGGCGGCGTTCCACGCGCCCACCAGGGCCGCCCGCTCCCGGGCCACGTGCTCCCGCCCGGCGCCCACGCGCGCGAGCTTGATGTCGAGGATGCTGATGCGGTCGAGCACGTCGCCAACGGCGGCGGGGGCGTGCAGGTGGGTGGGCATGGGGCGCTGCGCTATCATGCCCGCGTGTGGTGGATCGTCGCCTGCGCCGAGGAGCCCGTTCCCGAGAGGGACTGTGGAGGCACGCTCTACGCGGGGGCTGTGGTCGTCGATGCAGTGTCGCGACACGAGATGGCCCAGGTGTGCGTGGAGGGCGAGGTCATCGCGTGGGTAGAGGCGAACGAGGCCGTGCCCGGGGGCGCCGTCGACCTGTCGGGACGATTCCTCGCGCCCGGGCTGGTGGAGAGCCACGCGCACCTCGCCCACAGCGGCGCCACCGTGCTCGTTGACGACACCCTCGAGTTCAACCTGCGGGCGCAGCTCTACTTCGGCGTCACCACGGTGGTCGACGTGGGCGGTCCCGTGTCGCTCTTCGACCTCCGCGACCGGTTGCTCGGTCCCTCGCCGCGCGTGGTGGCCTCGGGCCCCTTCCTCACCGCCGAGGGCAGCCACCCCTGCGAGACGATGCCCAACCCGGATCTCTGCACCCTCACCGACACCGGTGAGGAGGCCGCTGCGCTGGTCGACGCGGGCGCCGACGTGCTGAAGGTGGCCCTGGCCGACGCCGCCTTCTCGCCCTGGGGCGCCACGCCGCGACTCGACCTCGACGCGCTCGACACCATCGCCGCGCAGGGCGTGCCGGTGCTCGCGCACGTGGACACCGACCAGGACGCCATCGACGCCCTCGCGCACGGCGCCGACCTGCTGGCGCACCCGCCCTTCGCCGGCGCCGTCGGCCCCGAAGCGCTCGAGGCCGCGCGGGGGGCTCGCGCGGTGCACAGCACGGTGTCGGCCTTTGCCGGGGTGGCGGAGCTCGGCTCGGCCGACCTCGACGCGATGGTGGTGCCCGAGGCCGTGCGCGAGAACTGGGCCTACGTGCAGGCCCACCCCGAGGTGCTCGTCGAGGGCTGGGCCGCGGCGAGCGCGGGCTGGGCCGGCAACGCGCGAACGAACCTGGCCGCGATGGGCGAGGCCGGGGTGGCCATCGTCCCGGGGAGCGACGCCGGCTACTACTTCGTGCCTCATGGGCAGGGTCTCCACCGGGAGCTGGCCGAGCTGGAGGCGCTCGGGTGGGGCGGGGAGGCGATCCTGGAGGCAGCGACCCTCACCCCCCGCGAGGCCCTCGACCTGCCCGGCGGGCGCGTGGAGGCGGGCGAACCCGCCGACCTGCTGGTGCTCGGGGCCGACCCGCGCGAGGGCGCGGCGGCCTGGGCGGAGATCGAGACAGTGATCGTCCGGGGGGAGGCCCACGCGCGGGCAAGCTTGCACCCGGACGCCGCCACCGGGACGATCCTGTCGCCGGCGGCCGATGGGGCCTGCCTGTCACACGAGGATTGTGCCTCGGGCGCCTGCGAGGGGTTGTCTCACGCCTGCGCGGAGAGTTGCCCCGAGCCCTGGTCGGTGGTCAACGACTGCGGCGCGGAGGCCTGGTGCATGCCGGCCGACGGCGCCAGCGATCCACGGGGTGCCTGCCGGGAGGAGGACACGTGCGATCTCTACGCCCAGGACTGCACCCCGGCCTACTACGGGATGGCCTGCATCCCCTACGACGAGGACACCAACGCCTGCTGGTACGGCGGCCCCCGGGTGGCCGGAGAGGCGTGTGACACGACGGCTGCGGAGACCAGTTGCGCCCCGGGCCTGTACTGTTCGCCGGTCACGTCGCGCTGCTACGCGCTGTGTGACGGCGAGTGCGAGGTGGGGAGCTGTCACGCGGTGGATCGCAGCGACGGTTCGCGCTGGTTTGGGCTCTGTTACTGAACCAGCGCCTCGAAGGCCGCCACATCGTCGGCCAGTCCCCCCATCGCCTTGCGCCAGGTGGCCACGTCGCCAAGGTCGAGACCCAGCTCCTCCCTGGCGATGACCTCGGCCTCCTCGTCCCCGGTGCGCCGCAGCAGGCGACGGTAGCCCGCCTCGGCGGCCGCCCCCTGCGGGCGGTAGTGCGCGTACACCAGGTTGGCGAAGAGGTAGCCAAAGGTGTAGGGGTAGTTGTAGAAGGCGATGCTTGGGATGTAGAAGTGTAGTTTGCGAGCCCAGAAGAGGTCATCGACGCTGGCGAGCTGCCCGGCGTACCACTCGCCGTAGATCCGGGTGGTGGCCTCGCGCAAGGCCGCCGCCTCGAGCGGACCCTCGCGCCGGAGCCGGTAGAGTTCCCGCTCCAGGTCGAAGCGCGCGGGGATGTTGCACAGGAAGGCGCTCGCGTCCTGGAGCGCGCCGTCGAGCAGGCGGAGGCGCTGCGCGGGCGAGTGGGCCTGCGCGCGGCTGGCCTCGCGCACCAGGGCCTCGGCGAAGGTGGAGGCCGTTTCCGCGAGGGTCATCGGCAGGCGCCGCTGCGCGACGGGCGCCTCGAACAGCACCTCGTTGTGGAAGGCGTGGCCAAGTTCGTGGGCGAGCGTGCTCGCCGACTTGTCGTTGTCGGCCCAGGTCATGAAGATGCGGCTCTGCATGAGCAGCGGCACCTCGGCGCAGAACCCGCCCGCCCGCTTGCCGGGGCGGTCTTCCACCTCGATCCACTGCTCCCGGAGCGCGCGCGCCGCGAAGCCAGCCATGCCCGGCGCGAAGGCGTCGAACTGGTGGACGATGGTGCGCTGCGCAAGCTCGTAGCTGACACCCCCGAGCTCCTCGCCGAGAGGCGCGCCGAGGTCGTACCACTCGAGCCGGGGAACGCCGATGGCGCGGGCCTTGGCCTGGAAGTAGCGGCTCAAGAGCGGTTGTGCCTCGCGGCAGGCGGCGATGATCGCCTCCAGCGTGGATCGCGCGATCCGGCTCTGCACCAGCGGTTCCTCCAGCTCGTCGAGGCCGCGCCGATCGTTGAGCGTGAGCCGCGTGCCGGTGATGTGGCTCAGCGCGGTGGCGCAGCGACGGTCGATGGTGCTCCACGCGGCGCGCACCGCGTGGAAGGCGCGCTCCCGCACCGCCCGGTCGGGGGCCCACATCGCCTGCTCGGCCTGCCCGGCGGAGAGGGTTTCCACGCCGTTGCCGCGGTCGAGCTTGACCTCGAGCGCGCCGGACTCCACGTCGTAGAGCGATCCCCAGCCGATGACGCCGTCCTGCGCAAGCTGGGCGACGAGGCTCTCCTCCTTGTCGGACAGGCGCAGGCGGCCCTGCTTGCGGTCGGACAGGAGCATGTTGCGCATGTGGGCGATCGACGGCTCGGCGATGAGCGCCTCGAAGCTCGCCTCGGGCATGCGCACCACGCGATCGCGCGGCGGCACCCAGCAACGGCCGGACAGGGCGCCCAGCGCCGCGAGCCGGGCCTCGGCGCGCACCGGCAGCTCCGAAACCGCGTCGGCGGCGGCGTGGCAGCCCGCGAAGGTGTAGAGCTGGTCGAGCCGCGGGCCCACGCGCTCGAGGTCGAGCAGGACGCCCGCGAGCACGGCCGGGTGGGGATCGGCCGAAAGCGCCTCGGCGCGCACCAGGATGGCCTCAAGCGCGCCCTTGACGCCCTGGTACTCGGCCTCGAAGGCCTGGCCCACCGGGCCGCCGGGGAGGATGGCGTCGAGGTCCCAGGTGAGGGTAGGGGCGTACATTCGTTACTCCTCCAGGTAGGTGTAGCCTTCGAGCCCACCCACGTAGGTGTTGACCATCTTCGCCGCCTCGTCGAGCGTCATGCGCCCCTCCTTGACCGCCTGCTCGGTGGCGCGCCGGACGCGGCGCACCAGGTCGGACTTGCCGAACTGGACGTAAGACAGCACCTCCGTCACCGTGTCGCCCTCGATCACGTGGTCGATGCTGTAGCCGCCGTCGTCGTCGAGCGACACGTGCACCGCGTTGGTGTCGCCGAAGAGGTTGTGCAGGTCGCCGAGGATCTCCTGGTAGGCGCCCACGAGGAACATCGCGAGGTAGTAGGGCTCGTCGTGCCGCAGGGCGTGCAGCTCGATGGTGTCCTTGACGTCGCGCAGGTCGATGAACTTGTCGATCTTGCCGTCGCTGTCACACGTGATGTCGGCGATGATCGCCTTGCGCGTGGGCTCCTCGTTGAGCCGGTGGATGGGCATCACCGGGAAGAGCTGCTGCACCGCCCAGCTGTCCGGCGCCGACTGGAAGACGCTGAAGTTGCCGAAGTATGTGTCGGCCAGCGCCTTCTCGAGCGGCTCGAGGTCGTCGGGCACGTAGGACTGCTGCCGGACGACGTGGAGGATCTTCTGGCAGGCCTGCCAGTACAGCTTCTCCACGCGCGCCCGCTGCACGAGATCGAGCTGCCCGACGTTGAATAGCGTGAGGCCCTCTTCCTTGGCGGCCACGGCGTCGTGCCAGGCCTCCTGAAAGTTCTTGCGGGTGATGTTGTCCGCCAGTTCGTGCAGCTCGATGATGCAGTCGGGGTCGTCTTCGGTGACCGGCTCGATGCTCTGTGCGTTGGGGAACTCGCTGACGCCCAGCACGTTGAACACCAGGACGCTGTGGTGGGCAGCGAGGGCCCGGCCGGACTCGGTGATGATGTCCGGGTGTTTCACCTCGGCCTCGTCGCAGGCGGCGCCGATCGCGGCCACCACGTCGGCGGCGTACTCGTCGACGGTGTAGTTGACACTCGACTCGAAGTTCGACCGGCTGCCGTCGTAGTCGATGCCGAGGCCGCCGCCACAATCGAAGTAGCGCATCGGGGCGCCGAGCTTGACCAGCCCGGTGTACAGTTGGGTGGCCTCGCGCAGCGCGTTCTTGATGGAACGGATGGCGCTCACCTGCGAGCCGATGTGGAAGTGGAGCAACTGTAGCGCGTCGAGCATGCCGCGCTCTCTCAGGTACTTCACGCCCTCCACCATCTCGCCCACGGTGAGGCCGAACTTCGCGCGATCGCCGGCGCTGCCTTCCCATCGTCCCGCGCCGCGCGTGGCGAGCTTCGCGCGCATCCCGATGACCGGACGCACGCCCACGCGCTCCGACACGTCGCACACCAGCTTGAACTCGGAGAACTTCTCCACGACGATGATCGGGTTGCGCCCCAGCTTCTTTGCCATGAGCGCCGTCTCGATGAACTCGGCGTCCTTGTAGCCGTTGCAGATGATCAGGGCCTCGGGGTCGTCCATGAGCGCCAGGACGATGAGTAGCTCGGGCTTGCTGCCGGCCTCCAGGCCCATGTGGTGGCTCTCGGAGAAGCGCACGATGTCTTCCACGAGGTGGCGCTGCTGGTTCACCTTCACCGGGTACACGCCCCGGTAGCTGCCACCGTACTCGTACTCGCGGATGGCGCTCTTGAAGGCGTTGGCGAGCGTGCGGATGCGGTGCTCGAGGATGTCGGTGAAGCGGACCAGGAGCGGCAGCTGGATCCCGCGGCGCACGAGGTCGTCGACGAGGAGCTTCAGGTCGATGCCGCCCTGGCGCGGGCCGGCGGGCGTGACCTCGACATTGCCGGCGTCGTTCACGCGAAAGTAGTCGCGACCCCAGTTGCGCACGTTGTAGAGATCGGTG
>VGRE01000235.1 GCA_016875435.1 Deltaproteobacteria bacterium | reverse complement strand
CGGCGCGTCTTCCTCGAACTCCGCCTTGATCTTGAAGAGGTTCCGGAACTCTGGGTCGCCATAGTACATCGCCGCGTACACGCCCACGTCGCCCGCGAGCACCACTTTCACGTCGACCGGCAGGGGGTCGGGCCTTAGCACCGCCGGGCCGCCGCCAGGGCCCTCGGGGTTGCTGACGTCGAGCTCGTCGCTCACGAGCGCGCGCTTGAGCACCTTCCACGCGCCGGGCTCCTGCAAGAGGTCGGCGGCGTTGATCACCAGCCAGCCACCGCTGGCATCCACCAGCGCGCCCGCGCGGATGCTGCGGTGATCGTAGGCGCCGGGCTCGCCCTCGAGGCCGCCGAGCAGCTGCGACCAGGTGGGATTGGTCACCTTGATGATCGCCGCTCGCTTCTTCTTCTCGCCCACGTGTACGAGGTTCACGGTGAAGGCCGCGAACAGGGATTCGTGGTCGGGCTCCTCGGCGTCGAACCACTCCGGGCACTCCACCAGCTCTTCCATCAGCTCCGCCAGCCAGCCGCGCGCGGCCGCGAAGCGGCGGGAAAGATCGCGGAAAGTCGGCGCCACGCCCTCGCCGATGGCCTTGGCCTCGGTCATCGACACCGCCTTCAGCGTCTCAATCATCGTCTGTCGCGACACGTCGATCAGTTTGGCCAGCTCGGCCTCGAGCGTGTCGAAGCCGACCAGGATCTCGGCAACCGGCCTGTCGAAGTGCGCCTCGCCCTGTTCGGCGAGCACCTGCACCTCGGGACGGCTCAGCACCTGCGGCTCCATCTCCTCGTCGTCGCTCTCTTCGTTGGCGTCGGCCTCGCTGGGCACGCGGTAGAGCGGGATCGGCCCGGACTGCCCGCCTTCCTCGTCGCCGAGCGCGCCGATCACGAAGCCGAGCGCCTGCGCGTGCGCTTCCAGGCGGGCCATCGCCTTGTGCTGTTCGACCTCGGCCGCCTGCCGCTTGCCCTCGCGCACCCGCCGAACCTCGTCGCGATTGAGGAGCGCAGGTACCTCCTCCAGAAGCATCGTGGCCACGCGCAAGAGTTCCTTGCGGAAGGCGAGGCCGCGGCCCGGAGGGAAGACCAGCAGCTTCGGCCGGGCCGGGTCGAGGAAATTCTTCACGTACACGTAGTCGTGCGCGCTCCGGCGGGGCGGCGCGATCTCCCGGAGGATGCGCTCGATGCTCCCGAGGCGGCCGGCCGCGCGGGGACCGGCGACGAAGACGTTGAATCCGGGACCCTTGATGGAAACGGCGCGGCCGATCGCGGCGAGCGCCTGGTCTTGCCCGATGAAGCTACTCAGCGGGTGGACGGTGGCGGTGCTCGCGAAGGACAGCGCCCCGTCGGGGAGCCGCCAGGTGAGGCGGTCGGCAGGCAATGGACGGGCGGGCATGGTCCTGAGCTATGTAACGGCCGTGCTCCCGGTGTTGCACCAGGACCGTCACCTCGTCGTCATCGACAAGCCCCCGGGCTTGCCCGTCATCCCCGGCCGCGACCAGGGCGACAGTATCGTGAAGCAGACAGGATTTTTCGTCGTCCATCGCCTCGACGAGGGCACCAGCGGCGTGCTGGTCATGGCTCGGACCGTGGCTGGACAGCGCATGCTGTCGCACGCCTTCGAGTCGCGACAGGTGAAGAAGGGCTACCTCGCGGTGGGCACGGGCGAGCTCGCCGACGAGGGCGAGTGCGCGCTGCCGCTGGGCGACTGGCAGCGAGGTCGCGTGGTTGTCGGGCGTGGACGCGACGCGCTCACCCGGTGGACCGTCCGCGCGCGCGCCGAGGGACGGATCCTCATCGAGGCCCACCCGGTGACAGGGCGCACCCACCAGGTCCGCGCCCACCTCTCGGCGAGCGGCGGTGCGCTCCTCGGCGACCCGGCCTACGGCGGCGAGCCGGCCCCTCGCCTGGCCCTGCACGCTTGGTGGATAGAAATCCCCTGGCCCGGCCGCGCCGATCGCCTGCGCATCGAGTCGCCGCCGCCGCCCTCCTTCGCCTCGCTCTTCCCCGGTGCGGTTCCTTGATCTTCTTGCTCGCCTGCACCGATGACGTCGATCCCTGCCCGGGCGGCGAGCTCATCGGCCAGGCGCCCGGCTGTCGATCTCGCGTGACCCTCGAGGGTGCTCTCGGCACCCTGCCGGCTGAGCTTCGCTGGCCCGAGACCGGCGGCGACGACGCGCCCGTGGCCGTGTTCGTCCCCGGTTCCTTCAAGGCCTCGGTGGTGCCGGTGGGCGTCGGCACCCCGCAGGCCGACCTCACCCAGCCGGTGGTCACCGTGCACGTCGATCTCGCGGGCGATGCCTGGGCAGGCGGGCTGGACGACCGCCGGGGGGCGATGGCGCGCGAGGCCGTGGCGATGGCCCTGCGCTACGCGGCCTGCGAGGCCGAGGACAGTGACGGCCTGTGCCCGGCCGACCGCGTGGGTTCTCGTCGTGACATCACCATACTTGTCGGGCACAGCAACGGTGGAAACCTCGCGCTTGCCACCCTCGCCGACCCCGCGCTCGATCTCCCGGCCCTGGCCGGCCTCGTCAGCTTCGAGACCCCGGCCGGCGCCAGTTTCGTCAACGTCGAGCACGGCGCGAACGGCGCCGCCTACCGGGCGGGCAGCTGCGCGCTTGGCGACCGCGGCATCGACTGCCCTTTCACGACCACCGCCGCCGCCCTCGATGCCGAGGGGGAGAAGGCCTGCGCCGACCTCGACGGCGACGGCACCTGTGCGTCGCCCGAGGCGACCATCGGCGGCAGCGCCGACCCGGTCACCGGCCTCCGCGCGCTCTCGCCGCGGCTTCGCGCGATGCTGGACGACTCGGGCATCGACGCGCCCGGCTTCGACAGCGTAGAGGCGGCGCTCGCCTACTGGGCGGAGCGCGACGCCGCGCAGCTCGTGCCCACGATGGCGCGCGAACACCCTGTCCCCTCGCTCATCATCGCCACCGAGGAAGACCACGTGCTCGTGGGCCTGCACGACCACCCGCACGTGTACGGGCTCTACGAGCGCCTGCGCGCCGCGGGGCTCTGGGTGCGGTTGAATCCCGGTGCCGACTGGACCTCGTTGGAAGAGGAAAATGAGCCAGGCGCTGCCTTTGGCTTGTCGAACCCGGCAGGCTGGCTCACGCCGGAGGAGGGCGGCGAGTCGATGCAAGGCCTCTTTGCCGCTGCCCTACGCGAGTTGACGGATCGCACCGATGGCGACTCGTGGTAGGGAGTGGGCGTGAGACGCCTGCTGCTGGTGGATGACGAGTCGGAGATCGCCAAGCTGGCGGCAGAGTACTTCACCGCGCTGGGCTGGGAGGCCAAGTACGCGGCGAGCGTCGCGGAAGCCGAGCGCTTGATCGACAAGAGCGAGCCCTTCGACGTGGCGGTCATCGACTGGGTGATCGGGGGATCCACCGCGCGGGGTCTGATCGACCGGCTCGACACGCGGCAGCCGCGGTGCCGCGTGCTCCTCACCAGCGGCCACGGCGTCGACATCCTCCGCGACAACAGCGAGGGCGTGCCGGTGCTGCGCAAGCCCTACACGCTCCGGTCGCTCGGCGGCAGCGTCGAGGCGCTCCTCCCGCCTCGTTCCGCGCGCTAGGGCGCGCCACGGCGAGACATTCGCTGACAGGAGATTTTCTTGCGGGCCGCAACCTGAACGCCTACACTCCACTTGTATCGCGGACCCGGTCCCCCCCGACCCCGCTATCAACCGGCAACATCAAGCGTCTCCTCCATCTCTTGCGGTGAGGGCTAGGCGGGGGGGGCTTTCCGAGGTCCCGGTGTCGACTACTTTCTCGGCCCGCCCGACTCGGCGCGGTTGAGATGGGGCCGCTGCACGCGCGTGGTACAGCGCTCCTTGAACACCGGGTCTTTGATGCGGTCGCAGTACTTGTTGGTGCTGGCGTCGACCTGCATGGTCACCTGGAGGTAGACGAAGTCGCGCTGCAGCGGCTCGTCAATCTGGGCCTCGGTGAACGCGATGCCTTCCGACGGGCTCACCCGGAAGGTGTTGATGGCCACCTGCGCCATGCAGTCCTTCTGCGCGCCATCGCCGAGCACCCGGTCGCACTCGTCGGCCGAGGTGGGGTTCTCGGGGGCACAGGCGAGGAGGAGGGACAGCCACATGCCCCGGCTGCTATCGTGACGCGCAGTTAGGCGGGGACACATGTCGCTGGCTCACCCGGCCGTGCTCGCTAAGCTCGCGGCGCACCGCGAGCAGCCCGGGGACATCGATCCGATCGTCGAGCCCTGGTTCCGGCGCTTCGTCGCCGTGTCCGACCGCGCGCTGCGCCGCACCGTGCTCCGCGAGGGCCTCGACAGCCTCGACGACGCCTCGCTGATCGGGGCCCTCGACCGGCTGGAGTGGATGGCCCGGCAGGGCCACGAGCAGGCCCGCTGGATGCTCGCCGAACTCGCGGTGAACCCCTCGGTGCTCACCGAGCTCGACTACGAGCGGCTGACCGACCTCTACCTGGCCGCTCGCGATGCCGGCTTCCGCGACGTGGCGGCCCGATTCCTCGGGTCGCGCCGCTCGCCGATGGCGAAGAAACCGGTGGACAACCCGCACGTCGACCGCACGGCGGGCGAGCGCACCAGCGCCGCCAAGACCCGCGACCGCCTGCTGCTCGACCGCCTCCTCCACGACCGCGACCCGCGCGTGATCACTGCGCTCTTGAGCAACCCGCGGCTAGTGGAGCGCGATGCCATCAAGATCGCGGCGATGCGGCCCACCGCGCCCGAGGTGCTGGAGGCGGTGGCGGCGCACCCGCGCTGGTCCCCGAACTACCGCGTGCGCAAGGCGCTGGCCTTCAACCCCTGCTCGCCCACGCCGCTGGCGCGCCAGATCCTCCGGACGCTGTTGCGGCAGGATCTCGCGGCGCTGCGCGACTCGGGCGTGCTCTCGCCCGACCTGCGCGCCGACCTGAACTTGCTGCTTTCTCCCGAAGGCTCCGCCCTACCCAGTGCGGCAGTCGGCAACCTGGGACCGGCCGGTGGTCGAGGGCCGGGCGGGGGCTAGTCCCTACTGCCCCTCGGCCTTCCTCTTGCTGCTCGAAGCCTGCTTCTCGCCTTCCGGCTCGTCGTCGAGGTCGTCCTTCGCCGCGATCTGCGGCTTCGGCTCCTTCTGCGTCGCTGGCGCCTCGCCGCCGTCGTCGTCCTTGCCCTCCGAGGCGTCCTTGAAGGCCTTGATGCCCTTCCCGGCCTGGCGGAACACGTCGGGCAGCTTGCCGGCGCCGAAGAAGATGAGGACGATCACCAGAATGACGATCCACTCGGTGGTCCCCGGCATGCCAAAAGCGAACATGGCGACTCCTGCCATCGCGCCCCCGCATATCCCCGCGCGGGGGGCCGTGTCGTCACCGGTTGTTCTAAGAGGGCCGCGTCACGCCGTACACCGCCCCGTGTCGCGACCACAGGTGATCCACGAGGTCGGACACCGGGTCGCGGTCGCCGATCACGTCGCGGACGATCACCGGCGCATCGACGGTGTGGCCGCGGTCGTGGATGCGGCCTCGGAGCCAGCCGAGGATGGGCGCGAAGTCGCCGCGTTCCACGCGATCCCAGAGGTCGGGCAGGTCGCGCAGCAGGCACTGCGCCAGGCTCGCTGCGTAGAGGTTGCCCAGCGTGTAGCTCGGGAAGTAGCCCAGGAGGCCGCTCGACCAGTGTACGTCTTGCAGCACGCCCGTCCTCGCCGAGGGCGGCACCACGCCCACGATGCGACGGTACGCCTCGGTCCACGCCTCCGGCAAGTCCCGGGCCTGCAACTTGCCAGAGAAGATCTCCACTTCCAGCGAGAAGCGCACGATGATGTGCAGGTTGTAGGTGGCCTCGTCGGCCTCCACGCGGATGAGCGTGCGCTCCACGCGGTTGGCGGCGCCGTAGAGCTGCGCGGCAGACACCTGGAGCTCGGGCCAGATCGCCTGCATCCGCGGCACGAGGTATCGGAAGAAAGGTAAGGAACGACCTATGAAGTTCTCCCAGAAGCGCGACTGCGACTCGTGCAGGCCGTAGCTCGCGGCGCTGTTGAGCCAGGTGCCCGCGAGGCGGGCGGGGAGCCCTTGCTCGTACAGCCCGTGACCGCCCTCGTGGATGGTGCTGCCGAGACCGCTGAGGACGTTGTCTTCCTCGTAGCGGGTGGTGAGCCGCACGTCGCCGAGCGCGATGCCGGTGGAGAAGGGGTGCGCCGCGAGGTCGAGGCGGCCGCCCTGCATGTCGTAGCCCATGTCGCGGAGCACGCGCTGGCTGAGGCGCTTCTGCCCGTCGAGGTCGAGCCGGGCGGCGAAGCCCTGCGGGTGGGGGCGCCCGTCGACGGCCGCGAGGAAGCGGCCGAGCTCGCCGGCGAGCCGATCGAACATGGGGCCCAGCTCGGCCACGGTGCTGGCGGGGTCGTAGTCCTCGAGGAGGGCGTCGTAAGGATGTGCGTGCTCGGCCGTGCGGTAGAACTCCGCCTGCTCGCGGGCGAGGTCGAGCAGGCGCTGGAGCGGAGCCTCGAAGCCGGAGAAGTCGTCGGCCTGCTTGGCGGTCACCCAGGCGCCGAAGCCATCGTTGCGTGCGCGGGCGAGGTCTTCCACCA
>VGRE01000234.1 GCA_016875435.1 Deltaproteobacteria bacterium | reverse complement strand
GGCCGCGACTACGACCGGCGCTTCGGCTGGGACGACGCGACGCTCTACTGCTCAGAACTCGCGTGGAAGGCCTACGACTACGCCGTGGACGTGCAAATCGCGGAGCTCGGCACCTTCGGGGACTTCGCGCTGCTCGACACGCCGATCGGGGCGGGGTTCGTGAAGCGCCGCTGGGGCACCAACGGCCCCGACCGTGACGCCCCCGTCGTTTCGCCCGCGGACCTCTGGCGTGCCGACGCGACCGTCGTCGTGGCGGATCAGCTGTGAGGGCCGCGCTGCACGTCGCGCTGCGCGTCGCGCGGATCGCCGCGGCGCTCGGGTGGGCCGCGTTCACGGCGTGGCTATTCGTGTACGACATGCCGCTCAGCGGCCTGCACGCGCTTCTGGGCGTGTGGGCGCTGTGGCCGTCGCGGGCGCACGCGGCGCGCGTCGCGGGCGCCGTCCGCGTGGTCGCCGCCGTGGCGATCGTGGGAACCTCCGTCGTGACCGTGCCTCTGATCGGCCTCCCGGAGTACGCCGCCACCACCAACCGCCTGCACTGCCGCACCCTCGGCTTCATGGGCAAGCGCGCCTCCGCGGATTGCGACCCCGAGGAGGTCGCGCGCGGCGCGAGCGCCTCGCGTCGGAACGCGTCGCTGTTCACCGCCCGCGAGCGGCTCGGCGTCCACGGCTTCAACCACGTCCTGGCGCTCGGCGGCCTCGCCGTAGGGCTTCCGGAGGTGGCGTGGGAGACCGCGGCCATGTCCTGGACCCCGGACCCGCTCCCCGCCGACGCCTCCGTCGACGTGCGCCGCGCCCAGTGCCGCGCCTCCTATGGCGACGCGGCGTCGCGCCGGGCCGCGCTCGCGGAGCCCGTCGCGATCGACAGTGACTTCCCCATGCGCTCCGCGCGCGTGCGGACCGCGGTCGCGCGCGGGTTGGTGGGCCTGCCGGAGCGCGCGGGCGCGCAGCGCTCGCTCGGCGAGATCCACTTCGCCTACGGCGGGACCGACAACGTCGCGTACACGCAGGCCCTCGTGAACGACAGCGCCAGGGTCGCGCTGGCGCTCGAGGTGGGCGACAGCCGCCTCGCCCTCGCGCGGCGGGCCGACGGCGACGCGGACGTCACCTGGACCGGCACCATCCACTACCCCGGCGACGACATCGCGTTCGTGGGCACGATCCCGACGCTGTGGGGCCCGCGGGTGCTGCGTGTCAGCGAGACGGTCTTCTGCGGGATGCAGGTCGACGGGGCCATGAACCCCTTCGTGCTCACCCACCGCTGGACCGTGAGCGAGGACGATCCACGGCTCTGGCGCGACTCGGGCGTGTCCGAGCGGGGGCTCTTGGAGAGCGCGGCGTGGGCGTTTGCGATGGCGGCGGGGTAAGCGCCGCCGTCAGTCGCAGGTGTAGCGCATGTCCTCGCTGCGGCCGTCGTACGCGAAGCCGCGGCCGTCGTTGGCCCCGATCAGCTCGGGCGCGCCGTCGCCGTCGAGGTCTCGCGCCGTGACGCCCGCGCGCGTGTCCAGGTCGCGGTCGATCGGCGCGCCCAAGGCGTCGCCCTCCCAGCGCCAGAGGCGCAAGGCCTCCGTGGACTGCCGATAGGGCCAGAGCTCCGGTCAACTCCTCCAGCTCCAAGCTCATCCTCCCCCTCTCGTCCTCCCTGCACTCCTCTGTTCCTGAGTGCCCTTGGCGCGAGGTGCCAGAGCCCCTACTCGCACACCGCGCTGACGTCGACCTCCGCCTCGTTGTCCGCCTCGTCGCACTCGTTCGCCTCCTCGGCCACGTCCACCATCACGACCACGCGCGCCCAGCCGACGAGCTCCGACGCGGCGAGGCTCACCACCCAGGGAGCGCGGAGGTCCCCCGCGTCCAGGTTCGAGCCGAGCGTGGTGGAGGCGAGCTCCGTGCGTGCGCCCCCGCTGTCCTCGCCGTAGAGCGCCATGCCGGTCGTGGAGGAGGCGCGCACGAGCCCGTCGTTGGCTACCTGCACGTAGAGCGTGACGTCGTCGCCGCAGCTCTCCTGGCAGGCGGCGTAGACCACCGGGTACACGTTCGGCGCGTCGGTCGGGTTGAAGCTCCCGGGTGCGCCCTGTCGGAAGCTGTTGTAGTCCGGCCAGTTGGCATCGGGCGTCGTCGGGATCGTAAGGTCGTCATCGATGTTCACGATGTTGTACGCGTGCTGGTTCCACACCGTGCGCGCGCTCACCCAGTTGTCGTCCGCGTCGCCGATCACGGTCACGCCGGACGCGCCGTAGTTGTGCCCGAGGACGATCTCCGCGTTCCCGTCGCCGTCGACGTCGGCGATCACCGGATACTCGTTCACGGTCGTCGAGGCGTGCGTCGTGTCCTCGAAGAGCACGGTGCCGGTGGCGCCGTCGAACACCCAGAGGGCGCTCTCGTCGGCGTACACCACCTCCGCCGCGCCGTCGCCGTCGAAATCGAACACCGCGGAACCCGTGCTGTGGGAGGAGCTGTCGTCGATGGCTTTGGCCCAGAGCCGCGTGCCGTCGACCTCGTAGACCGAGTAGTAGTCGTCGCCCGGCAGGCCCACCTCGGGCACGCCGTCCCCGTCGAAGTCGGCGATCGTGGGCGGGCCGCCGTAGCCCCCGCCGTACACCGACCACGAGTCGATTTGCGTGCAGTCGTCTTCGAACACCCGGATGGTGCCGCCGGCCACCACCACGAGCTCGCCCAGCCCGTCCCCGTCCAGGTCCGCGACGCCGGGGTAGCCGTCGGTGGTCCCGGTGTCGCAGAGCTCCGCCCCCGTCGCGTCGTACACCGAGCTCCCGGCGATCACCTCCTGCTGCCCGTCCCCGTCGAGATCCGTCGCGAAGCTCATGTAGCCCCCGTTGCCGTAGCTGCTGTAGTACCCGCGGGCGTCGTTTCCCTCGGCCTGCTCGCTCCCGTCCGCGCCGTTGATGATGTGGCGACCGAAGATCACCTCCACGTCCCCGTCCCCCTCGAGGTCCGCCAGGGCCGGGGCGTGCGAGCGGCAGCCGTGGTCCGTCGTGTTCACCCACGCGATGGTCCCGTCCAGCTCGTAGGCGCCCAGGTAGCAGTCCGACGACCGATACAGCGTCGCGACGATCTCCGGCTGTCCGTCCGCGTCGATGTCGCCGAGGGCGAGGTTGGTGTAGCGGTACGGGTAGTAGGTGTTCCCTCCGTACGTGGCGCCGTAGACGACGAGCTCCTCCGCGCCGCCGGCCCCCGAGAGCACCCGGAGCACCCCCGCGGACGACGAGGTGCTGCGGTTGTGCGCCACGAACGCGATGTCCGGGGTGTCGTCGTCGTCGAGTTCGCCGTCCCCGTCGTCGTCGGTGAGCTGGCCGACCACCGGGGTCATGATCACGTGCTGGTGCCCCGTCTCCGTGGCGAAGGAGGTGACGGCCCACTCCTCGACCGGGTTCATGCTCCCGACCACGGGCGCCCAGGTGCACGTCCCGTCGATCGCCACGGTGCCGGCGGGCGGATCGTCCACGCACGCGTCGGGGTCCTCGAAGCCGTCGCAGTCGCTGTCCACGCCGTCGAACCACTCTTCCGCGGCGCCCGGGTGGATCGAGGCGTCCGAGTCGTCGCAGTCCGTCGCGTCGCTCACGTCGCTGCCCGTCGCGTCGCAGGAGATTGACGCGTTGGCCGCGTCGCCCCACCCGTCGCCGTCCGCGTCGGTGTACCAGGTGGACGCGGTGGTGAGGTCCACGCCCGGGTCGTCGTCGTCCACGAGCCCGTCGCAGTCGTCGTCGACGTCGTTGCAGACCTCCGCGGAGGCCGGGTTCACCGCGGCCTCGGTGTCGTCGCAGTCCGAGGTGTCCGCGAGGTAACCGGCGGGCTGCACGCACTGGGTGAGCGAGAAGTCGATCGACCCGTACCCGTCGCCGTCGTAGTCGATGTACCAGGTCGTATCGGGAGAGATCGACGCGTCGCCGTCGTCGCAGTCGCTGTCGTCGCTCACGTGCCCGGAGGGCGCTTCACAGGCCCAGGTCTCGGTACCGGGGTCGCCGTAGCCGTCGCCGTCGGCGTCCGCGTACCACGCCAGCGCGTCGGAGGCGTCGTCCTCGTCGATGGTGCCGTCGCAGTCCTGGTCGATCCCGTCACAATACTCCGCGGCGCCGGGAGCGATGGTCTCGTCCAGGTCGTCGCAGTCGCCATCGACATCGGCGTAGCCGAATGGGGTGGTGCAGGCGGTCTCGGTGGCGTCGCCGCCATAACCGTCGCCATCGACATCGATGTAGTAGAGCGTGGTCACGTCCTCGTCCACGAGGCCGTCGCAATCATTGTCACGCTCGTCGCATTGCTCCTCGCCGCCAGGAAAACTCCCGGGGTCACTGTCGTCGCAGTCGTTGCCCGTCTCGGAGTAGCCCGCCTCGATCGCGCAGGTCGACCTGGCCTCTCCGACACCGTAGCCGTCGCCGTCGGCGTCGGCGTAGACCACCAGTGCCGCGTCCTCGTCGATGTCGCCGTCGCAGTCGTCGTCGACCTCGTTGCAGGTCTCCGGGGCGCCGGGGAACACCGTGTCGAGGGTGTCGTCGCAGTCGGTGGCGTCCTCGACCCAGCCGGGCGACGCGTCGCAGGCGACGCTGCTCGCCGCGGGGTCGCCGAAGCCGTCCGCGTCGGTGTCGGCGTGGAAGGTGAGCAGCACACCCTCGTCCACCTCGCCGTCACAGTCATTGTCGCGACGGTCGCAGGTCTCGGGCGCGGCGGGGCTCAGGCTGGCATCGCCATCGTCGCAATCACCCTCGGCCACGGTGTAGCCGTCGGCGTCCGCGTCGGGGCTGCCGGTGTCGTCGGCGGGGCCAGGGTCTTTCTCCTCGTCGCCCGTGGCGTACTGCTGGCAACCGCCGGCGAAGGTGGCGAGGAGGACCAGCGGGAGGAGGTGGCGTGACGTGATGGGTCGTTTAGCACTGGAGCAAGCGGTGATGTCTCTGAGGACGCGGACGAGAGGGTTCACGAACACGCTCCGGTTCGGGGTGGCTCGAGCATTTGGTACGCCCACTCGGCTCCATCGGATCGTTATCCGATGCCATTACCCGGGCGGCGGCGGCGGCGCGTCGAGGGGTGCCTTGATCTCGGGCACGTCGGGCGCGTTGGTCCAGCCGGCTCCGCGCTCCATCGCGCCACCCGGTCGTCGGCTCGATGGACACGGCGCCGCCGCCTATCGCGCGAGCATCGCCAGCGTCTCGCGCAGCGGCAGGCCCACCACGTTGGTGTAGCTGCCGTCGATCCAGTCCACCAGCGCGCCGCCGCCGCCCTGGATGGCGTAGGCACCGGCGCGATCTAGCGGCTCCCCGGTCGCGACGTAGCGCGAGATGTCGCCATCGCCCAGCGCCCGGAAGCACACCCGGGTATGCACCACCACGCTGCGCTCCACGCGCGCCCGGAGCACCACGGCGGTGGTGACGGTGTGCTCGCGACCGGAGAGCCGCCGCAGGGTGGCCAGGGCGGCCTCGGGTACCCCGGGCTTGTGCAGCACCTCGCCGTCGAGGTGCACCACGGTGTCGGCGGCGAGGACGCGGTCGGCATCGATGGCGCGCGCCTTGCTCGCGGCCACGCGGAGCGCGTAGGCGACGGGGTCTTCGCCGGGGTGATGCGCCTCGTCGACGTTGGCTGGCCGGGCGCTAAAGGTGACGCCGGCCGCGGACAGGAGCTCGCGGCGGCGGGGAGACGCGGAGGCAAGCACGATCACCGCTTGTTCCGCGCCGCCCGCGTGGCGAGACGGTGGGCCCGCCGGGCCTCGGCCTCGGCCATGCGCCGGTGCTCGCCGGGCGTGCCGGGGACGAGCCTCGGCACGGCGGCGCGAGAACCATCGGCCTCGAGCGCCACGAACGTGAGGTACGCGCTCGACGTGTGGGTGCGCTCGCCGGTGAGGGGATCCTCGCCCTCCACCCGCACGCCCACCTCGAGGGATCGCGACCACGCCGCGTTGACCGTGGCGCGGAAGATCGCGATGTGGCCGCGCTGGATCGGGTGCAGGAAGTGCAACTCGTCGATGCTGGCGGTGACCACCTGGCGGCGGCAGAAACGCTGGGCGGCGATGGCGGCGCAGATGTCGATCCACGCCGCCACTTGCCCGCCGAAGATGGTGCCGATCGCGTTGGTGTGCTCGGGCAAGACCAGCTGCGTCATCTCCACGCGCGTGTCTGCCGAGCCCACCTCGGCGCGACGAGCAGCCATCTACGCGGCTAGTTGCTGAGGAACCAGGCGCTGACTTCGAGGCCGCCGCCGCCGACGAGCTTGATCTCGCTGTCGTCTTCCTTGCCGCCCATGGTCTTGAGGTTGGTGACGCCGAGCTGGGGCACCACGTACACCCCGAAGCCCATCTTCTCCTTCATCTCCATCCCCATGCGGAACTGGCCCACGAGGTTGAAGCCGGAACGCTGCTTGTCCGCCTTCTCCATGGCGTCGCCCGCGTCGCCGTTGATGGAGTAGTAGCGCAGGGCCAGGCCCGGGCTGACGGTGCCCTCGACCTGCGGGGTGATGGTGCGCTTGGCGGCCACCATCGCGAAACCGGCGCCGAGGTTCAGCACGTCGTCGCCGAGCGCGTCGACCAGGTCGACCGCCTGCACGTTTATGTGCACG
>VGRE01000233.1 GCA_016875435.1 Deltaproteobacteria bacterium | reverse complement strand
CGAATCCCGCGGGTGGCGCGGCGGGGCGCCCGAGACCGAGACTGCCGGGCGCGGGTCGTCGAAACCCTCCCCTCGGCGGCTCGGTGAGTGCCTCGGGCGGGATCTCGGTGACGAAGCGCGAAGGGATGGCGTCGTCCCACCAGCCCTCGGGCGCGCGGCGGCGGAGCGGCGCGCTGAGGAACAGGCGCTCGCGGGCGCGTGTGAAGGCGACGTAGGCCAGGCGACGCTCTTCCTCGAGATCGTCCTCTGTCTCCGAACGGGCATGCGGGAAGGATTTCTCGCACATGCCGACCACGAACACCACCGGGAACTCCAGGCCCTTGGCCAGGTGAGCCGTCAGCAACGTGGCCACCCGCGTGCCCTCGTCGGGCAGGTCGTCGGCCTGCGCGCTGAGCGTGGCGCGATCGAGGAACAGCCGGAGCGCGGCGATCCCCGTCGCCTCGCCACCAACCGGCGCCTCGCCCTCGCCATCGTCTTCCTCGGCGGCCGCCGCGGCGGCGCGGGCCAGCTCGCGGATGTTCTCGACGCGCCCGCGGGCTTCCTCGCTGTCCTCTTGCTCCAGTGCGGCGAGATATCCACTCTCTGTCGCGACATACATCACGAGATCGCCCACGGCCATCTGCCGGGCCGCGCCCTCGAAGCGGTCGAGCAGGAGGGTGAAGGCTGCCAGCGTGTTGCCCACGCGCCCGCCCTGCTTGCCCATCTCCCGCGCCGCCGCTCGGAGCGGCACGCCGCGACGCGCGGCCTCCTGCCGCAGCCCCTCCATCGCCTTCTCCCCGAAGCCGCGCGCGGGCACGTTGACGATGCGCGCGAAGGCGAGGTCGTCGTCAGGGTTGAGCACCAGCCGCAAGTAGGCCACCAAGTCTTTCACCTCGAGGCGCTCGTAGAACTTCTTCCCGCCCACCAGTACGAAGGGGATGCGCGCGCGGCTGAGCGCCTGCTCGACCGGGCGACTTGCCGCGTTGGTACGGTAGATCACGGCGTAGTCACCCCAGGGTCGCCCCAGCCTCTCCATCCACCGGACCACGCCCTCGGCCTCGGCCTGGTCGTCGTCCGGCGTGGAAAAGTGGACCTGCTCGCCGAGGTCGGCCCGCGTCCAGAGGGTCTTGGCCTTGCGGAGCTTGTTGTTCTTGACGACGCCGCTGGCGGCCCTGAGGATGTGCCCCTTCGAGCGATAGTTCTCCTCCAGGCGGATCACCGCGCAGCTGGGAAAGTCCTTCTCGAAGCCGAGGATGTTCTGGATGTCGGCTCCACGGAACCGGTAGATGCTCTGGTCGTCGTCGCCCACCACGGCCAGGTTCGGCGCCTCGCCCTCGCACAACAGGCGAAGGAAGCTGTATTGCGCGGGGTTTGTGTCCTGGTACTCGTCCACCAGGACGTAGCGCCAGCGTTCCTGCCACCTCCGGCGCACGGCCTCGTGCGCGGAGAACAGATCCACCACCTTGTTGAGCAGGTCGTTGAAGTCGAGAGCATTCGCCAGCTTCAAGCGCGTGTTGTAGAGCTCAAGGATCTTCGGGAAGGGATCGCTGCGCGGGATGAACCCGCCGGCGCCGATGCCGTTCTTGTGCTTGTCGATCCGGGAACGCACGGCGGCAGGTGCGAGATCCTTGGGATTAATCTTCAGTTCCTGCAGCACGAGCTTCACGACGCGGAGTTGATCGTCGTCGTCGTAGATGACGAAGTCGCGGGTGTACCCCAGCGGCTCGATGTCCTGGCGCAGGATGCGCACGCAGGTGGAATGGAAGGTTGAAATCCAGACGTTGCGCGCGGCCTCACCGACGAGCTGCTCGACGCGATGTTTCATCTCGCCGGCAGCCTTGTTGGTGAACGTGACCGCGAGGATGTTCCAGGGGCGCAGCGACGGGCCGTAGGGGTCGTCGCCGACCGTCCCGCGCTCGAGCAACCTCGCGATCCGGCGCGTGAGCACCCGGGTCTTGCCCGAGCCGGCGCCCGCCAGGATCAGCAACGGCCCGTCGAGAGTGTCGACCGCCCGCCGTTGTTCATCGTTCAGCCCCGTGACCAGCGCGTCCATCGACCCACCCGCTCCGCTTCTAACGCCTCGCTGCTCGCTTGCGGGCGCGCAGCTTCTCCGCCCGACCGCGGTGGATCTTCAGCTCCGGCCGGCCCACGGCGATGGCGTCGGCCGGCACGTCCTGTCCGACCACCGTGCCGGCGCCCACGATCGCGCCGGCGCCCACGGTCACTGGCGCGACTAGCGACACGTTGGTGCCGATGAACACGCCCTCACCCACCTCGGTGTGGTGTTTCTGCACGCCATCGTAGTTGCAGGTGATGGCGCCGGCCCCGATGTTGCTGCCAGCGCCGATGCTCGCGTCGCCCACGTAGCTCAGGTGGTTGACCTTGGCGCCCGGGTGGAGCGTGGCGTTCTTGACCTCGCAAAAGTTGCCGACGCGTGCGCCCGACTCCACGCGCGCCCCGGGACGGAGCCGAGCCAGGGGACCCACCACCGCCCCCGAGCGCACCACCGCACCCTCGCACACCGTGCCCGCGCGCACGGTGGCGCCAGCCTCGACGATCGAGTCGACCACCACGCAGCCCTCGCCGAGTTCCCCGGCCACGCGCGACTCGCCCCGGATCACCGTCCCGTAGCCCACCCGTGCGCCAGGCTCCAGGCGAACGCCCGCCTCGACGAGCGCGTGCTCGATGCTGTCGAACTCGACGCCCTGCGTGGCCCACGCCCGGTTGATCCGCCGCGACAGGATGTCCCTCGCCTCGGCGAGCGCAGCGCGGTCGTTGACGCCGAGGAATTCCTCCTCGCCAAAACCGGCGACCACCCTCGCCTCCGTATCGACCAGGTCGGTTAGCCAGTACTCGCCGTTCGGCGGGTGCGGCTGCAACGCGGGCAACTTGCGACGAAGGTACGCCATGTCGAACACGTAGAAGCCGCTGTTCACCAGCCTGATCTCGCGCTGGCGCGGGGTGCATGCAGCCTCCTCCACGATCCCGACGCCCTCCACCACGCGCCCGTAGCCGGAGGGATCGCGGGCCTCGAAGGCGGCAACCGTCGCATGGCCGCGGTGCTGGCCCAGCAGCCGCGCCACGCTCTCCGCGCGCAGGAGCGGCGTGTCGCCCGCCGTCACCAGCACCGGGCCGCCGTCGGGAAGCTCGGGCAAGGCGGCGAGCAGCGCATCGCCCGTGCCCCGCGGGGCGGTCTGCCGCGCGAAGCGCACGCCGGCGTCGGCGAGCGCGCCACGCACCTGCTCCTCGTGGTGGTGGACCACCACCACCACGTCGGCGCCCTGCGACTGCAGAGCATCGACAATCCAGCGCACCATCGGGCGGCCCAGCAGCGGGTGGAGCACCTTCGCCATCGGCGAGCGCATGCGCGTGCCGAGCCCGGCGGCGAGCACGACGGCGGCCCGCGACATCTAGAAGCTCCCTTCCCGAGGAATCGCGTAGATCTTGGTGCTTCCCACCTCGGCGACGGGCTCGAGCTTCTCCGCGATCCAGGCGTCCATGTGGCGGCGGGGCTCGGTTTGTTGCTCGGGGGTGAGGCCCGGGGTGACGACGTAGGGGATGTCACCGTCGCCGCGGCACTCCTTGCGGATGACCTGGACGCAGTAGAGGTAGCCCTGCTCGTTGTCGGAAAAGGGGCAGACGGTGGTGGGGCAGTACACCATGCCGGCGTAGGGCAAGGCCTCCCGCAGCGGCGAGGCCGCGCCGATGCCCGACTCGAAATGCTCGGCAAGCGCGCGCCCAACGGGCATCGCCCGTGCCTCGTCCGGGGGTACCCCCATGCGCAGGGAAGCCGAATTGACCACGATCGGCCACGCGGCCCACGCCACCCACGTGAAGGCCAGCGCCTCGAGAAGCAACGCAGCGTGGATTGAGAGGAAGCGTGCCACGAACATGCTGACCGGCGAGGCGAGCAACGAGAGCCCCCGCATCACCAGCAGGCCGGCCACGGGGAGGAGGTTGTCGCTGTACCGGCTCGGCGCGTCAGCGGCCTGCAGCGCCAGCAAGGGCGCCAGCGCGCAGGCGACCGGGAGGCCAGAGGCGACGCCAATCCAGACGGCCCGCGCGAACCGGCGCGGCAGGCTCCGATCGCCCACGGCAATCTCCTCGAGCGCGGGCGGGCCGAAGAGCCCGAGCCATGGGAGGGCGAGCAGGAGCCCCCACGGCAGGCCGCGCACGCGGAAGGACTCGACCACCAGCGCCACCACCGAGTCGAAGGCCAGCGGGGCGTTGGCCTGCAGAGTCGCGAGCGCGTCGGCCTGGTGCTGCACTTGCTCGACCGGCGTCGTGCCCGCGGCCGGGGCGATCCCCTCCGCGAAGACGTCGACCAAGAAACCCTCGGGGATCGTGGGAAAGATCGAGTAGACACCGTAGACCGTGCCCACGGCAGCCGCCGCGTAGAGCACCGCCGCCAGGAGTCGCCACCAGCCCCGACCGCAGGTGAGCACCAGCAGCAACCCGGGGACGGCGAAGCCGAGCGCGGTGAGGTGACAGACCGTGGTGAACCCGGCGATCACCCCCCCGATCGGCGCTAGCATCCACCACCGTCCCGACGCCCACGCGCTGAGCAGGGTGAACGGCACGAGGAACGTGACGGTGGGATCGATCCCGTACCGGCCCGCGGCCGCGAGCAACTCGGGCTGCGCCACGGCGAGCAGGCCCGCTGCTGCCGCGCCGGCCCTCATGCCCATGGCCCGGCCGAGCAGGTAGATGGCGGGACCTAGCAGCACGTGAAAGAGCTTGTTGAGCAGGTGCCCCGCGAGGGCCACGTCGAGGCCCGAGATGTGCATCAAGGTGGCGGTGAAGATCGACCACGTGGGCATCCGGTGGGGATCGAGATCCTCCCAGCGGCCGCTGGCGAAGGCGAGCGTGTTCAGCGCCCACCCGCCGGCATCGGGACCCCAGATGTACGCGTCGTTGCCGCTCGCCCACACGGGGAGCCCCTCGGCCGGGGGGCCGGGGACAGCGGCGAGGAAACGCGCCGCCACAGCGGCGAGACCGAGGGCCGCCACCAGGTCGACGATCCAGGCCCGGCGGAGCACGTCGGGAATCATCCCGGCGCTTGTATTCAGTCGCCCCGGACCTGCGCCAAGATGTCGGCGAGGCGCGAGGGCAGGGCCGTGGGGTCGACGGGCTTGCCGATCACCGCGCGTACTCCCGAGCTCAGCGGGGGCCGAGAAGTCGGGTGAGCGCCCGTCGCAGGGGGGAGGGCGGCGACTCGGGCCAGGGGCTGGGGGCGGGACGTTCCCCACGGCCCAGGGCCCGGGCGAAGTCGAGCAGCGGGGCCGCGTCGCCGTCGTGCAGGCAGAAGCCGTCGGCGATCGCCGCGGCCGCCGCCACTGCCGAGGGGAATTCCTCGCCCCGCCTCGCGTACAGCCCGATGGCGGGCACGGTGCGCACGTCGGTCTTCAGCACGCGGCAGAGCCGCAGGGCCAGTCCCCGCGCACCACCGCCCGAGGCGATGAGGACGACATCAGGTCGCGACGAACGCGCGACGCGGAGCGGGTCGTCGCCGGGCGCGGGCACCACCAGCTCATAGTCGGTGCTCAGGGCCGATATCAGCCTGAGACGTGTGGCCGCGTCGCTGTCGACGATCATCAGGCGAGTGGGCATCGGGAGCAGGCTCGGGCCGCTTGTAGCCCGGCCAACGTCGCACGGTCGTTTGACGCGACAAACACGCGCCAGTTACCGTCGCGGCTCACCCTCTCCGAGTAAGCGAATGCCCAGCGACGCCAACCGCCTGAACGAGATCAACACTGAGCTCCAGGGCATCCTCGCCGCCCGGCTCGCCGATCTGGCCACCGCGATGAAGGGCGCCGAGAGCGCCACCCGCCAGATCGTCGCCGCCGAGATGGAGTCTGCCCGCTACAAGCAGCTCGCCGAGTCGCTCACCGGCGAGATGGGCGACATCAAGCGAGACCTGGCCGCGCTCAAGGCCCGCGCCGACGAGTTGCGTGGCCAGCACGCGGGCATGAGCGCCGATCGCGACAAGCTGCGCGGCGAGGTGAACCGCCTCGAGGGCGAGAGCCGGGACGGCCCCGCCGAGGGCGACCGCCTGCGAGCTCGCGCGCGCCAGCTCGAGGAACAGGCCGACACCGTCAAGCGAGAGAACGACGCGCTGCGCAAGAGGAGCGAGGCGCTGGAGCAAAACATCGCCAAGGCCAAGAAGCTGCGCGAGGAGCTCACCCAGAGCCTCTCGGCGCTCAACGCCCAGATGCAGGGCCTCAACCTCGACGGCAAGGACTAGCCCGGGATGAGCCAAGCTTCCTCGCTGGCCGCGGCGGAGGCGATCCTGGCCACGCTCGGGGCCGGGCGCGCCGCGCTCGCGCAGATCGGCGCCGAGCACCTCCCGTTCGAGCAGCAAGTCGCATTACACGCCGCGCTGGGCGGCGAGCCCGAGCGCATCGCCGAGCTCGTCGGACTCGTGGATCGACGCATCGATGTCTTGCGCGCCCGCCTCCGCCACCCGCCGCAGGCTGTCCCGGCCGATGACGAGAAGGCGGACGACGAGTCCACGCCGCGGGGCGCCGCCACCGCCCCTCCGCCGCCGAGCCGCATCCAGCGCGCCATCGGGCGAGCCGAGATCCAGGGGCGGCCGGAGCCCGCGCCGGCCCCGG
>VGRE01000232.1 GCA_016875435.1 Deltaproteobacteria bacterium | reverse complement strand
TGGAAGACGCCATCGACCGCGCCGGGCTGCACCTTCGCGCCCGGCAGGACGTGATCTTCCGCGGGGGACAGGCCCCGCTCATCACCATCCTCGTGGGCTCGCGAGAGGCTGGCCCCTGCGATCGCCGCGCGCCCTTCGCGATCCGCGGCGAGGACGGCGAGTGGACCGAGCCCTACTTCGCCATGCGTCGTGAGATGGGCACCGACGTGTACCTCGACCGCGGCGGCTAGGCGCGCGCGAACTCGGCGCGCGTCGGGGCGAAGAGGCCCAGCGCCGTGCCGGTGTCGAGCACCGCCTGGACGCCCTTCACGCCGTCGTCGCCCATGTCGAGGGTGTCGGCGTTGGCGTACATCGCGAGGTACCGGTCGAGCCGGTCGCGGTCGCGCAGGGCTACGCCACGCGCGGCGAGCCAGTCCATCGCCGCCTCGCGATCGGACAGGGCGTGGGCGATCGAGTCGCGCACCACGCGGTCCACCAGCTCGACAGTGTCGCGACCGAGCCCGCGACGAATGACGTTGCCGCCGAGGGGCAGCGGCAGGCCCGTGCGCTCGGCCCAGGCCTCGCCGATGTCGAGCCGGGCCACGCAGCCCTCGTCGGCGAAGGTGAGCCGGCCCTCGTGGATGAGCAGGGCCGCGTCGACCTCGCCGCGGCGCAGGGCCTCGAAGGTGCGGGCGTAGGGGACGATAGGGACCACGACCGGCTCGAACTCGCCGACCAGCGCGCGTAGCACCAGGTAGGCGGTGGTGGTGGTGCCGGGGACGGCGATGCGCAGGCCGGGGAGGGGTCGCTCGGCGCTGCCCGCGAGCTCGACCACCACCGGCCCGTAGCCCCGTCCCACGCTGGCGCCGTGTCGCGACAGCAAGTAGGCGTGGGCGACGCGCGGGTAGTGGGCGATCGAGATGGCGTTGATGTCGGCGCCGTCGCCGCTGGCCATGCGGTTCAGCGCGTCGGTGTCGGCGGTCTCCACGGTGAACTCGAGGCCGCCGGTGTCGACCAGCCCCTCGATGATCGCCCGGAACATGAACAGGTCGTCGGGGTCGGGCGAGATTGCGGCGCGGACGCGCATCGGGCGGTCTCGCTAGTCGTTGCCGGCATCGGGTAGGAGCTCCTCGACATCGACCGCGTCGCCCACCAGCCGCGCGTTGGCGTGGCGCAGTCGCTGGCCGAGCACTCTCAACAACTTCCACAACAAGATGGTGCCAAGTTCTGGCTCTGTCATGCAAAAGTCGCGCAGCGACTCGTTGCTGATGCTCACGGCGCTGCCGAAGGTGGCGGCCTGGACCTTGGCGGATCGAGGGAGGCGGTCGACCAGGGAAAGCTCGCCGAAGTGCTCGTTCTGTCCCAGCCGCGCGAGCTCGATACCACCGGCCAGCACCTGCACCTCGCCCTCGGTGACGATGTACATGCTGTTGCCCGGCTCGCCCTCGACCACCAGCGTGTCGCCCGGGGCGAACCAGTGCTCCTGCATGATGCGCGCCACCTGCAGGCGCGCCGCGTAGGGCATGTCTTGGAAGAGGAACAGGTGCTCCAGCGTGCGGGCGCGCACCACCGCCTCGTCGGTGCGCGGGCTGCCGAGAGGCTCCACGACCACCACGGTGATGTTGTCGGGCCCGCCGCGGTCGAGCGCGGCCGTTACCAGTTGCTCGGCGGCCGACTTCGGGTCTCCCTCGCCGATGAATTGGACGATGCGCTCGGGCGACACCACGTCGGAGCAGCCGTCGCTGCACAGGAGGATGCGGTCGCCCGGCAACAGGTCGAAAGACCCGAGCGACGGTTGCACGGTAGGGTAGAGACCGAGTGCCCGGGTGATCACGTGACGATGTCGCGACGCGCGCGCTTCGGTCCAGGTCATCTTGCCGCTGCGGACCAGGTCGTTGACCATCGAGTGGTCTTCGGTGAGTTGCCGAATCTCGCCATCGCGCACGAGGTAGGCGCGGGAGTCGCCCACGTGCACCACGAAGGCGCCGCCGCCGCCGATGGCCAGGGCCACCATCGTGGTGGTCATGCCCTTCTTGTTCTGGGACTCGGCTGCCTCGTAGATGCGCCGGGTGGCGAGCTGGCTGATGCCGTCGAGCTCGGCGAGCACCGCCGTGCGCGTGTCGATGCTCCGCTCGCGGGCGTGGTCGTCGAGGCGCTGCTTGAGGGCCTCGGCGCGCGAGGAGAAGGTCTCCACGCACAGGGCGCTGGCCACCTCGCCACACGCGCGACCGCCCACGCCGTCGGCCACGAGGAACAGGCCGGACTCGGGCACGGCGAGGTGGTTGTCCTCGTTGTGCTCGCGCTTCTTGCCAACGTCGGTGAGCGCGGCCCAGCGGGGATTCATCGCGGGCCGGCTATCACGGGCCCGTGGGCACCGTGGAGGAAGAGGCCGATCACGCCGTCGAGCACGGGCGCGAGTGGGAGCTGGGGCGCACCGCTCCAGGCCAGCAGCGCGGTGAAGGTGCTGAGCAGGAAGATGTCGGCGAGCAGGGCGGGCGGCAGGGGCGAGACGATCTCGCCGAGCGCCAGGGCCCGCGCGAACCGGAGCTCGAGCGCGAGGCGGATGGGCTCGCGCTCGCCGGAGGGGAAGGTGCGCGTGACCGAGCGCAACGCGTGGAGACCCACGTGCACGAAGATGCGCGGGTCGCCCTGCCACCGGGCCGCCGTGTGTTCCACCACGGAGCGCAGCACGGCGACGATCTCCACGTCGTCGGGGAGGCGATCGGTGTGCCTCACGAGATCGGCCACCGCCTCGGCGTAGGCCAGGGCGAGCACGTCGTCCTTGGTGGGGAAGTGAAAGTAGAAGCTGCCGCGGCTCACGCCGGCGAGCGCGACGATGTCCTCGATGCGGCAGGCATCCACGCCGTCGCGACGGAAGATCTCGAGCGCGGCGAGGTACACGCGCCGGTGCGTTTCCTCGCGTTGCAGGTCGCGTCGGGTGGGGCCGGTCGACACTTCCTTCACTTGTCCAGTTCGCCCGCCTTCTCGAGGCGACCGCGCGACGTTTCGACGGGATAACGCTGGCCATTCTTGACGAGCTTCGCCTCCACGGCGGCGGCGAGGTCGATGCCCTGCCTGTCGCAGAGGTTGAGCAAGCAGATGAGGACGTCGGCCGCTTCCTCGGCCACCATCGGAGCCCGCGCGGCGACGGGCGGCTGCGGGCCCTCGTCGCTCGCCCACAGGTAGAGCGCCAGCAGCTCGTTCGCCTCGACAGACAACGCCATCGCGAGGTTGCGGGGGTTGTGGTACCGCCCCCAGTCGCGGGCCTCGTTGAAGGCGCGGACGGCGTCGCGAAGCGTCGCGAGCGTGGTGGTGTCGTCGCTCTGGCTCACGGGCGGCCCCGCTCGAAGCAGACCGCGTGCTCCGGTCGCACGCGGTCGAGACCCTCGTCCCAGCGCTCGACGGTGGCACGCGCCACCCGGCGCATCCCCGCCGCCACGGCCGCGTCGGTCAGCGGGGCGAGGCTGTCGATCGCCTTCCCGCCCACGTTGCCGTCGCCAGTGACGACGACCAGCCGCCCCCCGGGCACGAGCGCACGCGCGGTGACGCGCACCCACTTCGCGGTGTCGGCCCGCCAACGCGCCACGGCCTCGGCGCGGTCGGCCCGGAAGGATCGGCGGCTGCCGATCTCCTCGCGAGGAGCGTCGCCCTGGTCGAGCCCCAGCCAGGCCGTGCGGAGTTGCTGGAGCGGCACGTAGTCGTAGACGCCCGGGTAGGGGGGCGAGCTGAGCGCGAGCCCGAAGTGATCTTTCTCGCGCTGCTCCCGGGCATCCTGCCGGTGGACCCGCGCGCCGAGGCCCGCGGGGACGGCCGCCGCGAGCGCCTCGAGCTGCCGCGCGAACTCACGGGCGCGCTTGTGGAAGAGCGTGGCGGCGGTGCCTGCCGGGCGCTTCTCCTCGGAGCGGCGGTTGGAGGTGTCGGACTCGCGCAGGCTCGTCTTCACCACGATGCTGGAGAAGATGGCTTTCAGCAGGGGATCGTTCTTGATCTCGCGGCGGAGGGAGTGCATCTCGACTAGCACGTGGGGCTCGTACCAGTCGAAGAGTACCTCGGGGAGCTCGGGGCGCCGCAAGGAGCCGGTGGCGTAGGCTCTCTCGGCGGCAAGGCCCTCGGTCCGCGCCACGTCGGCCGCCTTGCGCGCCGCAGATCGCAGCGCGGTGCGCTCGGCCTCGGTCGTGAGCGCGGTGCGGGCCCGGGCCACGAGCGTGGCCACCGGCGACACGTCGGTGCCCAGCGCCTCGCGGCTGGCGAGCAGCGCCTCGACAATCACGGTGCCACCGCCACAGAAGGGGTCGAGCACTGGCCCGGGTGCGAGGCCCAGCAGCGCCGCCGCCGCGTCGGGATGCAGGCCCGCTGGGTAGGTGTGGAAGCCGTGGGTGGCTCGCTCCACGCGCTCCCGGTGACGGAGCGCCGCCTCGAGCACGCGCGACACGGCATCGTCGCCGTCGCGGAGGCCATCGCCCGCGCGTTGCGACAGGGGCTGCCGAAGGCCGAGGGGCTCGGCCCAGTCGGGCGCGCCCTTGCGGGCCCGTCGTTCGCTGCGTCGCTCGGCCATGGGGCAAGGTGGCTAACCGGGTTAGCTCCGCGGCATGGAAATCAACGTCTCCTCGGTCATTCGCCACCCTCTCGACCGCGTTTTCCGCGCCTACCGCGACGAGCTCTCCCGCGTGGCGCCCTACCTCGGCAACGTCAAGGAGATCCGCGTGGAGAAGCGCGACGAGGCCGACGGCGTGGTGAAGCTGCACAACGTGTGGGTGGGCAAGGGCGAGATACCCCGCTTCGCGCAGGGCATCCTCAAGCCCGAGGCCCTCTGCTGGGACGACTTCGCCGACTGGTACCAGAGCGACAAGCACTGCAACTGGCGTCTGAAGACACGGGTGTTCACCGACGCGGTCGACGCGCACGGCGAGAACCGCCTCCAGGCGGAGGGCAGCAGCACCAGGGTGACGCTCAAGGGCACCCTGGACATCAACCTGCGCGAGATCCCCGGCGTGCCCAAGATCCTAGCCGGCACGCTCAAGCCCCAGATCGAGGGCTTCATCGTGGCGCTCATCAAGCCCAATCTCGAGCAGACGAACGCCGCGATCGGCCGCTACCTCGACGCGAACCCGTAGAGCATCGCGCCGTCGTCGCTTGCCCAGGCGGCGCCGGTCGAGAAGCAAGGCTCGAGCGCGTCGAGAACGGCGTGCTCGCCCACGCCGCACTGGGCGGCGAGCGCGGGCAGGGACGCGGGTCCGGCGCCCAGCAAGCCGAGCACCTGGGCAGCCAGCGGCGACAGCCCGGGCGGCGTTGGGTCGCTCCCGCGCAGCGCGCCCGCCACCGCCCCGGGGGTACCGCGGGTGCGGCGCCAGAGGTCAGCGGCAGCAGGCTCGCGCGAGGCGGCCCGGAGGAGGAAGGCGATGTCGTCCTCGCCGAGGGACGAGGGGCGGATGTGGACCGCGCCGCGCCGGGCCAGGGCACGCACGGGCGAGCGTGCCCGCACGAGCACCAGCGAGGACTCGGCGGCGCGGTCGAGCGCGCTCCCGATGTCGGCTGTCGGCAGGCCGTCGGCATCGATCACGATGACGCCGGCGTCGCGATGGGCGACCAGGACGCGCGCCGCCTCGAAGAGCGACAACTCGGCCACCTGCGCGCCCTCGCGCCGGGCCGCCCGCACCGCCTCCTGGATGAGGGTGCGTCGCCCCGAGCCCGGGGGACCGTAGACCACCACCAGGCCGCCCTCGCCCTGGACCGCGCCCACCACCGCTCTTCGCAAGCGCTCGCGCTCGTCGAGCATCCCGACCACCGGCGCGCGCACCGTGGTCAACAGCGCCATCTGCGCGCTCCTCGCCATGTCGGCGGCCGAGCGCGGCCGGGCGTCGCGCGACCAGGCGAGCGACTGGAGGATCAGCTCGTCGAGCCCCACCGGCAGGTCGGCGCGCACGCTCCCCGGAGGCAGCGGCAGATTGGTGGCCGCCGACCAGGCGAGCTGCGCGGCCGTGCCACGATCGTAGGGGGGGCGCCCCGTGGTCATCGCGTAGAGCATCGCGCCCAGCCCGTACACGTCGCTGGCGACGGTCGCGTTCTCGCCGCGCAGGCGCTCCGGCGCCACCCAGCCCAGCGCGCCGTTGGGGCCGCGGGCATCGGCACCCAAGTCGAGCACGTGTGGGCGACCGTCGGGGCCCACGAGCACGTTTGCCGGGCTGAGGTCGCCGTGGAGCGCGCCCAACTGGTGGATGGCCTGCACCGCGCCGGCGAGGCGGGCGAAGGTGTCGACGATCTCGGCGAGGCTACGACCGTGCGCCCACGACGTGATGCGCTGGCCCTCGGCGTAGGCCCTCACCATCCAGTGGCCATCGGGATCGGCGTCGATCAGGCCCGGCACGCTCGGGTGCCTCACCGCCCCCAGCGCCGCGATCTCGGCGTTCAGGGATCGTCCCGGGGCGGCCAGCTTCAGCGCCACCAGCCCCTCGGGGCCCTCGGCCAGCCACACCTCTCCCGCGGCCCCGGTGCCAAGTCGGCGCACAAGCGTGAATGCCGAGGGCTCCATTTCTCGTACACCCGGATAATCCACCCGGAGGAGTCCAGCCGATGCTCAGCGCCCTGTTGACGATTGCCCATCCCGCCCTCGCCGACGACATCGTGGTCCCCGCCCAGGTCGAGGTGGACGTCGACCC
>VGRE01000231.1 GCA_016875435.1 Deltaproteobacteria bacterium | reverse complement strand
GAAGGCCCAGCCCACGGCGGTGTGCGTGGCCGGCAGCACCCCGTGGACGCCGACCCCTGCCGGGCCTTGGTCGAACCCGGCGCTATCCAGCCGCGCGCTTGACCGACCGTGGTCGTTTGCCGTACCTTCCGACACCAACCCCGAGTCTGCGTTGCTCGCCCTCCTAGTCGCGCTCGCCGAGGCCAAGCCGCTCGACATCGACGTGCTCACCCCCACCACCACCATCCCGAGCAAGGGCGTGGTTGTCATCACGCAGTCCACCGAGGTCGCGGCTGCGCCGCAGTTCGTGCAGCCCTACCTGCAAGACCTCAACACCTGGCCCACCTGGACGTCCTGGTCGAAAGACCGCGACCCCGGCGCCACCTGGAGCTTCACCGGCGACGTGGGCAAGACCGGCCACTCGATGACCTGGGACGGCAAGGTGCTGATGACCGGCCGCCTCGCGCTCACCGCCGTGAACGACAACGCCGGCATCGCCTACGACACCTGGTCTGGCCAGTCGAAAGACCCCTCGAAGGGCCGCATCACCGTGACGGCGAGCGAGGTCGGCTCCAAGGTGGAGTGGCAAGACGTCACCCAGTGGGGCTTCCCCGCCAGCCTGTTCTTCCCCGCGAAGAAGCTCGACGAGATGGTGAGCGCCGACTTCGTCGTGGGGCTCGGCAAGCTCAAGGTGCTCGCCGAGGCCGACGCCGCCAGGGCGGCCGCCGAGGCGGCGCGCATCGCCGCCGAGGAAGCCGCGAGGAAGGCCGCGGAAGAAGCCGCCGCGAAGGCGGCCGCCGAGGAGGCGGCAAGGAAGGCCGCGGAAGAAGCCGCCGCCAAGGCCGCCGAGGAGGCCGCGGCTAAGTCGAAGAAGAAGAAGCGCTAGCGCCTAACGACCAGCGACGAGCGGCGGCGCGCCTAGCGACTCGCGACGAGCTTCACCTTGATCACCACCGAGTCCTGGATGAGGTCGTCGGGCTTGCCCGGGTAGCTCACGCCGAAGTCCTGGCGGTTGATGGTGAACTCCGTCTCCGCCGAGACCGTGGTGGCGTCGATGCTCACGGTGGCGGGGAAGCTGAGCTGCTTGGTGACCCCGTGGAGCGTGAGATCGCCGGTGACGGCGCCATCGGCCACCGTGCCGACGAACTTCGACTCGGGCATGGTGTCGACCGAGAAGAAGTCCTGGTTCTTGAGGTGGCCGGTGAGCTTCTCGCTGTCGGACACCAGCGCTGCCATCTTCACCACCACCTCCACGCCCGCGAGCTTGTCGCCCTCCACCTTGAGCGAGCCGCTGAACTCGGGGAAGTTGATGTCGTGGGTCTTGGTGATCTTCGCGCCCTTGGCCGAGATCGAGGACCGCGCCGGGTCGATCGCCAGCGCCGCGCCGGCCGGCGCGGGTGTCTCGACCGGGGGTGCGGGTGCCGGCGCGGGTGTCTCGACCCTGGCGGCGGGAGCTTTCTGGGAGAGGTCCTCGGCACAGGCAAGAACGAGCAGCAGAGCGAACACGGTGACTCCGGGAGAGGCGCCAGGCTAACGACCCGGCGCCCCCCCCGCGGCGCGCCCAGGCGGTCCGGTCGTCCAGATCACGGTCGAAAGCTGCCTCGCGAAGCACCTTGGCCGAGGGGCCGCTCTCGAAGAAGCCCCCGTCGGCGCTCATCTCGCCCTTGCCGCCGTTCACCTCCACCCGCGCGTCGAAGTTGGTGGGATCGGAGGGGGTGATGAAGCCGGCCCCTCGTCGCAAGGTGCGTGCCCACGCGCAGGGCGGCTTCTTGACCGCTTCAGGTGCCGAAACGCACACCAGCGTGGGTCAGAGCCATCAGGGACGGGCGCAACAACGTTGCCAGCCCCCGGTGCACGCCTCCTCGGCGAGCGCCATCTGTCGCTGGCGGTCGGCCTCCAGCAGCGACTGCGTGCAGGCGAGTTGCGGGCGGAGCGAGGTGTCGCCGTAGTGCGCGAGGAGGGTGTTGAGCTCCAGCCTCGCTTCCACGTCGCGACCAGACCGCGCCAGGGCCTCCGCGAGGCTCGCGTGGCTACCCGCGGCTTGGAACACCCCCACGGCGCCCTGCCAGTAGCCCACCGCCGAGGACCAGTCGCCGGCGCGCTCGGCCACCGACGCCGCCACCAGCCAGCTCGCCTCGAACTCGCGCCCCGCGCTCACGAGGCGCTGCCCGGCGGCCCGCATCGCCGCGAGGTCGCCCGCCTCGGCCGCCGCGTTCAACGCGACGATCTCGACCTCGACCGCGGCCGGTAGGATGCGCAGGCCTCCGGGCAGGCAGGCGACGCCGCAGCGGTGCAGGTTGGTGTAGAGCACCAGCGGCTCCTGCCCGCAGTGCACCTCCCACCGGTCGAGCACGTCAGTCCCGATCTGGGGGGAACCGGAAGGCGGCGAGGTCGAGGCCACCGGCGCCGCGCCGATGTTGCCCGCCCGCCGGTAGTCGGCCATTCGCCCGTCGGTGCAGGCGAGGCGGTCGTTCCAGAGCCGGTTCCCCGCGGACATCACCCCCCACTCCGCCGGCGTGGTCGGCGAGGTTCCCACCGTGCTCCCCGCCGGGCAGGCGGGCGGATCGTCCATTCGCTGCGGGCAGTTGGGACTCGGCTCGCTCCAGATCGAGGTGTTGCCCATCGCCGGCGGCTCGGCGAGCTTGGGACAGGCGAGCAGGAACCAGAGCAACGTGTACCTCGGTGGTGACCTTGCGATAGCCTGCGGGGATGTCCGTGGCCGCCCTCCGCTCCGACCTGCGCGCCCTCGCTGCCTCGCCGCGCGAGTTGTGGATTGTCTACCTCATGAAGTTCCTCGAGAGCGTCGGTTACTTCACGATGTACTCGATGTTGCCGCTCTACTTGTCCGACGACTTCGCGATGAGCGACGAGGGCGCGGCGGGCGTCACCGGCACGTGGACCAGCGCAATCTCCATCTTCGTGTTCGTGGCCGGCTTCATCGCCGATGCCATGGGCGTGAAGCGCGCGCTGTTGATCGCGGCCCTGTCCACCGCCGTCGGCCGCATGTTGCTCGCGTTTTCGCCCTCGCTCCCCGCCGCCTACGTGGCCCTCGCGCTGGGCGTGTGGGGCGTGGGCTCGATGAAGCCCACGATGAACGCGGCCGTGCGCAACTTCGCCGCCCCGGCGGCCGTGGCTTTCGGCTTCTCGCTCTACTACGTGGTGATGAACCTCGGTTCCTTGTCGCAGGGGCCGATCATCACCAACTTCCGCGAGTGGTTCAAGGCAGGCGTCACCCTCGGTGATGCCCAGCTCAGCGCGGCGCAGTGCATCTTCCTCGTGGGCGGCGTGTGTTCCACGATCAACGTGCTGCTCGCGCTCGCCATGCGCGAGAATCCCCCCGGCGCCGCCCCGCCCGCCACGGATCGCGAGCGCAACCCCCTGCTCATCGCGAAGGAAGTGCTGGTCGAGAAGACATTCTGGGTGTTCATGGCCTTCGTGGGCTTGCTGACACTGGTGCGCCTCATCTTCCAGCACGCCCACCTCACCTGGCCGAAGTACACGCTGCGCAGCTTCGGCGACGACTTCGAGTTCGCCTACTACTGGTCGCTCAATCCCCTGCTCGTCATCCTGCTCACCCCGGCCGCCACCGCGCTCACCCGCCGCTTCCCGCCCTACCCGGTGATCGTGTTCGGCTCGGTGATCTCGGCGGTCTCGGTGTTCGCCATGGGCCTGTCCACCACCGTGGCCGCGAGTGTCGTATTCATCGTGGTGCTGTCGATCGGCGAGATCCTCTGGTCGCCGCGGCTCTACGAGTACACGGCCACCATCGCCCCGCGGGGGCGCGAGTCGTCCTACATGGGCCTCTCGGAGGTGCCCCTGTTCCTCGCGAAGCCGGTGGCCGCCGTGGTCTCGGGCTGGATGTTGTCGCGCTACTGCCCCGCCGAGGGCGCGCGCGACCCGGAGACGATGTGGCTCATCATCGGCGCCTTCACGCTGGCGGCGCCCGTCGTCATGCTGTTCACAAGGCGGTGGCTGGAGGCTCCGGAACGAGCGGCGTAGCTTGCGGCACGGTGGCGTTCAGGACCATGGGGAACATGGCGCGCCACGTGGGCCAGTCGTGACCGGCCGGGTCGCGCCAGCGCAGCACGTCGACCCGGGCGCCGGCGCGGTCGAGGGTCTCGGCGGCGGCATCGGTGTACCCGGGATTCTCGTAGCGCTCCCCCAGGCCGAGGACGAAGCGCACCTGCCGTAGCTGGGCGAGCAGCGAGCCGCCGAGGCCCGGGACGAACTGTCGCGGGTCGTGGAAGTACCAGTCCTCGTTCCAGAAGCCCTCGAGGCGCCGCTCCATCAGGTAGGTGCCCGAGAGGCCCACGCAGAGGTCGACGCGGTCGGGGCGACGCGTACCGGCCAGCCAGGCCTGGTAGGCGCCCAGGGAGATGCCGCCCACGCCCAGGCTCTGCGGACCCGCGTCGTGCTCGATCAGCGGGAAGACCTCGTCCTCGACGAACTTCGAGTAGTGGCGCTGCCAGTCGACCTTCTCGGCGGCGGGGATCTCCGCCAGCCAGCCGCGCCGGCACACGCTATCGACGCTGTAGAGCTTGATCCGGCCGCTTTCCCACAGCGGCGCGAGCGCTGCCACCAGCTTGAAGCGCTCCACGTCGAGGTGGTCGGCGCCGCCGGTGGGAAACAGGAGGAAAGGTTTCCCGGCGTGGCCCCACCGGGCCAACGACATCGGCGTGTCGAGGTGTGGGCTCGTCCATGTCCAGCTGGTGCGCATCGTGGCGGGGTCCTGCCGGTTCCACATCGGCCACGCAGGCCTCGAACTTATGGCCTACCGGCCCTCTCATCGCGGCGCGGGGAGTGGCCACCAGGCGAAATCCCCTTTGTTCGAGGGGTCGCCCGCCAGCCGGGTGATGGTTGCCACCGCCTCCGGCGGCGTGCGCGCGAGGTGCGCGACGATGCCCACCACCCCGAGGTCGGCGAAGGCCTGGAGGTCGTCGGCGTCGAGTTGCTCGGCGCGGCGGATCGCCACCTCCCGTTTCACCGCGGGCGCGCGGGCCCCGCCGTTGGGCGAGGCGAGCACGTTCGGCTCGGCGGCGCGCCGGCCGTACGGGCGAGAGCGCTCGATGGCGAGCAGCGCATCGAGCAAGGGCTGCTCCGTCACCCATTGTTCGAAGTCCTGCGGCCACAGAAAGTCGTCCCACATCGACATGCCGTTGACCATCGGCCGGTGGTGTACCGCCCACTGGGCGAGGAAGTGCTTGCCGGCGTCGGGATCGAGCATCGGCAAGAGCAGCACCGCACCAGGCGGCAGCGCCTCGTCCCAGAGGGGACGACGGGGCGCCTTCCAGCTGGTGAGTTCCCCCGGCGTTTGCAGGGCCTGCCCCGCGCTCAGCGCGATGCCGAGCGTGGCGAGAAGCCGGGGGAGCCCGCCGGCGGCCACGCAGGCCGCCGCCGCTGCGGCCGCCCCCACCACCACGGCGCCCAGGGCGCGGTGCGGCCACCAGAAGCGGTGGAAACCCGGTAGTTCCCGGAGCAGCGCCAGGGGCGTGCGCACTCCCTCGAAGGGCCCGATGTCAACCCGCTCCCCCACCGCCACGCCCACGAGGAAGAGCATCGCGAGCGCGAGGCCCCCGGCGCGCCAGCGCTGGCGCGTGAAAAGCGGCAACAGCGCCACCGCGTAGAGCAGCTGAGGCACGTACATCGCGGTGCGCAGCGAGTTGCGACCGGGCAGCCCGGCCCACAGCCGCGTGCTGTTCGGCACGGGCGACGACATGCTCGCCCCCGGCATCTCGGTCCACGTGCTGGCCACGTACAAGGCAAAGGGCGCGGCGCAGAGCGCGGGCAAGAGCGCGGTGATGGCGAGCGCCCGCAACGTGTGCCGCCGCCCGCGCCCAAGCAGGGCGCCGAGGTACACGCCGCCCACGAGGATGCACCCGAAGAAGCCGTAGAACCAGTACTCGAGCGCGGCGACGACCAGCCAGCACCCCGACCACAACGCGGGACGGAGTCGCGACTCGGCGTCATCCGCGGCCGTCCACGCGTGCCCCAGCGCGAGGCACATCGGCGAGAGCATCGCCTGGGTGGGCCGCCCCATCTGCGTCTCGCACCAGGCGTAGGGCGCGAAGGCCACCACGCACGCCGCGAGGGGCCCGGCGAGACCGCGGCCGCCGATGCGCTCGCCCATCCACCCGGCGGCGAGGCCATTGCTGACGAGCACGAGGGCCACGAAGGCCGCCATCCCGTGCTGCACGCCCAGCGCCCCGAGGAAGGGCGCCGCGAGGAAGGCATCGACCACGTTCTGGATGCCGAGGAGGAATGGCCGCCCCAGCGGGTACCACATCGCGTCGGCGTGGAGCAGGCTCACATGCCCGAGGAGCGCCTGCCGCACGTACTCGTAGACGAAGATCGTGTGTGCGCCGTCGAGGGGCACGTTCTCCTGCCCCGGAATCTCGCCCTCCGAGAGCCCCCGGGCGAAGGGAAACAAGCCGAGCAGGCTCACGACGGCGACGAGGCCCCTGTCCCACCACGCGCGGATCACGCGGCCTAGTTAGCCGCTCGGGCCCGCCGGAGCCCCCCATGGCCTTCGTCCCGCTCTTCCCCATCGGCAAGCCCCTCGCCGACGCCGTCGACGCCGCCACCGCCCGCGCGCGCGCGGATCGCAACGCCGCGAGGGAGGCCGCGCTCGCGGAGAAACAGGCGGCGGTGCGGGCCGGCTGGGGGGCCGACGCGGCGGCGCGGGTACGCG
>VGRE01000230.1 GCA_016875435.1 Deltaproteobacteria bacterium | reverse complement strand
CTCCTCCGCCCGGGACAGCCCGGTGCGTGAGCAGCTGCGCGCCGTCGTCGTCGGCGCCACCGGCTACACCGGCGCGGAAACCCTGCGCTGGCTGGTGACGCACCCCGGCGTGCGCGTGGTGGGTGCCACCTCGCAGAAACACGCAGGCAAGATGCTCCCCGAGGCGTGGCCCCAGTTCGCCAGCCACCGCGTCCCGATCACCGCCGAGCCCCCCGAGGCCGACGCGTACTTCCTGTGCTTGCCTCACGGCGAGGCCGCCAAGCTCGCGCCCGCGCTCCCCGCCGAGGCCGTGGTGATCGATCTCTCCGGCGACCACCGCCTGCCCGAGCCGCTGCACACCCAGCACTACGGCTTCGCCCGGCCGCACGGCCCCTGGCCCTACGGGCTCCCCGAGCTGGGCATGGAGCGGATGATCGGGCAGAAGCGGGTGGCCAACCCCGGTTGTTTCGCCACGGCACTCGAGCTGGCGCTGTTGCCCCTCCGGGGACAGATCAGCGGCCGGGTGTCGGCGGTGGGCGTCACCGGGAGCACCGGCAGCGGCGGCACCCCGAGCGACACCACCCACCATCCGCTACGGGCGGAGAACCTCCGTTCCTACAAGGTGTTGTCGCACCAGCACGTGCCCGAGGTCGAGCTGGCGCTGGGGAACGTGAAGCTCGACTTCGTCCCCACCTCGGGCCCCTTCCGGCGGGGCATCCTCGTCACCTACGTGCTCCCCGCCGTGCCCGCCTCGGCCTGGGAGGCCTTCTACGCGGGCAACCCGCTGGTCCGCGTGCTGCGGCGCCCGCCGGAGCTCCTCCACGTCACCGGCACCCCCCGTGCCGACATCGGCGTGGTCGAGGGCGATGGGGTCACGGTGGTGCAGTGCGCCATCGACAACCTCGGCCGCGGCGCGGGCTCGCAGGCGGTGGCCAACCTCAACCTGTGCATGGGCTGGGCCTACGACGAGGGCCTGCGCCACGTGGGGGCTGTCCCGTGATCGACCAGGACCTGCCCTCGCTCGACGACCTCGTCCCCGGCGGCATCGCCGAGGGTGACTACCAGCTCGCGACCTACGACAAGCTGCCGCTCACCCTCGTCCGCGGCGAGGGCTCGCGGGTATGGGACGCGGAGGGCCGGGCCTACTGGGACTTCTACGGCGGCCACGCCGTGTGTCTCGTGGGGCACAGCCATCCGCTGTGGCGCAAGATCGTCGCCGAGCAGGCCGAGCGGCTGGTGTTCTACAGCAACGTGGTCTACAGCCCCGTCCGGTCGGCCGCGTGCAAGGCGCTGGTCGACTTCGCCCCGGCCAACCTCACGCGCGTGTTCTTGTCCAACTCGGGCGCCGAGGCCAACGAGGCGGCGCTGAAGCTCGCGCGTCACCACACCGGACGCCCCGAGGTGGTGGCCTTCGAGGGAAGTTTCCACGGGCGCACGCTCGGCGCGCTCGCGGTCACCCACGGCGAGAAGTACCGCCGATACGCGCTCCCGGAGTACGGACACACGCGCTTTGTGCCCTGGGGCCAGCCGCCCCGCCTCGACGATCACGTCGCCGCCGTGATCCTCGAGCCGATCCAGTCCCTCGCCGGCATGCGCACCGCCACCCGCGAGTTCCTCCAGGACCTTCGCGCCGAGTGCGATCGCGTGGGCGCGCTCTTGATCCTCGACGAGGTACAGACCGCGTGGGGACGCCTCGGCGCGCACACCGCCGCCGACTACTTCGGCGTCCGCGCCGACCTGCTCACCTCCGCCAAGAGCGCCGCCGGCGGCTTTCCCGTGGGCGTGACACTCGTCGACGACGCGCTCGCGCGCCACGTGAAACCCGGCGACCAGGGCACAACTTTTGGTGCCGGTCCCCTCGCCTGCGCCGCCATCCTCGCCACGCAGCACATCGTGCGCGCCGAGTCGCTGGTCGCCCGGGCGCGCGACCTGGAGGCCCGCGTGCGCGAGGGTTTCCACGGCGAGGTGCGCGGCCACGGCGGCCTGCTCGGCCTGGTTCACGACACCCCCGTCAAGCCCCTGGTCGCGGAGCTGCGACAGCGCGGCTTCATCGTCGGCGGCAGCGACGATCCTCGCGTGATGCGGCTCATGCCTCCCCTCAACGTGCCTTTCGAGGCCGTCGATGCCCTCCTCGCCACTCTCCGGAGCCTCGGATGACCCCAACCCTCGAGACCCGCCTCCACGACGCCGTCAGCAAGGTGCGCCAGTACTGGCGCGGCACCCGCTTCCTCGATGGGCTCGAGCCCGGCATCGAGGGCACGCAGGCCCTGCTCGACCTCGCCCGCATCTACCGGGCCTACCGGCTGGAGATCGGCCGCATGCGCGTGCTCCAGGGGCGCGCCGTGGCCGGCCTCTTCTTCGACCCCTCGCTGCGCACCCACACCTCGATGGAAGTGGCCGCCGGGCGCCTCGGCGCCCACTTCGTCCATCTCGTGGGCGGGCAGGACACGTGGAAGATGGAGTTTGCCGAGAGCACGGTGATGGACGGGATGGCCGCCGAGCACGTGAAGGAGGCGGCGCCGGTGTTGTCGTCGTATGCCGACGTGCTCGCCGTGCGCGCCTTCCCCAAGCACGGCGGTCGCGACGAGACGGTCATTCGGGCCTTCGCTCGCTACGCGGGCGCCCCGCTCATCAACCTGGAATCGGCGCTGGCGCACCCCTGCCAGGGCCTCGCCGACATGCTCACCCTCGCCGACCTCGGCGGTGGCAGCTACCGCGGCCGCAAGGTGTGCCTGAGCTGGGCACCGCACCCGAAGCCCCTGCCCCAGGCGGTGCCGCTCTCGGTGGTGCGCGCGGCGATCCTCGGCGGCGCCGACCTGCACGTGGCCTGCCCCGAGGGTTTCGACCTCGACGACGACGAGATGGAGCGCGCGCAGAGTTTCTGCCACGACACCGGCGCCAAGATGACCGTCACTCGCGACCAGATTTCGGCCACCGCGGGCGCCCTCGCGGTGTACGGGAAGGGCTGGGGGGCCCGCGACTTCGACCGCCACGCCGAGTTGGCCGCCGGCCACAAGCACTGGACCATCGGCGACGTGCAGATGGAGAGCGCCAACGCCTTCCTCCACTGCCTGCCGGTACGTCGCAACGTGATCGTGAGCGACAGCGTCCTCGACGGCCCGAAGTCCCGCGTCATCCCGCAGGCCGCCAACCGCGAGCCGGTGCAGGCGGCGGTGTTGTTGAGCTGGATGTTGTAGCACGCACGATCGTGCATGTGATCGGCTGTTTCCCGCTCTGGGTCGGCGGCCGCGGCCTGTGCGCCGCGAGCCCCAGCGAGGAGAGCGCAATGGTCAGCCGGCGCCAGGTGGAGAGCCAACGCATCGTGGCGACGGCGTTGTCGCTCGGCGGCAACATCGGGCCAGCATGATAGCCGCGGTCCCGCCATGGAACGCCTCCTCTCGTTACGCGATGCTCACCCGTACCTCCGGCTTTTCCGGGGGAAGACCTTCGTCATCAAGGTGTCCGGCGCGATTTTGGCCGACCCGGTCGCCCGCGGCGCGCTCGCCGCCGACGTGGCGCTGCTCCACCACGTCGGCATCCGCGTGGCGCTCGTCCACGGCGGCGGCCCGCAGCTCGACGCGCTCTGCGCCCGGATGGAGGTGCCCCGCGAGGTGGTGGCCGGGCGCCGGGTCACCGACGCGCGCACGCTGGAGATGGCCCGGATGCTGTTCCGGGGCGCGCTCAACTCCGACCTCGTCAGCGCGCTCTCCGCCCACGGTGTCCGCGCCGTCGGCCTCTCCGGCGGCGACGGTCGCAGCCTGCTCGCCACCCGCCGCCCGCCGCGCACGGTGCGCGACCCCTCCACGGGCACCGAGACCCTCGTCGACTACGGCCACGTGGGCGACATCGACGAGGTCGATCCCTCGCTCCCCCGGCTGCTCATCGACAACGACATGGTACCCGTGTACTGCTCGCTGACCATGGGCGAGGACGGCGGCCTGCTCAACACCAACGCCGACACCATCGCCGCGCGGCTGGCGATCGCGATGAAGGCCGACAAGCTGATCCTGTGTACCACCGTCCCCGGCCTGCTCGAAGACGCCACCGACCCCCGCCGGCTGGTGTCCTACGGCGACCTCGGCACCGTCGACGAGCTGGTGCGCGGCGGCGCCGTCTCCGGCGGCATGTTGCCGAAGATCTCGGCGGTCACCGACGCCCTCCGCGGTGGCGTGCCCCGGGTGCACCTCGTCGACGGCACGCGCCCGCAGGCCTTGTTGCTGGAGATCTTCACCAACGAGGGCTGCGGCACGATGCTGGTGGCGCGGCGCGAGGACGGGTAGTTGGTCACGGCGCTCCTCGAGCGGCTGGTGCGCGCGCGCTCGCCCTCGCGGGAGGAAGGCCCGGCGGTGGCGGTGTTCGAGGAGTGGAACGCGGGACGATGCCCGGTGGTGGCGCAGGGTAACAACCGCGCCATCTGTCGCGACAGCGGCATTCCCGGCCCGCGGCTGTTGTTCCTGAGCCACTACGACACGGTTCCCGCCACGCCGCAGTGGACCCGCGATCCCTGGACCCCCGGCGTCGAGGACGGCCGGATGTTCGGTCTCGGCGCCAACGACGCCAAGGGCTGCCTCGCGGCGATGATGTGCGCCTTCGAGACGGCCACCGTCGACCGGGGATCGCTGTGGCTCGTCGCCGCCGCCGAGGAAGAGGTGGGTCGCGAGGGCTTCGAGAAGCTGGCGCCGTTGTTGCCCGTCTTCGACGCCGCCATCGTCGGCGAGCCCACCGGCATGGACATCGCCACCGCCCAGAACGGGCTCCTGGTGCTCGACTGCGTGTCGCGCGGGCGCGCCGGGCACGCGGCCCGTCCCCAGCTCGCCGACAATGCGATCTACGCCATGTGTCGCGACATCCTCGCCCTCGACGCGCTCGACCTCGACCGGATCCATCCCCTCGCCGGGCGCAGCACCCTCGCGGTCACCATGGCAAGCGCCGGGGATCGTCACAACGTCATCCCCGGTGAAGCCAAGTTTACCGTGGATATTCGCCCCACGTCGGCGTACACCCCGGCGGAGCTGGTGGCCCTGGTGCGCGAGCGCGTGTCGGCGGAGGTCCTCGTGCGATCCGACCGGTTCCGGCCGGTGGAGACGCCCCCCGGCGCTGCCATCCTTGCTGCCGCCCAGGCCGCGTGGCCTGCCGCCGCGACCTTCGCCTCGCCCACGCTCTCCGACTGGGCCCACCTGCGCGAGCTGCCCGCGATCAAGTGGGGACCGGGCCGATCGGAGGTGTCGCACACCGCCGACGAGTGGGTGGAACTGGCGATGGTCGAGGCCGCCGTCGGGGCCTACCGCCACGCCTCCGACACCTTCCTCCGGGGCAAGCCATGAGACTCTGGGACAAGGGACAGGCGCTCGACGCGCAGATCGCCGCCTTCACCGTGGGCGACGACCCCGAGCTCGACCTCGCGTGGGCGCGGCACGACATCGAGGGCAGCCGCGCGCACCTGCGCGTGCTGCACGCGGCGGCGCTCCTGACGGCCGAGGAAGCCAGCGCCCTGGACGCGGGCCTGGCGACGCTCGCCAGCGAGGTTGAACGAGGCACGTTCACCATCCCCCGGGAAGAGGAAGACGTGCACACCGCCGTGGAAGCCCGGCTCACCGAGCGCCTCGGCGCGGTGGCCGGGAAACTCCACACCGGGCGCAGCCGCAACGACCAGGTGCTCACCGCCTTGCGACTCTGGCAGCGCGAGCAGGCCGACGCCATCGCCGAGGAGTGGCGGGACCTCGCCGCGGCCCTTCTCGACTTTGCGGAGGCCCACCGCGAGTTGGCGCTCACCGGCTACACCCACCTGCAGCGGGCGATGCCCTCGTCCTATGGCCTCTGGGCTGCCGGCTTCGCCGCCGCCCTGCTCGACGCACGGCCGCTGCTCCACGCCGCGCGCGCCGTCGTCGACCGCTGCCCGCTCGGCAGCGCCGCCGGCTACGGCACGCCCCTGCCTCTCGACCGCCAGCTCGCCGCCTCCCTGCTTGGCTTCGCGCACGTGGAGGAGCCCGTCACCGCGAGCCAGCTCACGCGGGGCCTCGCCGAGGTGGCGCTCCTCTCGGCGCTGGCGGCCGCCACGGGGCTCGTGTCGCGACTGGCCTGGGACATCTCGCTGTTCACCACGAGCGAGTTCGCGCTCCTGCGACTGCCCGACGCCTTCACCACCGGCAGCTCGATCATGCCGCAGAAGCGCAACCCCGACGTGGCCGAGTTGCTCCGCGCCAGCTCGGCGGCCGTGCGCGCCGCGCGCGACGAGGTCGAGCAGATCGTGCTCTTGCCCTCGGGCTACCACCGCGACGTGCAGCTCACCAAGGCGCCGCTCTTGCGCGGGGTCGGGGCCGGGCGCAACGCGCTGCGCATCGCCGCTCACCTCGTGCGCGGGCTGGTGCCCACGCCGCAGCCGCTGGAAGCGCCACTGTTCGCCGCCGCCGAGGCCTACCGGCGCGACAAGCCCTTCCGCGAGGCCTACCGCGAGGTGGCGGCGGAGATCCGCGAGGGGCGCTTCGCGGCCGAGCCGGCACCGGCGCCGCCGGTCGACCTCGCCGCGCTACGCTCGCGCTTGTGACCGCCCGCGAGCGCCTCGCCGTCGCGCTCGCGGCCCTGCCGGTGGCGCTGGCAACGCTGCCCCTCTGGACCACCACCTCGGCGGCCCGCGACGCCGCCTTCTCGGCGGCGCAGATGGCCTGGGTGCAGGAGGCCCTGCTCGGCCGGGTGCCGCTCTGGGAGGCTCCCCTCGGCGCCCCGCTCGGCGACGGCACCACGCGCGCCGACTGGGTGCTGGCGCAGGCGCTGGCCACGATGCCGTCCCACCTGCTCGGCGCCGGCGTGGACCTCACCTGGGCCCACGCCAGCGTCCTCGGCGCGCTCGCCAGCGCCGGCGCGATCGCCTGGGTGGCGTCGCGACTCGGAGCCC
>VGRE01000229.1 GCA_016875435.1 Deltaproteobacteria bacterium | reverse complement strand
GGTCCTGTCGCCCCTGTCGTCCCCATCGGCTTCGCTGCGCTCCGCGATGGGGCGCGACAGGGGCACCACCCGCTGGCCCCCGGCCAGACCCGGGCGCCGCAGTCACGCGACGATACCCCCGGGGGCTACAGGCTTTGATCTACTGCTTTTCGGTGTTCGAAGCACAGCCCGCAGTCGCCGTTATCGGCCTTCGATGCGCGCGCCTGCTCCGCCTCAGCGGCCAAACGGGCGCGCGCCACGAGCGACGGCGGGGAGCGCAGCGACCGGACGGCGAGCACCCCGCGGAGCGCCGAGGGGGGGGGCGGAAGCCCTCCGCTCCGCCTAGATCGCCATCCCGTAGATCCCATACAGCATCATCTTGGGATTGATGGTCTTGAGCTCCACCAGCTGCCTGCGCACCTGCTCGTAGCGCACGTAGAACCGGCGCAGGCCGTAGGACTGCATCTTGATGAGCAGGTCGGGGTCGTAGCCCTCGGGGTGGTACACCAGCCGGTCGGGATCGGGGTTGAAGGTGGTGTAGTTCTCCCAGTCGTCGCGGAACAAGGTCTTCTGCCACTGGTCTTCGAAGAGCTTGCTGCCGGGGAAGGGCACGGTGATGGCGAACTTGGCGAAGTCGAGGTCGAGATCCACCGCGAACTCGATGGTCTCGCGCGTCATCTCGGGTGTCTCGCCGGGCATCCCGATCATGAAGAGGCCGACGGTCTGGATCCCGGCCTTCTTCGCGTTGTTCACCCCCCAGCGCACCTTCTCGGTGGTGAGGTTCTTGTTGACGTTGCCGAGCAGCATGTCGACGCCGCTCTCGATGCCCATCAGCACCCGGCGACAACCACCCGCGTACATCGCGCGGCAGGTGTCCTCGTCGAGGCGGTCGGCCCGCGTCTCGCTCAGCCACACGCAGCGCTGGTCGAGCTTGCGGCGTTGCAACTCGTCGCAGAAGGGGCCGAGGTCTTTCATCACCAGCGGGAAGATGGGATCCACCAGGCCGATCTGCTTCACGCCGTAGCGGTCGACGAGGTACTCGTACTCGTCCACGAGCTTCATCGGGTCGCGACGACGATACACCTTGCCGCTGTGGAGCAACGAGCAGTAGTCGCAACGATAGGGGCAGCCGCGCGAGCCGGCCATGGTGAGCACGGGCTTGTCGACGTCGGCGAAGGGGAGCAGCCCATAGCGGTGGTAGGGGAAGAGGTCCCAGGCCGGGTAGGCGAGCGAGTCGAGGTCGCGCAACAGCGCGCGCTCCTTGTTGGTGCGCGGCTCGCCCTCGTCGAGCCAGGACAGGCCGTGAATCTTCGAGAGATCGCCCTGCCCGTCGAGCGCCTCCACCAGGTCGCAGATCGTCTCCTCCCCGTCGTGGTGTACCACGTAGTCGACCACGCCACTACGCAGGATGTCCTTGGCAAAAACGTCGGCATGCACGCCGCCCCAGACAATCTGGGTGCGCGGCGATACCGCCTTGATCATCCGGCTGAGCAAGTCGCACGTGGGCGCGGACGGCGTGAGCACCGTCATGCCCACGAGGTCGGGCGCGAAGCGTCGCACGCGGTCGAGCACGCCGTCTGCGGTGAGCTTCTCGGCGAACATGTCGACGAAGCGCGTGTGCCAGCCCTTCGCGACGAGCGCGCCGGCAATGTAGGCGATGCCGGTGGGCGGCATCGGCTCGAGCAACTCCGCGAAACGCCCCAGCTTCTGCATGTTCATCGACGGGTTGACGAGCAGGATGCGCACGAGCTTTCCGGAGCAGGGTGAGCAGAGTAGCCCCGTACGCGCCGCAGCCTCAAGCGCTCGCGACGTGGGCGGGACTACGCCCCGTCGATCGAGGCCTCGGTGGTCGACGAGACGTTGCCGGAGGCGTCCTTCGCCTCGATGGTGAGCCAGGAGTCCTCGGTCTCGTCGAGGTTGTCGACGGCGAAGAAGAGGGTCTCATCGTCGAGGTAGTAGGCGGTCTCCGGGCTCTGTTCCTCGACCTCGGCGATGTCGACGATCTCGAGGACGCCCGAGTAGGCCAGCTCGTCGCCCGGCTGGAAGATGTCGGCGTACACGACGCCGCCGACGATGTCGTCGCCCTCGTCGGTGAAGGCGACCTCTATCAGCAGCACGATCCCGTAGTTGGGGTAATCGGACCACTCGAGCTTGACGTCGCTCAGCACCGGCGCGCCCTCGCCGCCCCCCCCGCCCCCGCCCCCGCCCCCGCCGGTGTCGGCGGTATCGGCGGTGTCGGTGATGCCCCAGGCCGAGTTCTCGTACCGGCCGGAGCCGCTGAGGAAGCCGTTGTCGTCGCCAGCGTCGCAGGCGGCAAGGAAGAGCACAAGCATCGGGACTCCCGGCCCTGTATGGTAGCACGAGCTTCCCGGGGGCGTCGCGCCAGCCCCGGCGCGCCTAGCGACGGATGGCCGCCTTGCCCGCGTACCGTCCGGCGCGATCGAGCTCGCCCGCGATGCGAAGCAGCTGGTTGTACTTCGCGGTGCGGTCGGTGCGCGAGAGCGAGCCCGTCTTGATCTGGCCGCAGTTGGTCGCGACGGCGAGATCGGCGATGGTGACGTCTTCCGTCTCGCCGGATCGGTGCGACATCACCGCCCGGTAGCCAGCCTTGTGGGCCATCTCCACCGCGTCGAGGGTCTCGGTGATGCTGCCGATCTGGTTGACCTTCACGAGGATCGCGTTGCCCACGCCCTCGGCGATGCCGCGGGAGAGGCGCTGCGTGTTGGTGACGAAGAGATCGTCGCCCACGAGCTGCACGCTCTTGCCGAGGCGATCGGTGAGCCCCTTCCAGCCGGCCCAGTCGTCTTCCGACAGGCCGTCCTCGATGGAGACGATGGGGTACTTCGCGCAGAGGCGCGCGTACTCCTCGATCATCTCGGCGGCCGACAGCTTCTTGCCGTCGAAGGCGTAGGCGCCGTTGTCGTGGAACTCGGTGGCGGCCACGTCGAGGGCGAAGAACAGCTCACTCCCCAGCTTGTAGCCTGCCTTCTCCACCGCGGCCGACAACAGCGCGAGCGCCTCCTCGTTGCTTCCGAGGCTGGGCGCGAAGCCGCCCTCGTCGCCCACGGCGGTGTTGAGGCCCTTCTCCGAGAGCACCTTCTTCAGGGTGTGGAAGATCTCGGCACCGGCGCGGAGCGCGTCGCCGAAGCTCGGCAGGCCCGCGGGCACCAGCATGAACTCCTGGCAGTCGAGGTTGTTGTCGGCGTGGGCGCCGCCGTTGATCACGTTCATCAGGGGCACCGGCAGCACGTGCGCGTTGGTGCCGCCGATGTAGCGGTAGAGGGGCTGGCCGACCGAGAGCGAGGCGGCACGGGCCACGGCCATCGACGTGCCGAGGATCGCGTTGGCGCCGAGGCGCGACTTGTTGGCAGAGCCGTCGAGCTCCACGAGCAGGCCGTCGATGGACCGCTGGTCGCGAGCGTCGAGGCCGATGATCTGCGGGGCGATGACGTCGTCGACGTTCTGGACGGCACGGTCGACGCCCTTGCCGAGCCAACGCCGCTTGTCGCCATCGCGCAGCTCGCAGGCCTCGTGCGCACCCGTCGAGGCGCCGCTGGGGACGGCGGCCCGTCCCACGGCGCCGTCGTCGAGCACCACCTCCACCTCCACCGTGGGGTTGCCGCGAGAGTCGAGGATCATCCGTCCATATACTTCTTGAATCAGCGCCACGCGGTCTCCGGGGTAGGCGCCCGCGCGGTATCTCCGCCCCGGGCGCGCCGCCACGGTGGACCCCCCGCCACCCCTGGGATAGCGTGCGGCGCTTTCGGAGCCGGGCCGCCATGATCGCTTCCGCAATTCTGCTCGCGGCCGCCGCGCTCGCGAAGGACCTCCCGCCCGCCGGGCACGCCTCGGTCGGCGGGGTGGTCGAGATCCCGCTCTACACCGCGCCCGCGGCGGGGGTGGCGGGGTGGTTCATCGAGGCCAAGATCGGCGACAAGCCCGTGCTCTTGCAGATCGCCACCGAGGTCGATGGCGTGGAGCTGAGCGAGTCCGCCGCCGGTCGCGTGGGCCTCAAGCCCACCGGCAAGGAAGGCGAGAAGAAGGCCAGCGTCAAGCAGATCGACATCGGTGGCGTCGTCATCACCGGCGTGAAGGCGAGCATGGGCAAGCCCGCCGGCACGGGGATCGACGGCAAGATCGGCCCGTCCTCGTTCCCCGAGCTGGCCTGGGCGGTGCTGCCCTCCGTCGGCAAGGTCAAGCTCGGGCCGGCGGGCGCAACGAGCGTGGCCTCGGAGCTCGGCGCGGACACCGCGTACCGTCACCCGGCCGGGGAAGAGCCAAAGGTTGGCAAGGGCAAGCAGAAAGTCCTGCCCTACCCGGTGCTCGTCGACGTGGCCGTGTCGGGCGTGAAGCTCGGTGCCAGCCTCGCCTCGGGCACCGCCCGCGGGCGCGTTGTCACCGAGGTCGACACCGGCACCACCTGGTTCAGCGTCAAGAACAGGTCGAGCGCGGCCACCCCGCTGCCAGCCGTCGATGGCCTCCACGTGGCCGACAAGGAGCAGGAGTGGCGTGCCGTCGAGCTCGGCGGGGTGCAGACCTGGGCAAGACTCGACCGGGTCGGCGCCGGCCTGAGCTACCCCTTCGTCGCGCCCGCGCGCGTCGGTTTCGACGTGCTCCAGCACTTCGACCTCGGCGTCGATCCCTCCCGCAAGGCCATCACGCTCAAGCCCAACAGCGGCAACAGCGCCGCCAGCTACACCAGCGCCTACCTCGCGCGGGTGGAGGAGGGGCTGAAGCCGGCCGCGGAGCCCCCGTCCGACCCCGACGCGGCGCGCAAGGCCCAGATCGGCCCGGTGAGCGGCGCGGCGAGCGCCTACCTGGCCGTTGGCCAGTACGCCAAGGGCGTGGAGCACGCCAGGAAGTGGACCGAGCTGGAGCCCGAGCGCTGCACCAGCTGGCACGCGCTCGGCGGCGCGATGCTCGCCACCGGCGACGCGGCCGGCGCCCTGCCCCACCTGCGCAAGGCGGCCGACATGTACGCCCCCTGGGCGGCGCGCCCGCTGGAAGAGCGGAAAGATCTGGCTGCGAGCGAGGAAAAGCGCGCGAAGCGCCCTGACTTCGACGGCGTGTACAGCCAGCCGCATAGTTGCTTCACCGCCACTGGTGATGTCGCGACCGCACTCGTGGCCAGCGGCGACGGCAAGGGAGTGGCGGAGCTCTACCCGTCGCGACTCGACCTCGACGCTGGCCTGCCCCGCGCCGCCGGCACCGCCCGCCTCCTGTCGGGCGAGTCAAGCGCGGCGGGGGCCGCCTTCCGCCAGGCCGTCAAGCTCTCCTACGGCAAAGACGACGCCGCGCGCGCGGGCATGATGCTCGCGGCCCCGGGTCGCGACGCCAGCCTCCAGAAGGAGGCGAACGGGGAACTCTCGGACGAAATCAGGATGAGCGCGGGCTGGGATGGCGACGCCAGCCTCAGCCTCGCCCTGGCCCAGTTTGTCGGCAACCCCGACAGCGACGTGCACGGCGTGCGCTACTTCGCCGTGTACGGCGAGACGCTGCGGCAGGCCAAGGGCGCCGACGGCGCGATCGCCACGATCGAGGCCTACCTGGCGCGTGCGCCCTGGTCGATCCCCGGCTGGCTGGCGCTGGCGAGCGAGCAGGCGGCAGCCGGGCGCGACGCCGCTGCGAGCGTGGCCAGGGCCCAGTCCCTCCTCGACCAGCAACTGCCCTGGAACCCCCGCTCGGTCGCGCTGTTCGTCTACCAGGCCGAGGCCCACCGTCTCGCGGGCGGGCTCGTGGCCGCCGCCGCCAGCGCCGACAAGGCCATCGGCATCGACGCGGCCAGCGCCGACGCCCTCTTCGTGCGGGCGCGGGTGGCCGAGGCGCAGGGCGACGCCACCGGGGCGAGTGACTGGCGCAAGAGGGCGGGATCGGTCGCCGCCGCCAACCCGCTCTTCGGCAGCCTGCTGGGCGAGTAGCGGCGCGCGGCGCTATCCTTGCTCGCGATGCTGACCCTCCTCCTCGCAGCCGCCACCGCGCTGGCCTCGCCGCGCGCGGGACTGCTGATCGGCGGCGGCATCGCCGCGGGGCCGCAGAGCGGCGGCGGTTCCTACGCGAGCGTCGGGCCGATTCTCGCGGGCACCCTCGACTGGCGCTACGGGCCCGTGGAGTGGTTCCTCGGCGCCTCGGCCACCGGGCTCGTGGCCCCCTACGACACCGACACCGTCGTGCCGATCGCGCTGTTCCAGGGCGAGGCCGGGCTCGGCCTCGGGAGCCCCGTGGCCAGCGGCGGCTTCTACTTCGGGGCGGGCCTCTCGGGCGGCGAGGGCGGCTTCTACGGGCGCTTCACCGTGCCCACCGACAACGCCGGCAGCTTCGCGTGGGCGCGCCGCATGGGCGGCGAGCTGCGCTTTTCCCGGATGGGCGCCTCCGACGCCGACGTCATCGCCTTTCTCTTCCGCGCGGAGACGGGCGGAGAGCGCCCGCGGCGCGGTCCGCCGGTGCCGCCGCCCCCGCCGCCGCCGCCCGTTCATCACGACGACCCCTACGACGACGGCGGCGCCTAGCTACTCGTCGGGGAGGTCGTCTTTCGCGGGGGCAGGCGGGGTGGACGAGGGAGCCGGCGTGCTCGGCGGCGGCTTGGCCGCCGGGGGACGGCGATCGAGCCCCAGCTTCGCCAGCTCCTCGGGCGAGCTGACCACCGGGCGTCGCGGCCTCGGCGCGTCACCCTCGGTGGGTTTCGGCAGCTTGATGCGCGTGTTGTCGCCTGCGCCCATGCCAAAGAGGTCGTCGAGGCCGCCTCCGGGCCCGGGCGGCTTGCGGTTGACGGGCGCGGCCGGGCGCGAGGGCGCGGCATCGGGAGGGGGCGGCGCGGGGCGCAGCGGCGCCGCCACCGTGGTCGGGGGCGCCGCTGGCGATGTCGATTTGGTGGCCGATGTCGATGTCGATGCCGGCC
>VGRE01000228.1 GCA_016875435.1 Deltaproteobacteria bacterium | reverse complement strand
GTGACGCGGCGCCTCGCTGACGTGCGCCTGGCCTGGATCGGCCCGGGCGCGGTGCCCGTCCCCCACGTGGACGGCGGCGAAATGCCCTCGCTCGAGGTGGCGGCGGCTAGCCTGGGCGCGCGCCACCACCGGCTGGTGCTGGTGCTCAGCGGCGACGTGACGCCCGTGCTGCTGGCCCTGCGCGAGGCGCCCGGCCTGCGCGATCAGCTCCGCGCCGTGGTGCTGGTGGGCGCGAGTATCGATCCCGGCTTCGTGGCCACGCAGCTCACGCAGGAGGCCTTCGACACCGAGTTGGCGCAGTCGATCCCCTGGCTCGTGTACCGCGAGGCCGGGCAAGCGGAGCTGGCGGAGCCGCCGCTGCCGCCCAGCGGCCGGCGCGCGATCGCCGTGCACGACCTCGGCGAGTTGCCCGGTGGCTGGCGCGACGATCCCCACCTGCCCCGCGCCCTGGCGAGCTTGCTCGCAGCGCTGGCCTAGGCGCGGTTAGAGTCGAGGCATGCGCACCAACTACGCCTTGCCCGTCTTCGTCCTCGCCTGTGGTGGCAACGCCGAGGAGGCCGACGACGAGAAGGCCGAGCCCGTCGAAATCGAGATCCTCTCGCCAGAGCACGGCTCGGTGTGGTCGGAGGGCGACGACATCCACCTCGAGGTCAGCGCCAAGCAGGGCAAGGCCGACGCCGACGTCGACTCGGTGGTGTGGACCGTGGGCGATCGCGAGGTGCGCGGCGCGAGCACCGACGTCGGCAATATCGACCCGGGCAGCTACGACGTGGTGGTCGACGTCGTCGTGGGCGACAAGCACTACGGGGGTCGCGTGGGCATCGTGGTCAACCGCGACGAGGCCGACAGCGACACCGACGCCGATGCCGATGCCGATGCCGATGCCGATGCCGATGCCGATGCCGACGTGACCCGCTACGCCGGGACGATGGACAGCCACGTGTGGCTCAGCGGCGACTTCGACTACGACGCGAGCTGTCCCGGCACCGTCAGCCTCACCGTCACCTCCAGCGGCAGCATCGACGGCACGGGACAGTGTCGCCTCGACGGCACTTACGACATGGCCTACGACATCGAGGGCACCGTGAGCGGTCGCGACATCTCCGGCGACATGATCATGGTCGACGACGGCACGGAATACCGCACGCCCTTCACCGGCACCGGCAAGGTGGGCGACACCATGAACGCCAGCTTCGACAAGACCTTCCGCGACGGCGGCAACGAGCTTCGGCTCCAGGGCACCTGGACGGCCTCGCCGCAGTAGATGCACGCCTTCCAGCGAACCGAGCTGCTGGTCGGTCGCGACGCGTGGCAGCGCATCGCGGCCATGAGGGTGATGGTCGTCGGCATCGGCGGCGTCGGCTCCTTCGCCGCCGAGGCCCTGGCCCGCGCCGGCGTGGGCCACATCGCGCTGGTTGACTTCGACCAGGTGTGCCTCACCAACCTCAACCGGCAGATCCACGCCACCCGCAAGACCGTGGGCGCCTCGAAAGTGGCGCTGATGGCCGACCGCTGCCGCAGCATCAACCCCAGGGCCACCGTCGTCGCCGAGCAACGTTTCTTCGACGCCGCGTCGTCCCAGGAACTGCTGCTGCCCGGCTACGACTGCGTGGTGGACTGCATCGACAACGTCACCGCGAAGGTGGCGTTGCTGTCGGCCTGCGTGGCGCGCGGCCAGCGGGTGGTGAGCGCGATGGGGGCTGGCGGCAGGGTCGATCCCACGCGAGTGCGCGTCACCGACATCTCACGCACCGAGAAGGACCCCCTGGCCAAGGTGGTGCGCAACGAGCTGCGCGCGCGCGGCGTCCACAGCGGCATCGAGTGCGCCTGGACCGATGAAGAACCGGCCGATCTCGACCACCAGGTGGCCGATGAGTTCCATTGCATCTGCCCCTGGGGCGAAAACGACCACCACAGCTGTTCGCACCGCAACGTGGTGCAGGGGACGGTGCCGTGGATGCCCGCCATCTTCGGCATGATGCTGGCCGGCGTGGCCATCAACCGGCGGATCGGCCAGCGGGTCTTGTCCAGCGATCGCGCGCGTCCCTCCGACCAGCCGCGCCGCAAGAAACAGCGGGCCTCCGCGCGGGTTGCGCGGCCGCTCCCGGGCTAGGGGGGCAAGGCGATGCCGCGCAGCCTGCCGGAGTTCGACCCAGAGTACTTCGTGCAGGCCATCGAAGACTGCGCCGTGGGCGTGGAGATCCTTACCACCGACGGCACCTTTCTCTGGGTGAACCCCGCTTTCGAGCGAATGAGCGGCTACACCCGCGACGAGTGTATCGGCAGGACTGCGCGCGAGTTGCTCCGCAGCCACGTGCACCCGCCCGAGTTCTACGAAGACGCGATGGCGACCATGCACCGCGGCGAGACCTGGCGGGCGATCATGACCTCGCGGCGCAAGGACGGCACCCTGTTCGACAGCGAGATGACCGGGAGCCAGGCCCGCCGGAGTAGCGCGGGCCCACTGCACCTCCTCGTGCTCCGTCGCGACGTGACCGAGCAGCGGAGGACGCTGCGCGCGCTGACCGAGCGCGAGGCCCCCTTCGGGCTCGCCTGCCAGGTGGCCCGCGACGGGCTCTGGGACTGGGATATCGCCGCGCGGCGCTTCTATGCCTCGTCCCGCTGGTTCGATCTGCACGAGCAGCCGGTGCGTCCCGTCGACATCGACTGGCACTTCGAGCAGATACACCCCGACGACCGCGACGCGGCGCGCGGCGCCTTGAACGCCCACCTGGCCGGGCACACCTCGTATCTCGACCACGAGCACCGGCTCCTCGTGCCCAGCGGTTTCCGCTGGGTACAGTTTCGCGGTCTCGCAGAGCGCGACCAGGGTGGCGTCGCCGTGCGCATCGCGGGCTCGCTCACCGACATTTCCGACCGCAAGCATGCCGAGGGGGAACTGCTCCGCGTCGCCACGCACGACTCGCTGACAGGCGTGCCCAACCGCGCCAACTTCGTGCTCCAGGTGGAGCACGCGATCGCGCGCGCTCGCCGCCGACCGGGGACAACTGCCACCTTCGCCTTGCTGTTCATCGACCTGCGGCGATTCAAGCAGGTAAACGATGGCTACGGCCACGTCGTGGGCGACGCGCTGCTCCGCGAGGTGGCAAGCCGCGTCCAGTCAACTCTCCGCGCTGGCGACACGCTCGCCCGCCTCGGGGGTGACGAGTTCGCAGTGCTCCTCGACGGCGTGAGCGACGCGACGCTCGCCCACGCCGCGGCGGAACGACTGGAGCGTGTCCTGGCACGCCCGGTGGAAGTGGAGGGACGGGTGCTGCCGGTGTCCGCGACGATCGGCGTGGCCCTCGGCAACGGGAGCTCTCAGGTCGACGAACTCGTCCGCGCCGCCGACGAGGCGATGTACGAGGCTCGGAGCCGCGGCGACCGCGGCCACCACCTGGCCGGCCCCGCGGCCGGTTTTCGCTCCGAGCGGAAGGCCAAGATCGCGGCCGCCCTCGGCTCGGCGATGACCGACGGGGAGATCCGCGTGGTGTACCAGCCGATCGTCGACATCTGGAACGGCCGCACCCGCGGCGCCGAGGCGCTGGCGCGGTGGACCCACCCGGAGCTCGGCCCAGTGGCGCCCACCGAGTTCGTCGCCATCGCCGAGGCCTCCGGGCTCGGTCCTCGGCTGGGGCGCCACGTGCTCGACACGGTCGCAGCGCAGGTCCGGGCCTGGGAAGACACGAGGGCGGTTCCGAACAGTTTCTTCGTCAACGTCAACGTGTCGGCCCGGCAGCTCCTCGACAAGCCCCTGGTCGACCACGTGCTCGCGCTCCACGAGACCGGTGCGGTGCGCCGCGGCCGCCTCGGCCTCGAGATCACCGAGACGGTGCTCATCGAGCGCCCCGAGGAGGTGGCCCGGACGATGGCCATCCTGCGCCGCGCCGGCGTCCACTTCTCACTCGACGACTTCGGAACGGGCTACTCCTCCCTGTCGCACATGCGGGGCTTCCCGGTGCAGGCCATCAAGATCGACCGGTCATTCGTGGAGAAGGCGCCTGACGACGCGGTGACCGCGCAGATCGTGTCGGGACTCCTGCAGATGGCTTCGGCCCTGGGCCTACTGGTCGTGGCCGAGGGCGTCGAGACCCCAGCCCAGGAGCGCACGCTGCGGCACCTCGGCTTCGGCCTCGCCCAGGGCTACTTCTATGGAAAGCCCGTTCCACCCACAGAATTCTCGATTCTGGTGGAGCGGCAGAACCAACTCGAGCCCTCCGACGCGGGCGTCATCGAGCCCTGAGCCAGACCGCCTCGGCGGCGCGTCGCCCGGTGAGCGGCGCCAACTTGAACGCGTGCCCAGAGCAAGCGCTGAGGGAATAGACGCGTTCGCCCGTCCAGCCTGCCAGGAACCGGTCGCCCTCGGCGTTGGTGTAAAAGCAGGTCTCGCGACGGAGGAGCGGGCCAGGCCCGCCGGTGAACCACTCGCAAAGTCGTGACTCGACGGCGTCGATGGCGTCGCCGCTCGGCGGCCCATCCTCGCCCGGGTCGTCGCCCGGCCCGGCCCCGTGATCGTGGAAGGCGGCCTTCATCGCGCCGCCCTCAATCGTGGGCAGGCCGTAGTGAAGCTCGCCGAGGCCGAGGTGAACCCACGCCGGGAAGTGACCAGCCTTCGCCGCGGGTAGTTGCCAGTAGCCCACGTGTTGGCGAGCCGGCCGCACCGCCAGTCCAGGGGCGAGGCGCCGCGCCCATGGACCGGCCGCCACGACGGCGAAGTCGGCGCTGAGCCGCTCCGGGCCGGCGATTTCCACGCCGTCGGCTCGCGACTCGATGTGATCCACGACGAAGGGCCTGCGCAGTTCCACGCCAGCCCGTTCCAGCCACCGGCAGAGGCCGCGCATCGTGGCGCCGGCGGCCAGCACGCCCGCGCTCCGGTCGTGGAGCACTCGGGCGCTGCCCGCGAAGGTGAAGGCAGGGAAGCGCTTTCGCGCCTCGGCGGCGTCGATCTCGTCGACCGGCGCCCCGACCTCGGCCACGGCTCGCGCGTACGCCGCGAACGGCCCGGCCTCCGGACCGAAGAACACCGCGTCGCCTCCCCGGTACACCAGCATCTCGCCGAGCGCGGCCTCGAGCAGTGGCCACTCCACGGCGTGGCAACGCTGCATGTCGACCACCCAGCGGGGATCCTCGTAGGAGCTTCGCGTGATGCGCTCCTCGCCGTGCGAGGAGCCGCGCGCGTGCCCCGCCTCGAACTGGTCGACCAGCACCACGCGGGCACCCTGCCGCGAGAGATGGAATGCCGTGCAGAGGCCGTTGATGCCCGCTCCGACCACCGCGATCGTCGTCATGCAACGGCGCCCAACTCCGCCGCCGCGCCGAGGAGGCCGAGCGCGGGATGGGTGACGACGAAGGCGGGAACGTCGGCAATGGCCGCGCCCAGCTTGCCCTTGGCCTCGAAGCGCCGTCGGAAGCCGCCCGCCTGGAGCGCGGGCAGCACGCGGGGCGCGATGCCGCCTGCCAGGTACACGCCGCCCCGCGCAAGCACGCGCAGCGCCATGTTCCCCGCCTCCGCGCCGTAAAGCTCGGAGAACCAGCTCACCGCCTCCGGGTCGGTCGCAGCCACCCGCGCGGGCGCTCCCGGCTCGTCGAGCCAGGCCGGCACCGGCCCGCGCCGCTCCAGCGCCAGGAAACGCGCGAGCCTCACGAGCCCGCGGCCCGACAGCACGTGCTCCCAGCTCGCTCGACCTTCGGTCGCGACCAGCCACGCAACGAGCCTCGCTTCCCGCTCGCTGGCAGCGCCGAGTTCGCAGTGTCCACCCTCGCCCGGCACCACTCGTCCCCCCACGATGAAGGCCTCGCCGAGGCCGGTGCCCGCGCCGAGCACGGCGATGGGGGCGCCGGGGACCGGCTCGCCCCCCCCGATTTTCACCCGGTCCGCCGGGCCGAGCAGGGTCACGCCCCGCGCCGCCGCGTAGAAGTCGTTCACGATGCGAACGGGAAAGCCGAGGGTCTGGGCAAGCAACTCGCCATCGACCACCCAGGGAAGGTTGGTCGCGACACAGCGATTGTCGACGACCGGCCCCGCGAGGGCGAGGCAAGCGGCGGAAGGTCGCGCACCGGTGTCCGAGAGCCAGCGTTGAAGAATCGTCGCGAGGCTGTCATGCTCCGCGCTGGAGTAATGGTGCTCGTCCGCGAGGCCGGCGGAGGGGGTCGAGTCACGCCACGTGGCGAGGCGCGCGCTCGTGCCCCCGACGTCGCCACAAAGCAGGTTCATTGCGCGTGCTAGTGTAGCACGGTGACGCCGAACGAACTCGAGCCGGTCGATGCCCCCGCGCAGGAGGAGGGCGTCCCTGAAGAAGAACTTCTCAAGGAGGAAGCACGGCTCGGCGCCTCCCCCCGAGGCACGGCGGCTAACGGCGTGCTCCTCGCGCTCTCCCGGGCCGCGCGCTCCTTCCTGCTGTACGAGCCTACCAACGAGGCGATCCGCGTCTTTCTCGAGAACTTTAGGCGGGCAAACGATAATTTCCTCGCGGATTACGGCGAGCTCGACCTGACGGTGCGACCCTTCGAGCTGCTCCACGCCGGCGAGGTGGTGTACCTCGAGCGCGACCGCGAGCGCAGCCTCGCCTTCCGCCTGTACCGCGACGGCGTGCGGCGCATCGTGCTGCGACCCGGGCTCACCTGGCACGAGCTCCTGAAGCTCCTCGAGGTGGTGTCGATCCGCTACGTGGGCGTGCGGCAGACCGAGGACGACATGGTCGTGCTGCTCTGGAAGGCGGGCTTCCAGAACCTGAGCTTCGACGCGGTCGAAGGCTTCATCGCCGACAGCGAGGACGACGATGAGGCGGATGTCGCCGCGCCCGTGGAGGGGCGGGCGATCGCCATGGCGGCGCCGCCCGACTTCGACCTCCCAATGCCCACCCGGCCCAACATGACCCGGGTGCAGTGGCGCG
>VGRE01000227.1 GCA_016875435.1 Deltaproteobacteria bacterium | reverse complement strand
TTCGCCGCTGCCATTCTCCACCGAGAAGCTCTCCGATTCCCTCGCGGCGCTCGACCGGGTGTACCTCGCGAAGGAAACAGTCGAGGAGGCCGTGAGCCGCGCCGCACCTGGTGCCCCGGTCGACACGCTCAACGAGGCCGGTCGCGACGTCCATCGGCTCGCAAGCAGCTTCGCGGCTCGCTTGGACGAGGCCATGGACGACGACTTCAACAGCGCGGCCGCCATCGGCTACTTCTTCGAGCTGGTGCGAGCGATAAACCGCTTCGGCAACGACAAGAAGGCCCGGGCAAGAGGGGCTGCTGCGCTCCTGCCCGCCGCCGAGGCCTTCCGCGCGGTGAGCGAGGTCTTCGGCGTGGGCGCGATGAGCCCCGCCGCCTACTTCGACGAGGCCAAGGTGAAGCGCCTGCGCGCCCAGGGCAAGGACCCCGCCGAGATCGACGCGCTCGTGGTCGCCCGAGGGGCCGCGCGCGCGGCGAGGGACTGGTCCCGGGCCGACGAGTTGCGCGCCGAGCTCGACGCTCAGGGCATCGCCGTGATGGACAGCCCCGAGGGATCCACCTGGCGCGTCCGCGTGGACTGATGCAGCTGGTACTCGCCTCGCGCAATGCCCACAAGATCGAGGAACTGCGACGTATTGCACCGGAGATCGACTGGGTCGCAATGCCGGAGGTGCTGGGCGACCCCCCTGAGACCGCGGACAGCTTCGACGACAACGCCCGGCAGAAAGCGCGCTTCGTGGCCAGCGCGCTCGGGGGCTGGGCCCTCGCCGACGACTCCGGTCTCGAGGTGGATGCCCTAGGCGGGCGGCCCGGGGTCTGGAGCAAGCGCTACAGCCCCGAGGGCACCGACGGCGCCAACAACGCGCTGCTGCTACGTGAACTATCCGGCGTCGCGACACGAACCGCGAGATACCGGTGCGTCATCGCGCTGGTGGGTCCCAGCGGCGAGCACGTGGCGTCGGGAGCCTGCGAGGGCGTGATCGGCGATGCCCCGCGCGGTAGCGGCGGTTTCGGCTACGATCCGCTGTTCCTGCCCGAGGCCACCCCCGGGCGCACGATGGCGGAGTTGTCCCCGGGAGAGAAAGACGCGGTGAGTCACCGGGGCGCGGCGATGGCGCAGCTGCCTCGGCTCCTGGCGGCGGCAGGCCTCAGGGCCTGACCTCCACCGCCACGTCCACCGCGTAGCGACCGCCGCGCGCGGGGAAACTGGCGTCCTTCAGTCCGCGCTGCACGTGCTCGGCAAGCATCTCGTAACCCCAGTACACGTCGACGCTCTCGCTCTTGCCGTCGCCATCGACCACGACCAGCGCCTTGACGTTGGAGCGGGGCAGCTCGTAACCCTGGGCAACCTGCGGCATGCCCTCGATGAAGAGCGGCTGCATGCCGAGCGAGGCGAAATCGACCAGTGCCACGCCCTCGGGCGGGGCGGGGGTGGCCCGGCTCAGCTGGGGCGCGCGCTGCGCGAGCACCGAGATCGGCGGGCTGTGGTCGGCATTGAAGGCGTCGACGCGCTGGAGTGCCGAGCGCTGGTTGATGAAGCCCTCGTAGGTGCCGGCGGACGACGAGGCGAGGCGCTGGCCGTCGGTGGAGAAGCCGCGGAACAGTATGGTGCGCGCCTCGGGATCGATCCAGCCCTCGGCGGCCACGCGCAGATCGACGAGGCCGCCGTTGGTGCTGCTGTCGACGGCGGCGCCCTGGGCGACGGTGCCCCGCCCCTCGGACAAGATCTGCACCAGGCCGAAGCGCTCGGCACCAGCGAAGTGCTTCACCGTCCCGGCGCCGCTGGTCCCCGTGCTCGTCGGGAGCGAAAGCAAGTAGCCGATGTTCTTGTCGGTCCAGCCCCGGATCCAGTCCTTCTCGTCGCTGGTCATGCGCAGGTCGAGCGGCGCGAAGAGCCGCATGAACAACGCCCTGTAGTACTCGATGAGGTAGCCGTCCTTGAGAGTCTTGCGCTCCATGCCGTCGATGTCGAAGCTCTTGATGTGCCCGTCGGCGGCCAGCACGATGTTGATCTCGGCCGTGGCTGCGTACGCCTCCCAGTCGGCCTCCACGAGGTCGGCGACGGCCTGAGACTTTCCCGAGTTCGGCTCGAGCTCGAAGTCGAGATGGGAAAACGTGCAGGTGAGCTCGGTGCTCTTTCCGAGGGGCGCCGGCGTGCAAGTTGCCTCGGCGCGCATGCTCGTGGCGTAGACCCGCACCTCGTGGTTGAGTCGCGCCGGGGCGAGCATGGACTCGCCGAACCTGATGTCGGTCTCGAGGAAGTAGTGGACCGGCCTGCCCGGTTCCCACGCCAAGCTGGGCACGGCGAGCGCAGGGGTCGCAACGAGAAGGGGCAGGGCGAACATGCCGACCACCTTAGCCCAGCCTGCGGCGCCACTCTACAACAGGCTGCCGAAGCCGAGCCGCAGCGACACGAGCGAGGTGGGGAGCCCCTCGCCGGCGAAACCCTCCATCTGCGTGCCGCGGTAGCCGTCGACGGTGATGCGAAGCCAGGTCTGGCTGTCGCCCTTCATCGGCACCCCGACGCTCAGCTTCACGCCGGGGCCGAGGCTGCCCGGCCCGAGCCAGCCGTAGGTGCCCCCGAGCAAGAACCAGACTGTTCCCGGCAGCGGGCGAGGGAGGTACACGCCTAGCCCGCCGCTGGGGCGGAACATGGCGCTGGTGTACTGGTTGTCTTCCGGCTCGGTCTGGTCTTCCGAGGAGCCATAGGCGACCTGCGCCGTGGGGGCGAGGGCGAGGTCGGCATTGGCAAAAATCGCAGCGTTGTATATGCCGAGCTCAAGACCGAAGGAGCCGCCGAACTGGGGCGCGGTAGCTTCCTCGCCCCGTTGGCCAGAAAAGCCGCTGGACTGGATCACTCCGCCACCCAGCTCGCCCGAGAACAACACCGTGACCGGGCGCTTCTTCTCGATGACCGCGCCGCCGCCGAAGGCGACGAGCCGAGGCTTGCCCTTCGCGTCGAGCGCGGCGAGAAACACGCGAGGGGGGATGGTGTTGCGACCGGCGAGGGATCGAACCCGAGCGGCCACGTCGGGCGGCACCTCGGCCGAGCCTTGCAACACCACCGCGGCCGCCGCGCTGAGTTCGTCGGGCGACACGGCGAGCGCCAGCTTCACGGTGTCGCTGGGAGCGGCGTCGAACTCCATGCGCTCGGCCATCACACCGTCGATGAGCACGTGAACGTAGTGGCGACCTGCGGCGAGCTCGGCCTCGGTGGCCCCCGCCGGCAACGACACGCCATCGAGCACCGCCACCGCCCCCGGCGGCAAGGGGTCGAGGAGGAGCCGGGCGCGCGGGAGCAAGCCTAGTTCCTGCTGGAGGCTCGTCACGCGCGCGTAGGCCTGGCCGTCGGGGAACTCGGCGCGCGAGAACACGTGCCTGGGCTCGAGCGCGATCGCGTCGACCCAGGGACGCACCATGCTCTTGCTCGCGATGTTCACGCGGAAGGGCATCGTGTCCTGCAGGCTCGAGAAGAGGTTCTCGGGGTAGCCCCGCGTGATCCCGGCGCCCTGCCACAGGAGAGCGGCGCGCAGTGCGTCGCGATCGGCGACGTCGCGGAGGGTCGCGACCGGCTCCACCGCCGCGGCGAGCGCGCGGGCCACCGCCGCTTCGGCGTCGAAATCGTCCCAGCGAGCGCGGCCTTCCTTCATCACGGCCGCGAGAGCGCCGAGGCGCTGCTCGTCGCTGGAGTTGAAGGGCTCAGGCATGAGCGTGATGTCGGCCCACACCAGGTGCTGGGCGGTACCCGTCTCGCGGTCGGCGAGCTTTCGCACCTCTTCGCTGGGCGTCGTGGCCGACATCCACACCACCAGCGCTGGCGACCTGGGCGGGGGAGCGGCAAACGCCGAGGCAAAAGCGAGAATCAGCGGGAGCATGGAAGCGCGGGCCTACTCAGAGGGTGGTGCCGATACCAGCCGTGATGGCGAGGACGGGCGCGATGGGAATCGGGCTGCCCGTGTCTTCGTGGATCGACTGCCACGAGCGGCTGGGCACGAAGAACCACTGGGCGCCTGCGCGACCGTCCACGTCTACGAAGGGACGCACGCGCGGCCCGATCGGCTTCTTCAGCGGGATGGCGAAGTTCCAGCCGAAGTGGGCGGTGGTCACGAGCGCGTAGGGCAGGTTCGACCAGCCCACGCGCATCGCGATGCGTGGCCCGAGGCCGATGCCCGCGTCGCGACCGAGCACCACGCCGCCGGTGAGGTAGAGCGTGCGGTTCACCGTCTCGCGGTGCAAGGCCACGGTCCAGTCGTCGTCGTCCCCGCCGTCTTCCGAGGAGCCCGCCGCCTCGAAGCTCTCCCCGCCCCTCGGGTAGTCGTAGTTCTCTTCCTGGTCGTTGTCGTACACGACGCCGTCTTCCGTCCCGGGCAGGATGTAGTTTTCAATGAAGAACCGGTCGTCCTCCTCCGGAGCGATGTTGAAACCCGCCTCGGCACCCCAGCCCAGCATCAGGCGGTTGTAGTGACCGCGCACCTCGAAGGTGAGCGGGATGACGCCGGGGGTGGCCCCGATCTCGAAGCCCTCGAGCGGGTCGACGGCGAAGTCACCGCTGGCGGCCTGAGACGCCACATCGCCCTCGTCGGGCGCGTCGTAGGCCGCCGTCGGGAGCGCGAGGTACTCCAGCCCTCCGGACAGCTGGACCGCGAAGCGCACCGGGAAGTCGTCATCGCCGCCTCCCACGCGCTGCAGCGTGGCGCTCGGGCGGTCGTAACGCCAGAGGTACACCTTGTTGGGGTTGCCCTCCTTCGGCACCGCGATGTAGATCTCGGCCCTCTCGTGGATCTTCGCGTAGATCGACAGGTAATTGAGGATGTCGCCTTCGAGCGCCGGCGTGCACTCGTTGGGGTGCAAGAAGAGCTGCTCGATGAAGTCGAGGCCCATCTTCTTGCGGGCCACGTCGCGAACAAAGTAGCGCTTGTCTTCTAGTTTGCTGACCTCGAGGCGTTCCGAGAGACCGTGACCGGAGTCGGTGCGCTTGAGATAAATGTCGGTTCGACCAAGCAGGACGTCGATCTGTCCCTCGTCGTCGGGCGGGGAGACGATGCCGTTGAAGTAGGTCTCGTACATCCCGTCGAAGGACTCCTTGTCGAAGTCGACGCCGTCTTGCTCAAAGTCAACCTTCAACGTCGGAAATGCGCCCTGCTGCATCATCTGCAGGTACTGGCCGATGTTCGCGTTGAGGTCCTGGTCGGTGAGCTTCGACATCAGCGACGGGTCTTGCATCGCGAGCATCGCCGCGAGGTAGTAGTAGTAGTTGACCGCCTGGAAGCCGATCTGCTCGTAGAAGGGAGGGATCACCTCGTTCTGGTTCTCGGCAGCGCGCCCGATCTGGGCGTAGAGCAAGAATAGGGGCTCCCGTAGCTCCACCCGGTCGACGAACCAGATCAGCTCGACCATCTCGCGCAGCTCCGCCGCCTTGAGCCCCCAGTCGCTCGGGCTCCAGGCGTTGTACGGGATGCTGGATACCTCGTCGACCGCAGCCATGACCCGCTCGATGTTCTGCGAGGGGACGATCGCGGGCTGCATCGCGGGGACGACGGTGCGGTCGCGCACCTTGCGCCCCTCCTGGTAGAGATCCACCTCGGGGAAGAACTGGGCGTCAGGCCGGGCGATGCGCGACTTGATGTTCCGTTGCACCGACTGGTCGGTCCAGTCGGTCGAAGTGCCCTGCCACTTCAGCACCACCACGCGGGCGAGCTTCTCCTTGCGCTTGCGCTCGGCTTCCTTCTCCGCTGCGGTCTGCTCCGCCTCTTTCTCGTCCTTGGACTTATTCTCCTTGTCGTCCTTCTGGGCGGCGTCGGCACTCGGGACGAGGGACGAGCTCAGCTCCAGTTCGCTCGCCGCCGCGCGCACGGGGAAGATGAACGCTGCGATCCACAGGGCCAACATCCACCGCATCGAGTCCTACTCCGGGGCGTGCGGCCCCCGTGTATGACGTTTCCTTGACCCGCGCAGCCAGAAAGCACGGGACCGACCTACTTGCAGGAGGTCGTGGTCCCCGAGATGGTGCAGGAGTACGAGCCCCCGCCCCGCACGGCCACCGACGAGCCCACGACCCCGCCCTTCGGGTAGAGCTTGCAGCTCCCCGATGTCGGCACGCTGGCCACGGTAGCGACGCCTCCGCGCACGCTACCCCGGTCGCGGAAGCCACTGTCGCAGGCCACCTCGACCGTGGTGGGCACCGTCGCCCCGGAGAAGGTGACGCTCACCGGCGCGGTGGCGCCCACTCTCGGCGCGGCGGGAGCGGCGCTGGCTGCCCTGGTGCTGCCCGACGACTTGGTCGAGGCGGTCGCCTTGGGCTTGGGCACCTGCCCGGTGTCGGCCCGGGGCGCGGGCGCGGGCGTCGTCGCGACCGGAGCCGCCGTCGCGACCACGGGCGCATCGGTGTCGTCCCTGGTCATCTGGTAGAACACGATGCCGGCGGCGGCGAGGATCGCCATGCACAGCATGAACAGCGCGGCGGCGATGATCGCGAACACTCGCGTGGACTGCATGCGCGACTCGACGCTGGAGCCCTGGGTGGGCACCTGGCCCGACACGCCGAAGGGGGTGCCGCCGTAGCCCGGCTGCGGCGCGCCGTAGCCGCCCGAGGTGGGGCCGGAGATCCCCCCCGCCGGCGCGCCCGTCGAGATGCCCCCCGCCATGCTGGCCGGCGGCGGCGCGACTCCGCCCATCATCGACGCCTGCGACATCGGCGGGGGCGTCATCGGGGCTGGCGTCATCGGCGAGGATCCCCCGGGGGGCGCGAAGGCCGCCGACGTGGGCGAAGGGGGGGGTGCCGACTTGGCACGCTCGGACTTGGGCGCGGGAATGGCGAAGAAGGCCGTGGCCGAGGGATCCGCTGCGGCCTCCTGCTCGTCCTCGTTGACGATGGGCACCATCTGCAGCATCCCCGACTCGTCGGGGCTGCGTGCCCCGACCGCCTTCTTCGCGGCCGGCGAGGAGGGCTTGCTCCCGCGCACCCCGGC
>VGRE01000226.1 GCA_016875435.1 Deltaproteobacteria bacterium | reverse complement strand
CCTGTCGGAGGCGGCCGCAGGCGCCGCGCCGGCCCCTCCCGGGCCCGCCCGCCGGCTCTACATCGGCTCGCCGCGCGCGGTGGCGCCGGTGATGGTACGGGCCGGCCTCGACGCGCGCACCGACGTCGCCGACGCCCCGGAGCCGCCCCCGGGCGGGGATGGCACCGAGTTTCGGTTCGCGTTGCCCCGGGAGACGATTCGCCCGGCGGAGGACGCCGCGCTCGCCGACCTCGAGGAGGCGGGCTTCTTCGAATCGCAGGCGGTGCCGTCGGCGCGGCCTCCCGAGCGCGCCATCCAGCCGTCCCTGCCGACGGTTCGCGCCTCCAGTCGCAAGTTCGTCCCGCGCGCGCCACTGCCGCGGCGCAGCGTGCCGACCTGGGCCTTGGCCTTCACGGGGGTGGTGCTGCTGATGGTGGGCCTCGCGGGCACCTGGTCGAGGATTCGCGAGGACGTCGCCCCGCCCGCGCAACCCGTCCTCGCGCTCCCGGTGGCCCCGCAGCCCGTCGATCCGGCGGCTGCCGTGGAGCCGCGCGTCACGACGACGCCCGCGGAGGCGCCGTCCCGGGTGCTCGTCGGCGTGCTGCGCGTGGTGAGCAACGCTCCCGGCGAGATCTACGTCGACGGCAAGTACGAGGTGGCCGTCGAGGAAGAGGTGCTGCTGGAACTCCCGGCGGGCGCGTACGACGTGAAGCTCGTTCCCCAGCGCGGCCTCGCGCAGACCCAGAATGTGCGCGTCGACGCGGCCGAGGCCCGCGACGTGGTGTTCCAGGTCAATTGATCTTCGGCGGTCTGGCCCCGAAGATGGCGCTGCCCACGCGAACGATGTTGGCGCCGTGCCGCACCGCCACCGGCCAGTCGTGGCTCATGCCCATGGACAGGTCGTGGAGGGGCAGTCCCGCGTCGCGACCGGCGGCCGCGATGCTGGCCAACTCGGCGAAGTAGGGCGCGGAGGCCTCGGGATCGTCTGACGGCGGCGGGATGCACATGAGGCCTCGCAGCGCCACGCCGGGGACGCCCACCACGCGCCTGGCGAAGTCGAGGGCCTCGCGCGCGGGCACCCCCGACTTCTGGGCTTCGCCGAAGTTGACCCCCACGAGGATGCCGGTGGGCACGGCGCTGCGCTTGCCGATCTCCTCGGCGAGCTCGATGCTGTCGACGTCGTGCACCAGCGCCGCGCGGCCCACCACGTACTTCACCTTGTTGCGCTGGAGGCTGCCGATGAAGTGCCAGCGGGGCCCCTCGACCTCGGCCGCCTTGTCGCGCAGTTCCTGGGCGTAATTCTCGCCGAAGTCGAGTTGCCCGGCGGCCATCGCCTCGCGGATGTCGGTGGCGGGACGGGTCTTGCTCACGGCCACGAGCGTGACCTCGGCGGGGAGAGCCGCGCGCACGCGCGCGAGGTTGTCGGCGATGGACATGGCGGCGCTCCCTATCGCGCGAGCGCGGCCAGCGTCTCGCGCAGCGGCAGGCCCACCACGTTGGTGCAGTTGCCGTCGATCCAGTCCACCAGCGCGCCGCCGCCGCCCTGGATGGCGCAGGCGCCGGCGCGATCGAGCGGCTCCCCGGTCGCGACGCAGCGCGAGATGTCGCCATCGCCTAGCGCCCGGGGACGAGCCTGGGCACGGCGGCGCGAGAACCACCGGCCTCGAGCGGCACGAACGTGAGGTACGCGCTCGACGTGTCGGTGCGCTTGCCGGACGTGCTACGATCGAGGCCTTCGTGGGTGCCCGAAATGGGGCCAAGTGCTCCAGCTAGACGCCGGACCGGTTCGCGACCATCTCGGCCATCGACCCCGACTCCTCGCCGATGACGGGCGATCATGTCGCGGGCGAACTCCGGCACGGCGACCGAGGAGGGAGTGATGTTCCTATCCTCTGATGTTTCCAATCCTCCCAGCCTCGGCGAGTAACTGGCGCGTCCCTTGCCTTGGATATTCGCATGCGTACCATCGGCCTCCTCCTCCCGCTCGCCCTCCTCCACGCCTGCGACGGGGGCGAGCCCGACACGGCTCCGCCCGTGACGGACGCGGACACCGACACCGACACCGACACCGACACCGACACCGACACCGACACCGACACCGATTCCGACACCGACGACTGCCTCCTCGAGTTCCCGACCCGGGAGCCCACCGAGCCCGAGGACAGCGGTGACACCGAGGCCCTGCCCGACCCCCTGAGCGGACTCGACACGAGCGCGCTCGCCGGCGCATGGGCGCTCGACGGCACCTGGGACGACTCGGTCTCCGGCGCGTCCCTCTCCCCCTTCGGGTCCGGCGGCTTCGCCGACGGGGACCACGTCCGCGGCGGCGAGAACCAGAGCTACGGGCCCACGCAGACCGGCACCGACAACGGCGCCGAATCGAGCGCCGTGACGCTCGGCGGCGATCCCATGACGCTGGAAGGCTGGGTCTTCCTGCCCGACAACAACATCAAGGGCACCCTCTTCGGCTTCGGCGACGGCCAGTGGGGCTCTCCCACCCTCTCCGTGACCGCCGCCTGGGGCTTTCTCGAGGTGATCGCCGGCCGCGACGTCGACCGCGTGAGCTTCGACTACGACCGCTACGGCGACGGCTGCTGGCACCACGTTGCGCTGGTGCTGCCCGGCGGCGCGGTGCCCGGAGGCGCGATCCGCCTCTACGTCGATGGCGCCGAGGTGGCGCCCAGCGCCGGCACGGCCGCGCTCTCCGACACCGCCGTCGCCACCGGCGGCGCGCTCCGGATGGGCGTCTTCACCGACGACGTCGGCGGCGAGAGCGCCGGGGAGGCCCGCATCGACGAGGTGCACCTCTGGAGCGCCGCGCTCGACGAGGCGACGCTCGACACGCTCGCCGGGGCGAGCGGCACGGGCGACCAGTGCCCGCCGGTGCGCGAAGCCTGGGAGCCCGGTCCCCGCTGCACACCCGAGGACATCCCCTTGACCGTCGCGATGCGCGGCGAGGCGCGCGTGCTGAGCGCCGACACCGTGGTCGTGATCAGCGATCCTTCCCAGTGGCTCCACGAGCGGGCCAACCTCGAGTGTGGCGACTACCTCGCTGCCGTGGACGCCCACCCCGAGGACGTGCCCGACGGCCCGCGATCTCCACTACACCTACGCATGGCTCGAGACGCTCTCCGCATGGCGCCCCCGGATGCTGGCCGACCTGGAGGCGCCGGACCACTTCTACTTCGACACCTGCGACGCCGAGGCGGTGCCGCCGGCCTCGAGCCTCGTCTGGCCGCAGGCCACGGGGGAGGCGGTGATGGAGGGCCTGGGCGGCGGCGAGCCGGTCCGCACCACCGGCCCCGAGGTGGCGTACTTCAGCTACCTGACGCTCCCGGAGCCCATGCAGCCCGGCGAGGTCTACGCGCTCGAGGATCGCTGGGGCAACCGCTACGATCTCGAGTTCGACCCCGACACCACCGTCTCGGCCGCCATCAAGCTCGACCAGCTCGGCTTCCTCGAAGACGCGCCCAAGCACGCGTACCTCGGCGCCTGGCTCCCCGCGGGCGGGTCCCTCGATCTGTCGGCCTACTCGTCCTTCGCGGTGGTGCGTGCCGACGGGACGACGGCGTTGACGGGGACCGCCACGTCTCGCGGCGAGGATGCCTACACGGGAGAGGCGGTCTACGACCTCGACTTCTCCGCGCTGACCGAGGCAGGGAGCTTCTACGTCCGCGTGGACGGCATGGGGCGCTCGCCCGCCTTCACGATCGGGCAGGACGCGCTCGGCGAGGCCTTCTACACGCTCGGGCGTGGGCTGTACCACCAGCGCTGCGCCGAGCTGGAGGCGGCGTACACCCCCTGGGCGCGCGGCGACATCCACACGACCCTGCAGGGCGGCTTTCCGCCGGACGGCGACGACTACGACGATCACGCCGCCGAGGGCTGGGGCTTCCGCGACGCCTCGGGGGCCTTCGTGGCCGTCTCGGCGTTCGAGGCCATCGCGGCGACCGCCACCTCGACCGAGCTCACCGCCGTGCGCGGCGGCTGGCACGACGCCGGCGACTTCGATCGGCGCAACTACCACCTCGCCATCGTTCGCGATCTCGTCGTCAGCTACCTGATGTTCCCCGACAACTTCTCCGACGGGCAGCTCGATCTCCCCGAGAGCGGCAACGGCCTGCCCGACCTCCTCGACGAGGGTGTCGCCGGGATGGAGGTGTGGCGCGCCGCGCAGGACGCCGAGGGCGGCGTCGGCACATGGATCGAAGCCACGAGCCACCCGCAGATCGGGGATCCTGGCGCGGACACCCAGCCCTACTACCTCGCTCTCGCCACCGCCGACTCGAGCCTCGACTACGCGCGCCACGCCGCGCTCCTGGCCCGCGGACTCATCGCCGCGGGCGACGACGCCGCCGTGTGGATCGACAGCGCCGAGCGCGCCTGGGCCTTTGCCGAGACCCACGAGCCCTCTGTCGTGCACATGACCATCGACGGTGCGCCGGTCACCTGGACCGAACGCCCGGAGCCGTCCAGCTCGCGACGCCTGCAGGCCGCGATCCAACTGTGGCTCGCCACGGGTAACAGCCGCTACTTCGACGCCCTCGACGCCGACGCCTTCGCAAGCGAGGCGTGGGACATCTACTGGCGGACCAACGCCAACGATCTCATGGACGTGGCGCTCGCGCCGGACCAGTTCCCCGACGGGTGGGGCGACACCGCGGCGACGGCCATCCGCACCCAGGCCGACGAGTGGCTCACCGGTCAGGACGCCCAGGCCTATCGAAGCGTCTGGCACGCGCCGGATCACGGGTATTTCGCGATGACCGGCTGGGGGAATTACGGATGGAAGCCGATCCGCGATCTCGTGGGTGCCTGGCGGATCACCGGCGACGCCGCCTACCGCGACGGCGCGCTCGAGGGCGTCAACGCGCTCCTCGGTGGCAACGCCCAGGGGCAGGTCTACATCACCGGCCTCGGCAACGGCCGCGCCTCCGCGATCCTGCACCTCCCCTCCTTCGTGGACGGCATCGACGAGCCCGTGCCCGGCCTCCCGCTGTTCGGCCCCCAATCCTACCTCCCGTACCAGGCGAGCACGCAGGTGTTCGGGCTCTACTACGACGCCCGCGAGGACTTCGACTTCGCGGGCCTCGCCGAGGAGCTCGTCCCCGGTCGCGACGCGGCGGACGCCGACGCGATCGACGCCTTCCTCGAGGAGACGATCCCGTTCTGGCGGCGGTACTTCGCGCTCGAGCAGCAGCTCCCGCCCTACACCGAGTTCGCCGTGCACGAGACGGTCGGCCCCGCCGTCGCCGTGACCGGCTGCCTGCTGGGCGCCGGCTGGACCCCGGGGACGGACCTGCCGAGAGATCCTCTGGGCGCGGCGGAGCTGGAGCCGATGCGGTGGGTGATGCCGTAGAAGGAACGCCCTCTACGGCTCGATCGTCGCGGCTGTCCCAGGTGAGACCGAGGTGCCCCTCGAGCACGCCGTGATCCGGTACGCCGACGAGCAGATCGCGGGCTCGCGCCCTGGCGCCGCGCCGCCGAGGAGGCGAAGCCCGGACGCGTCCACGCGGGCCACCTCGAAGGGCGGATAGGAACGGCGAACGCGCTCCAGCGCTTCGCGTCCCCCGGCCGCGAGCCCGACGCCTGCGTGCAGGTCGTACCCCTCGTGCGCCGCGCCTCGCGCCGGCAGATTTCGGCTCGGGCGTGCCGCCGCTGTCGGCGCTGGGGCTGGGAGCCACGCGGGCGAGGAGAAGGTGGGCGAACATCGGGGCCTCTGGCGCCCCGTGGCGCCTCAGGTGCGGGCCCCACGGCGGGGTGGTAAAATCCGTCGATGCGCCACGCCCTGCTCGCCCTGTTCTCCCTGTTCGCCCTCGGTTGCCGGGCCGATCTCGCCGTGCCGGACCCCAAGGACAGCGGCGTGGTCGACGATGGCGATGACGACGGCGACAACTTCACCACCGACGAAGGCGACTGCGACGACAACGACTCCACCGTCAACCCGGCGGCGCTCGAGGCCTGTGACGGCATCGACAACGACTGCGACGGCCTCGTCGACGAGGACCTGGGCGGCACCTACTACGCCGACGCCGATGGCGACGGCTTTGGCGATCTGGAGAGCGCCGTCACCGCCTGCGAGCCGCCCGGCAGCGCCTACATCGAGGACGGTAGCGACTGCGACGACACGCGCGCCGACGCGTACCCCGGCGCCGACGAGGCGTGCGACGACGTCGACAACGACTGCGACGGCGAGGTCGACGAGGACGGCACCACGACCTACTACGCCGACGGCGACGGCGACGGCTACGGCGACCCGGCCACCGGCATCGCCTCGTGCCGGGACCTCGGCGCGGGCTACGCGACCGACGACACCGACTGCGACGACAGCAGCGCCGATGCCTACCCTGGCCACCCCGAGACCTGTGACACCCTCGACAACGATTGCGACGGCGAGGTGGACGAGGGGGTGACGACCACCTACTACGAGGACCGCGACGGCGACGGCTACGGCAACGACGCCGTCGCCGACGATTCCTGCGCCGAGCCCACCGGCTACGCGCCGCTCGGTGGCGATTGCGACGACGAGGATGCCGCCTACAACCCCGGCGCGAGCGAGTCCTGTTCCGAGGCCATCGACTACAACTGCGACGGGTCCGTCGCCTACGCCGACGCCGACGGCGACGGCTACGCGGCCTGCGAGGACTGCGACGACACCGCCGCCGACGTCAACGCCGGCGCCGCGGAGGTCTGCAACGGCATCGACGACGACTGCGACGGTCAGATCGACGACGACGACGGCGACCTGGACACCAGCACGGGCGCCGTCTGGTACGACGACGGCGACAGCGACGGCTACGGCGACGCCCTCGACTTCCAGTGGGCTTGCACGGCGCCGGGGGGAAGCGTCGCCGACGGTAGCGACTGCGACGACACCGACTCCGACGTCTCGCCCTCCGCGACCGAGGCGTGCAACGGCGAGGACGACGACTGCGACGGCCTGGTCGACGACGCCGACGGCTCGCTCGACAGCGCCACGGCCGACACCTGGTACCTC
>VGRE01000225.1 GCA_016875435.1 Deltaproteobacteria bacterium | reverse complement strand
GCGGGTGCTCGGGGTGGAGATGGTGGAGCTCAACCCGGTGATCGACAGCGAGAACCGCACGGGGAAGCTCGCCGTGTGGCTCATTCTCTCGGCGCTCGGGAAGACGATTCTCTAGCGCTCGTGCTCCGAGGTTCTCGACCAGAGCCGAGGCAAGGCACGCGCACTAGGGCAAACGCGACAGCGTTCGCGATGGGGGAGCGCCAGAGGCGCGGCGGGGGCGCAGCCCCCGAACGTGATCGAGTGGCGCTGCGGCCCGCAGGGCACCGCGCGCAGCGCGGTCGGAAGTCTCGTCACAGACTTCCGACCGGCGGCACTAGAAGCCGGTATCGACGCCGCCACCGGAGGAAGAAGCGGCGTTGTCCTTCCACTCGTGGCAAGCGACCACCTCGTTGCCCTCCACGCGCTCGGCGGTGAAGTCGAGCTCCTGCGCGGGACAGGTGTCGGTGACCTGAGTGTGGCCGAGGGCATGTCGCCCACCTGGTCGATCAGGGGCTCCGTTTCTTCCGGGGAAGGTGAGCATCCAGATGCCCGAGGGCGCAAAAGCGGCGAGGAGGAGGAGGGCGGAAAACATGCTGACTCCGAAGGTTCACCATGGGCTAATCGCAGCCCCTCCCAACTACGAGCTGGCGCTGGTGTAGTGCGCGAGGGCCCTGAGCAGGACCAGTCGCGACACAATCAGGCTGGCAGCGGCGACGGCGACCGAGCCGAGCGCGAGTTCGAGGTCCAGGCGACCGAGCAGCGCCATCGCCGGGTAGCTGGTCACGAGCGCCACCGGGACCACGGTGGTGAGCGCGATGCGCACCCAGCCCGAGTACACGCCGATCGGCCAGCGGCCGGCATCGGTGATGGCGCCGAGCAGGAAGCGCAAGTTGTCGACCCGCACGAACCAGAAGCTGGTGCAGGTGACGAGCAGCCAGAGGCCGTAGGTGGCGGCCACGCCCGAGCCGAGCATCGCCAGCGCCGCGAGCGCGTGCATGGGCGTGGGCGGGCCCAGTCGCGACAGGGCCACGCCCCCCACGGCCAGCGACGCGAGCAACTCCCAGGCCGCGGCCGGCGCCACCTTCTGGAAAGACAACAACAGTTGCGCGTCGACGGGGCGGATCAGCATGTAGTCGAGCTGCCCCACGCGCACGCCGTCGACCACCGCGCCCAGGTTCGGCTCGATGATGCCCGCCACGAAGGCGTTGTAGGCGAGAAAGAAGGCGGTGACCAGTAGCGCCTCCTCGAAGCTCCAGCCGGCCACGGCGGGCACGTGGGCGTACACGAGGAACAGCGGCGCCGCCACGCCGGCCGCCGCGAGCACGCCCACCGCCATCTCGGCCAGGAAGCTCGCGCGGTACTGCATCGCTGCCATCACCGCCACGCGCGCGAGAGCCAGCGGCACCCGCAACATCAGGCCCCCACAGCGCCATAGCGCCGGATGCCCCGTGACCAGCACAGCCGCGCGAGGGCGGCCAGCGCGAGTAACCAGGCCACCTGGAGGCCCACGGTCTCGATCCCGGCGCGGCCGAGGAGGACGTCGATCGGCGCGCCGAGCGTGGCGTAGAAGGGGAGGAGCTTCACCGCGCCCACGAACCCCTCCGGGAACAGGTCGAGGGGGACGAAATAGCCGCCGCACAGCGACCAGAGCGCGAAGTAGGCCGTCCAGAAGCCCATCGACTGCTCAAACCAGAAGGCGAACATCCCGAAGATGGCCTGGGTGAGCCACGCGCAGGCAAAGGCCAGGGCCACGCTCGGCACGAAGGCGAGCAGCGCCGGCACTCCGGGCCGGAAGGCGATCTCGGGGCGCCACAGCAGGAGCGCCGCCACCAGCGGCACGACCACCATGCTGCGAAAGGGCAGCGCCGCCATCGTCTCGGCGAAGTTGAACACCAGCGGGTTCATCGGTCGCAAGAGCCTCGGCGACAGCTCGCCCTTGCGGATGGCCCAGTTCAGCTCCCACACGATCCACGCGCCGGTGATCTGCCGCACCACGAGGTTGACGGTGAAGTAGCGCGCGAACTCCACCTGCCCGTAGTCCCCGACCGGTCCTCCCGCCGCCGCCGCGTTCCACAGCGCGAGCATCACCAGCGGCAGGGTGGCCGACAGCACCCAGATGATCATCTCGGCGCGGTAGGCCACCAGCCCGGCGAAGGCCACGCGCTGGATGGCGGGGAAGGCAGTGAACGCTCGACCCAGCCCCTCCATCAAGCCACCGCCTCCCGGAAGACCCGCCCGATCACCTCCTCCAGCGGCGGGTCCTCGATGCCGATGTCGGCGAGCGGATGGCTCGACAACACGCGCTGCACGAGGCGGTTCACGTCGCCGCTCGGCACGGTGGCCACCATCTTGCCGTCGTGAGCCACGAAGCCGAGCGCGGCTAGCTCCGGGTCGGCGGGCCGCACCACCACGCGGCGCTCGGGGGCCACGCGCTGCGCGAGCGCGGCGAGGGCGCCGTCGTAACGCAGCTTGCCGCCGTCGATGATGAGCAGCCGCGGGGTGAGCGCGGCGATGTCTTGCATGTAGTGGCTGGTGAGCAACACGGTGGCGCCGGTCTGCCGGTTGTGCTCGGCGATGAACTGGCGGACTTGCACCTGCATCTCGACGTCGAGACCGATGGTGGGCTCATCCAGGAAGAGCACCTGCGGGCGATGCACCAGCGCGGCGATGAGCTCGCACTTCATGCGCTCGCCGAGCGACAGGTTGCGCACCGGCCGGTCGAGCAGCGGCTCGGCGCGGAGCATCGTCACCAGCTCGTCGAGGGCGGCCTTGAACGGGCCGCGTTCAACCCCGTACATCGCGCGGTTGAGCTCGAAGCTCTCGCGGGCAGGCAGGTCCCACAAGAGCTGCTGCTTCTGGCCCATCACCAGCGTGATTCGCTCGAGGAAAGCGCGGGCACGGTCCTGCGGGCGGTGGCCGCCCACCTCGATGCTCCCGGCCGTGGGGTACAACAGGCCCGCGAGCATCTTCAGCGTGGTGGTCTTCCCCGCGCCGTTGGGACCGAGGAAGCCCACGCGCTCGCCGGCCTCGATGTCGAAGGACAAGCCCGACACCGCGTGTACGTCCTTGTACTCCCGCGAGAAGATCGACTGGAACGACCCTAGGAATCCAGGCTTCTTGACCGGCACCCGGTAGGTCTTGGACAGCTCGCGAACGCGAATCACCGCGCGGGCTTATCTGCCCCCGGGGTGCCGCGGTGGCGCCGCCACGCGAGGAGCGCCAGGCCTAGCGCGAATCGTCGGTCAGCACGATGAACTCGGTGATGCGCCGCCCTCCGCTCTCGTCAGCCGACGGGCAGGGGCATCGGCACCGGAACCTGGCGCCTTCGAGCTCCAGGGCGGGGCCGTCCCCCAGCTACCGGGACGGGTTAGCCTCCCGCGACCGATGTCGCTGACCATCCTGGGTCCCGAGCGCCCCGACGGCGTGCTCCCCGCCGTGCTCGCCCGCAAGGGCATCACCGGCCCCGTGGCCCTCGTGACCGCCGGCTGGCGTTACGACGAGGAGCGCGATGAGCCCCTGCGCGACGCGCTCACCAACGAGGTGGTGAACCTCCGCCTCTACCGGCGCTTTCGTCGCGTGGAGCAAGAGGCCACCGATCTGGTGGCCGCCTACACCGCCAAGCAGGAGCGCCTGCGACAGGTGAAGGAGCGCTACCGCCTGCGCTTCCACGATGCGCTCAGCGCCTGCGTGAAGCTCTACGCGGAGAGCCGCGACCTGGCCTGCCCGTGGACCGCCCAGGCTGTTCGCCACCTCCAGGAGGCCGACGAGCTGTTTCTCACCGAGGCCAAGCGCCTGCACGACGAGTTCGCCGCCGCCCATCGTCCCCTCGACCACGCCCTGGTGAAGTCCATCCGCGACGACATCCTCGCCGACCTCGGTCGCTGCGCCGCCCTCTGCATCGCGGGCGGGCACGTGGCCGTGCTCCGCAACCGCATGTCCTTCTTCGGCCTCGGACCTGAACTCATCAAACGACCATTGTTCGCCTGGAGCGCCGGCGCGATGGTGCTCACCGATCGCGTGCTGCTGTACCACGACCACACCGCCCACGGCCCCGGCACCTCCGAGCTGCTCGACCACGGCTTCGGGCTCTTGCGCCAAGTCGTGTTCCTCCCACACGCGCGCGAGCGCCTCGACCTGTCCGACCACGACCACCTCGCGGTGCTCGCCGCGCGCGTGGCGCCGCGGAAGCTGGTGGGTCTGCACAACGGGGCCGTCTACGAGGACGGGCGCTACACCGGCGTCCCCGGCGCCGCCCTCATCGTCTCGGGCGACGGGAGCTGCCATGCAGAGAATCCTTGATCTGCTCGCGGAGCTCGAGCGTGCTCGCGCCCCGGACCGTCGCGCCAAGCTCGAGTCCTTCACCCGAGATGTGGTCTTCCCTCTCGTGGAGAACGACCACGCCGTGTTCTTCTACTGGGAGAACGAGCCGACCGACGCGGTGTTCCTCCAGCACTGGGTGTTCGGCCTGCCGAGCCGCATCGAGCTGCGCCGCATCCCCAACACCGACGCCTTCTGGCTGCCGCTCGACCTGCCGAAGCGCGCACGCGTGGAGTACAAGTTCGAGGTGGTGAAGGAGGGCCGCGGGCGCTGGGCGCATGACCCCCGCAACCCCCGGCGCGCCTTCGATCCCTTCGGCAGCAACTCGGTGTGTCCTGCGTCGTCGTACCAGGAGCCCGAGTGGGTGAAGGTCGACCCATTGTCGCGACAAGGACTACTCGTCGAGCACTCGCTCGTCTCCCGGCACTGGGGCGAGTTGCGCAAGTACAAGCTCTACACCCCCTACGGCGCGCGCCCGGGCAAGAAGTACCCCCTGCTCGTGGTCCACGATGGCGAAGACTTCCTCCACTTCGGCGGAATGAGGGTGTTGCTCGACAACCTGATCCACCGTCACGAGGTGGCGCCGCTCATGGTGGCCTTCACCTCGGGCGTTCAGCGGAACTGGGAGTACGCGGCCAACCCGCAACAGGCCGACTTCCTCGTCCACGATCTGGTCCCCGAGATCCGGTCGAGACACCCGATCCTCGCCGGCCCCGAGTTTCTCGGGCTCATGGGCGCGAGCTTCGGCGGCGTGTCATCGCTCTACACCGCGCTGCGGCACCCCGGCACCTTCGGGCGCTTGCTCCTGCAGTCCGGCTCCTTCGCCTTCACCGACATCGGCGAGCACGAGCGCGGCCCGATGTGGGACCCGATCGTCACGATGGTCAACGACTTCCGCGCCGCGCCACCGAAGATCGACGCGCACGTGTACCAGTCCTGCGGCACCTTCGAGTCGCTCATCTACTACAACCGGAGTCTCTTCCCAGTGTTCCAGAGCGTGGCCACGCGCGCGCGCTTCACCGAGGCGCCCGACGGCCACAACTGGATCAACTGGCGCGACCGGTTGCGCGAGGCGCTCACGTGGCTCTTCCCCGGGCCGCTGTGGATGTACTACGAGTGAGATAGCACCCCTCCCCGGAGAGCCTGCGCATGTCTACCCGTCTCATCGGCCTGTCTCTCGGCGCCGACCACTGCTGGCCCGCCTGCTTCGAGGAGATCGTGCGTCGCCTCGACCTGCGCGCCGACATCGGCGGCGAGACGGTCGACTTCGCGGTGGAGCGCGTGCGGGTGGAGCCCTACGACCTGCGCGCCAAGCCGCGGTACGACCTCGTGCTGGACCGCATCACCCACTGGTTCCCCACCACCCGCGAGTGGGTGAAGAAGATCGCGCTGATGGATGGGGTGTACGTGTTCAACAACCCCTGGATGATCCAGGCCGCCGAGAAGCACACCACCTACTGCGCCATGATGCGCCTCGGTTTCCCCATCCCGGAAACCTGGCTGGTGCCGCCGAAGGAATACCCCGACGAGACCGACACCCAGATCACCATCCGCCGCTACAACGAGCTCTTCTCGCTCGGCGCGGCGGGACAGAAGGTAGGCTACCCGCTGTTCATGAAGCCCTACGACGGCGGCGCGTGGCGAGGAGTGTCGAAGATCGACGACGAGAAGCAACTCCACGCCAGCTACGACGGCTCGAGCAAGCAGGTGATGCACCTCCAGAAGGCCGTCGACGGCTGGGATCTCTTCGTCCGCGCCATCGGCATCGGCCCACAGGTCAACTGCATCAAGTACGATCCGGCAGCGCCGCTGCACGCTCGCTACGTCGTGGCCAAGAACTTCCTCGACGACGCCGGGCGCCGCACCATGGAGCGCTACGCGCGGGTAATCAACGCCTTCTTCTGCTGGGACTACAACTCTTGCGAGGCGCTGCGTGCCGACGGGGTGTTCTACCCCATCGACTTCGCCAACGCCTGTCCCGACTCCCAGGTAACGAGCTTGCACTACCACTTCCCGTGGACGGTGCGCTCGCTGCTGGCGTGGAGCCTCTACTGCGCCGCCACCCGTCGCAAGCCGTGCATCAACCCCAACTGGCAGCCCTACTTCGATATCGCCGACCAGGACCTTCCCTTCGACGACAAGCTCACCGCCTACGAGAAGCTCGCTCTCGACTACTTCGAGGCCGACCGCTTCGCCGAGTTCCGCGCCACCACGCTCAAGCACCTCGACGAGGCCTGCATCGAGTTCTTCGGCACCGAGCGAGCCAAACAGATCTTCCGAGAGAAGGTAGCGTTGCTCTTCCCGAAGCACGAGATCGAGAGCTTTACCGATCACTTCTTCAAGCAGGTGCAGGACTGGCGCGCCGACGAGACCGCGCGAGGCCAGTGAACATCAAGCGACTGTTGTCGCGACTGGGGCTCGTGGCCCTGGGGCTGGTGTCCGGGGTGCTCGTGGCCGAGGGCATCGGCCGCCTCGACCGCTTCACTCGCGGGCGCGAGCTGCTCTTCCCCAACCTCGACGGCTACCCTCGCGACCTCTACGTGGTTGCCGCGGGCATGAACTTCCCCAACCCCGACTTCAAGGGAGAGGTCACGAGCTTCGGCTACGCCATCCGGCCGCGGTTCAACCAGTGGGCCACCCGGGGACCGGAGCCGGCGGAGGGCGCCAAGCGCTGGATCGCCGT
>VGRE01000224.1 GCA_016875435.1 Deltaproteobacteria bacterium | reverse complement strand
CCAGAGAGATGGTCTTCACCACGAGGAAGGGTCCCATCTTCGCCAACATCGTGCTGGCCGACGAGATCAATCGCGCCCCGGCGAAGGTGCAGTCGGCGCTGCTCGAGGCCATGCAGGAGCGACAGGTGACGCTCGCCGACGAGACGCACGCCTTGCCCTCGCCCTTCCTGGTCCTTGCCACCCAGAATCCCATCGAGCAGGAGGGCACCTACCCCCTGCCCGAGGCACAGGTCGATCGCTTCACGATGAAGCTTCTGGTGCGCTACCCGAGCGCCGAGGAGGAGCGGGTCATCCTGGAACGTGCCGCCTTGCCCCCCGGGAAACCGAGCCCGGTGCTCAGCCCGACGCGGCTGGTGGAGCTCCAGGCTCTCTGCCGCCGGGTGACGGTGAAGCCCGTGCTGCAGAGCTACATCGTGAGCCTGGTCCAGGCCACGCGGGCCCCGGGATCGATATCGGCGAAGCTCGCCCGTTTCGTGCAGTTTGGTGCGTCGCCTCGTGCGACCATCGCGCTCTCGGCGGTGGCGAAGGCCGTGGCGCTTGCCGACGGTCGCGACTTCGCCACGCCCGACGACGTCAAGGAGATCGCGCCCGACGTGCTGCGTCACCGGGTGTTGCTCACCTACGAGGCCGAGGCGGAGGGTGTGGACGCCGACGGTGTCATTCGCGAGATCCTCGCAAGCGTTCGAACTCCGTAGAGTCACGACGTGCTCACCCCGGAAGACCTCAAGCAGATCGGTCGGTTGCACGTGCAGATCGGCCGGAGCGTCGACGCGCTGCTTGCCGGGGAGTACCGCTCCGCTTTCCGCGGCTCGGGGATGGAGTTCGAGGAGGTTCGTCCCTACGTGGCCGGCGACGACATCCGGCGCATCGACTGGAACGTGACGGCGCGCAGCGGCGAGCCCTTCCTCAAGGTGTTCCGCGAGGAGCGCGAGCTCACCATGCTGCTCGTCATCGATCGCAGCGGGTCGGTGCGCTTCGGTACCGGCGGTCGCGACGGCCGCACCGACAAGCGGCTGCAGATCGCGCGGCTCGCCGGCGCGCTCGCCTTCGTGGCCCTGCGAAGCAACGATCGCGTTGGCCTGCTCAGCTTCTCCGACGGTGTGGAGCGCTACCTCCCGCCCCGCAAGTCGCGAGGACATGGCTGGCAGGTGATCCGCGAGGCCTTCGCCACTGTCGAGGAAGACCGGGCCACCAACCTCGCTGCGGCCCTGTCGAGGGCCCACGCAGTCCTGCGACGGCGCGCGGCCGTGGTCGTCCTCAGCGACTTCGTCACCCCGCGCGGGTGGGAAGATCCGATGCGGGTGCTCCTGCGCCGCCACCGGGTTCACGCCTTCATGGTGCACGACCCGGCGGAGCTCTCGCTGGGCAAGCTCGGCCTGCTGAGCGTGCGCGATGGCGAGTCTGGCGCGATGTCTACCCTCGACGCCAGCGCCACCGTGGCCCGGCACGGGGTCCGCGCCCGCCTCGCCGAGATCCGGCGGCTGGGGGTCACGGCGAGCGCGGTGGGCACCGCCGACGACGCCTTCCAACGACTGCACGCCCACTTCCGGGGGGCGGCGTGATTGGCCTCATCGGCTGCGGGGGCGAGGCGCCGCCATCGGCGCCCCCGGCGGCGATCTACGTCGACGCGCAGCAGGTAGACGAGGGCGCCCCCGCTGTCGTGCATGCCCCGGCAGGCTCGACGGTGGAGACACAGGATGGCCTCGTGGCGACAGCCGCCAGCGAGGACACCTGGGAACTGCGCGGCGAGCCGGGCAGCTACATCGTGACCGTCACGGGCCCGGGGCGAGCGCCGGTGCGGGTGTTCGTCGACATCGGGGTGGACGGTCCCGACGTCGGCGAGCTGGCCGATCTCCTGTCCGTCCCCCCGGAGCCCGATCCCACCTGGCCCATCTGGGTCGCAAGCACCATCGCGCTCGCGATGGTTGCCGCGCTCGGCTACGCCGCCTGGCAGCGCTTCAAGCCTGTCCCGCCGCCACCGATCCCCGATCCCCCGCACGTCGTGGCGCTGCGTGCATGGGATCGACTCCGCTCGCGCACCGACCTGGCTCCGGAGGAGCTCGCCCGCCAGATGTCGGAGATCTTCCGCACCTGGGTGGGGGCGGCCCACGGTTTCCCCGCCACCCAGCGCACCACGCGCGAGATCGTCGACAACCTCGCGGGCATGCTCACCGCCATCGAGCTCGACGCCACGCGACGCCTACTGATGGCCACCGACCTGGTGAAGTTCGCGGAACGGCAGGAGCATGCCGACCTGTTCGCCAGGCTCGACGACGACTTCCGCAGGCTGGTGCGCCCGGTGCGGAGCGCCAGCCGTGCTTGAGTGGGCGAGCCCGCTGTGGTTCATGGCGCTCCCCCTGGCGCTGCTGCCGCTCCTCGGCGAGTGGCGCCCCTGGGCGATCCGGTTCTCGGCACTGTCGCTGGTCGACGCCCGCTGGACGGCGCGGCGTGCCCTCGCCGTCTTGCCCGCCGCCTTGCGAGCCGCCTGCATGGCCCTGGTGGTCATCGCCCTCGCGCGCCCGCAACACGTCGAGCGCGAGACGGTGCGCGAGAGTGAAGGGGTCGACATCATGCTTGCCATCGACACTTCCGGCTCGATGCGCACCCAAGACATGGAGTCGGGCGGTCGCGGCTACTCTCGCCTGGAGGCGGCCAAGACGGTGATGCGGCAGTTCGTCGATGGCCGGGCGGAAGACCGCGTGGGCGTGGTGGCCTTCGGCGCCCAGGCCTTCGTGCAAGCGCCGCTCACCCTCGACCACGTCATGCTCGACGAGTTCATCGCCGCGATGGACATCGGCATGGCCGGCCAGGCCACCGCCGTCGGCGACGCGATCGCCGTCGCCGCCAAGCACATGAAGGATCTCCCGGCGCCCTCGAAGATCGTGGTGCTCGTCACCGACGGGCAGTCCACCGCGGGCCAGGTGGATCCCATCCCGGCGGCGCAGGCCGCCGCCGCGCTCGGCGTGAAGGTCTACACCATCGGCGTTGGGGCAGCCGGCGGTCGCGGCCTGCTCAGCGGCTTGCTCGGGGGTGGTGGCGCGCAGATTGACGAGGCGACGCTGCGTCGCGTGTCGGCGATCACCGGCGCGCAGTACTGGAGGGCGGCCGACGCCAACGCGCTGGCCCAGGTGTACGCCACCATCGACGAGCTCGAGCGCAGCCCCGCCAAGGTCAAGGAATACGTACACCGTGACGAGCTGTACCTGCGCTACGTGCTGTGGGCGGTGGGCCTGCTGGTGGTCGAGCTCCTGCTGTCGGCCGGCCCCTTGAGGCGGTTGCCGTGAACTGGGCCGCCCCGTCCCTGGCGTGGCTCTTCGGCCTGGTGGTGCTTTCCATCCTCGTGCTGGTCCGCGCCTTCCGAGCGCGCTCGTGGGCGGTGGCCGCGCTCGGCCCGCTCGTGCCCCCGGGCGCCACCCGGGCCCGGGCCTGGCAATCGGTGCTCGCCCCGGTCGCCCTCGCAGCGCTCGTGCTGGCGGCTCTCGGGCCACGGCTCGGCTTCGAGTGGGTGCAGCGAAAGGTGGAGGGCGTGGCGATCGCCGTGGTGCTCGACGTCAGCAAGAGCATGGACGCCCAGGACGTGTCGCCGTCGCGACTTGTTCGTGCTCGGCGGGAACTCGCCGACCTCGCGGGGGTCATGAAGGGCGACGCCGTGGGCCTCGTGCTCGTGGCGAACGGGGCATTCGTGCGCATGCCGCTCACCATCGACTACGGCACCTTCCTCTGGGGCCTGGAAGACACGACGACCGCGACGATCACCGCGCAGGGCACCTCGATGGCGGGCGGGATCGAGGCGGCGCTGAAGCTCCTCGGCAACGCCCCGGGCAACGGGCGCGCGATCCTCGTCGTGAGCGACGGGGAGTTCCATGACCCCGACAGTGCCCTCGACGCCGCGCTCGCCCGAGCGCGCGAGGCGGAGACGCCGATCTACGCGCTCGGGATCGGCGAGGCCGAGGGCGCGCCCATCCCGCTGGCCGAGGGCGGCTTCAAGAAGGATAGCGCCGGGAACATGGTGCTCAGCAGGCTCGACGAGGACAAGCTCCGCGCCCTTGCCGCCAAGACCGGGGGGGCCTACGTCCGCGCCGTGGTCGGCGACGACGACGTGCGCGGTCTCTACGAGGGACAGATCCGGACCCGGCTCGAGGCCGCTGAGCGCGGTGTGCGTCGTGAGAAAGTGTGGTTCGAACGTTTCCAGTGGCCGCTCGCTGTCGCCCTTGTGGGCCTTGTCGCCCACGCGCTCTTCGGCATCGGTCCTCGTCCCCGGGTGGCCCGGAACCTGGCGAAGGCGGCGTTGTTCCTTCTCGCTCTCGTCCCCCTCGGCCACGCCCACGCCGGGGCCCGGGAAGACGGGCTGTCGGCCTTCGCGCGGAAGGACTGGCCCGCCGCCATCGACAAGCTGGGGCAGGCCCGGGTCAGCGACCCCGGCGACCCGGCGGTGGGGCAGGCCCTGGCCGAGGCGCTCTACCGGGCGGGGCGCTTCCGCGAGGCCGAGCAGGTGTACGACTCGCTCGCGCTGGCCGACGCGGAACGAAAGGCGACGCACCTGTACAACGCGGGCAACGCCGCCTACCGGGGCGGCAGGCTCGACGACGCGGTACAGCGCTTCGACGCGGCGGCGCAGGCCGACCCAGAGCTGGAGGCGGCGAGCAAGAACGCGGCGGTGGTGAAGCGGGAGATTGCCCTGCGCGAACAACCACCGGAACAGGAGCCGCAGCAGGAGCCGGGCGGCGACGACGGCGAGGAGGATCCAGGTTCACAGGAGGGAGACGCGTCGCCGACCGAGGCCCAGGGGAAGGGAGAGCCGACAGACGGCCAGACCGGCGAGGGAGAGCAACAACCCGCCGCGGGCCAGGCCGAGCCGGGCGAGGAGGGCGAGGGCTTTGCCCCGGGCGAGGAGGGGGGCAGCGAGGAGGCCGAGGGGGCCGCCGCCGTGGCGGATCCCGAGGCCGAGGGCCAGATGGGCGAGGCGGAGGCGGCGCGGCTCGTTGACAGCGTCAAGGACGGGCGCCCGCACGTTCAGTTGACCGGTCGCGACACGGAGAAGGACTGGTGATCGCCATCGTCGCCTCGGTCGCGCTGGCCGCGCAGGTGGTCTTGCAGCTCGACGAGCGCGAGGTCCGCGCCGGCGAGACCATCGGCCTGACGCTGCAGGTGGTCGACGCGCGGTTGAAGGTCGCGCCGAAGATCGACGCGCCGCCGGGCTTGCGCGTGAGTTTTCTCACCCAGACATCCACGCGCGCGACGATGAACTTTTCCACGGTGAACATCCAGACTTTCCGCTACGAGGTAGCGGCGCTGGAAGCGGGGGACTACACGCTCGGCCCGGTGGAACTCACCTCGGCCGAGGGGACGATCTCGGCGCCAGCGGTGAGTTTGCACGTGGCGGCCCGCCCGGCGGGGAGCCTGGACAAGCTGGTGGCCGACCTCGGGCAGCTCGACGGCGTCGCGTACGTGGGGCAGGTGCTGGTGTACCACCTTGCCTACAAGACATCATCGCGACTTATAAACGCTCGATGGGCGCCACCCGAGGTCGAAGGCCTCACCCCCGAGCCAAATATCGAGCCGGTGACGACGGAGTACGACCTGGTCGATCCCGTCGGCAAGAGCGCCGAGTTGTGGTACGCCTATCGCGCTAGCAAGCCCGGGAAGATCGAGATCGCCGCCGGCGTGCTGCTCGCGCAGTTCGCCACCGAGCGCCGCCGTCGCCCCTCGCCCTTTGGGTCCGACCCCTTCTTCGGCGACCTCCCCGGCCTCTCCGACGTCCGTACTGAGAGCGTGGCGAGCGAGCGCATCCCCATCGAGATTCGGGCCCTGCCTGCCGGCGCCCCGCCCGGCTTCACCGGCCTCGTGGGCGAATTCACCGTCGACGTGCAAGCCTCCGCGACCCGGGCGGCCGTGGGCGACACGGTCACGCTCGACGTCACGGTGGCGGGCACGGGGCCGCTGGGTGGCGTGAAGCTGCCGCATCTGGGCGTCGACGGCCTGCGGGTGTACGACGACACGCCGGTGGTGGGCGCGGCGCTCTCCGAGGGACGCCTCAAGGCGACGGCACAGTTCAAGCGGGCCATCGTCCCCGAGCGCCCGGGGACGATCGAGTTGCCACCGCTGGCCTTGTCGTGGTTCGACCCCGTTCGCGGCGAGTACGTGGTGCACCAGGGCGAGGCGCTCCGTCTCGACGTGAGCGGCCGCGCCGACGAGGCAGCGGTGGAAGGGTTCGGCGGCTCGACCGTCAACCGGAGCGCTGTCGCCTCGCTCGGCGACGACATCCTCCCGGTGCGCACCGACCCGTCAACGTCGTCGCCCTTGCCGGGGCACTTCGCGTGGACCTTGCTCGTGCCGGGGTCGTTGATGCTGCTGGGCGAGGCCGTGTCGCGACTGCGACCGCAGCGCCGGGCGGCGGTCGCCGCGCGCGTGCACTTCGACGAGTTGCCCGCCGATCCCGAGGCTCGTCTCGGGGCGCTCGAGCGGCTCTTCCGCGAGGCGGCAGCGCGACGCCTGGACTGCGCCGAGGGCGAGGTCACGCGCGAGCGCGTGGCTGGGCTCGGCGAGGAAGCGCTTCACTGCTTCCGGGAGCTAGAACTGGCGCGCTACCGGGGCGCGGGGACCGTCGACGAGCCACGACTGCGTCGCTGGGTGGAGGGGCGATGATCTGGTCGATCGCGCTGGCGGCTGGCCTCGACGGGGCGGCCGACGCCGTGGCCAGCGGCGACCTTGCCGCGGCCGGCGACGCCTACACCGAGGCGATCGCCAGCGGCGCGATGAGCGCCGACCTGTTCTACAACCTGGGCAACGTGCTCTACCGCCAGGATCGCGTGGCCGAGGCGATCCTCGCCTGGCGTCGCGCCGCGGTGCTCGCCCCGCGCGATCCCGACGTGGCCGCCAACCTGGAGTTCGCGAGGCGGAGGGTCGTCGACGACCTCGTGGCCGCCGACCCCTGCCCGCCCTGGGCCCCGTGGCAGGCCGCGCTCACCCCGGGCGAGGGACAGTGGCTCGGGGGCGCGCTCGCCGGCCTGGGGCTCCTTGCCCTGGCCTCGCGTCGCCGGTG
>VGRE01000223.1 GCA_016875435.1 Deltaproteobacteria bacterium | reverse complement strand
AGGCGCCAGGCCCACGAAAAAGGCGTCGAGCCCCACTCGGACTGGGTCGACGGCGCCGCGCGCGAAGAGCAGGCGCAACGCCAGCCCGGGTCCCAGGTAGACCGCCGGGACGGCCAGGAGCGCCAGCCACGTCTCGCGCAAGCCCAGCGCCAGCCCCGCCGCGCAGGCGGCCACCGACAGCAGCGGCAACAGGCGAAGGAACAAGGCCCCTACTTGGTAATCGTCTGCCGGTACAGCTCGGCTCCGGTGTCGTCGTAGAACACACCGGTCAGCGAGCGCCCGCTGATCTCCACCCAGAGGAAACCATTGTCAGAAGCCTCGAAGTAGGCGGGCTCCGTGCCCACGAGCGGGTACGTCCCCGCGCCGCCGCCGCCGGCCACGAGCTGCTCGGTGCCGCAGGAGGGCTCAAGCCACTGGAGCGTGTGGTCGTGTCCCGCGATGTACATGTCGACGTTGCCGCAGATGTAGGCGTCGAAGAAGTCTTTCATCGTCTGGCCCTCGCCGGGGCGACCGTCGAAGTCGCCGGCGCTGCCGTGCGGACCGTTGCTGATGTACGGGTGGTGACCGATGGCGACGCTCCAGGTGGTGCTGAGGCTGGCGATCGCCGCGGGGATCCACGCCTCCTGATCGGCGTAGCTGTCCATCACCATCGCGTGAGTGTCGAGGCCCACGACCGTGAGATCGTCAGCCACCTCGGTGTAGAATCGCGCAGGCATGTACCACTTGCTCGAGTACGAGGTGTAGGCCACCTGCGCGGCGGCCCGGGCGGTGTCGAAGCCGCCGTAGTCGTGGTTGCCGAGCACCGCCATGAAGCGGAAGCCGAGACCGGCATAGGGCGTCTCGAAGTGGGAGGTCCACAGCGGGTCGGACACGTCGACCACCCCGGACCCGTAGAAGTTGTCGCCCAGGTAGAGCGCGAAGTCGCAGCCGTAGAGCGAGCAGATGTCTTCCATCGCCTCGGCCACGCGCTCCTGCCGCGCGTCGCCGGTGCCCGCGTCGCCGATGGCCACGAAGCGCACCACGTCGTGGCACCCGCCGGTGTCGCCCGAGTCGCAGGGCTCGGGGGCGTAGACGCCGGTGTCGGGCGGCACCACGCCGGTCTCGCTCGGCGAGCCGCCAGATACCTTTCCCGACCCGGTGTCGACCGCGCTGGTATCGGCGCCGCCTGCCGCGCCGCTGTCAGCGGTGGCGCTGTCGCCGGAGTCGGCGCCTCCACCGCCGTCGTCACCGCTGTCAGCGCTGCCGGAGTCGGGCCCCGGGCTGGTGCCGCTGTCCTCCCGGTCGCCGCTGTCCATGCCGGTGTCGTTGCCGGGGGAGGTATCGCCGGTGTCCACCCCGAGGCCGCCAGTGTCGCCGCCGCTGTCGCGACCCGAATCCGCCGAGGTGTCGCGATCGGTGTCCGCGTCGGTGTCGGTGTCGGTGTCCGCGTCGGTGTCGGTGTCGGTGTCGGTGTCGGTGTCCGCGTCGGTGTCGCGGCCGAGCAACTCGTCGAGGGTCACCGCGAGGTCCCACGCCGGGTTGGCCGGCGTGGCTTCCGGCTGCCCGCTGGGGCACCCGGGCAGCACGATCATGACCGGTAGGAGCCGCATCCGTTACGACGTCATCGTACCCCGGGCGAGACGATGTGGACGCTGAAAGACAAGGTGGTGGTCATCACCGGCGCGAGCCGAGGCGTGGGCGCGGCCTGCGCGGTGTCACTGGCGCGGCAAGGCGCGAAGCTGGTGCTGGCGAGCAAGACGGTAGAGCCCGATCCCCGGCTCCCCGGCACGCTCCTCGACACTCAGCGCGAGTGCGAGGCCGCCGGGGGCGAGGCCATCGTGGTCCAGATGGACGCGCGCGACAGCCAGGCCTGCGACGCCCTGGTGGCTCGCGCCGTGGAGCACTTCGGCGGCGTGCACGCGCTGGTCAACAACGCGGGCGCCATCTTCTGGTCGCCGGTGTCCGACTGGCCGGTCAAGCGTTTCGACCTGGTGTTCGGCGTCAACATGCGCGCCGCCTTCGCGCTCTCGCGCGCCGCCATCCCCCACCTGCGGAAGGAGGGCGGCCACGTGCTGATGATGTCGCCGCCCATCAACCCCGAGGCGCTCCCGGGCAAGGCGCCCTACCTCGTGTCGAAGTGGGGCATGACCGCGCTCGCGATGGCGATCGACGCCGAGGAGCAGGCCCACGGCATCTCGGCCTGCGCGCTCTGGCCCGTCACCGCCATCCAGACCGCCGCGACAGTGAACCTCGGCATGGGCAGCGCCGCCGAGTGGCGCTCCGTCGACATCCTCGCCGACGCCACCGTCGCGTTGCTGGCGCGCGACCCGCGCACCGCCCGCTTCCGCGCATGGCTCGACGAGGACATCCTCCGGGAAACGGGCGTCGCCGACTTCAAGAAGTACCGCTGCGACCCCGACTCGGAGCCCTCGCCGATGTCGATCCTGCTCGTCGATCCCTCCTGGAAAAAGGCGCCGGAGGTTAAGGGTTAAGACTTAGCTCTTGACCGGCCAACCCCCCGGCCACGTTAGGCCGCGCCCTTCGCCCCGGAGCGGCCCATGCGCGACCTGCGTGCCTTTCTCGATGTCCTTCGCCGCGAAAACGAGCTCGTCGAGATCGACGCAGAGTGCGACCCCCACCTCGAGATCGCCGAGATCCACCGCCGGGTGATCGCGGGCGGTGGGCCGGCGCTGCTGTTCAAGCGCCCCCGCGGCGCCGACTTCCCGCTGGTGACCAACCTCTTTGGCACCAAGAAGCGGGTGGACCTCGCCTTCGGCCAGCGCGCCAACACCTTCATCAAGCGCGCCGCCGGCCTGCCGCACGAGCTGGTCCCCCCCTCGATCGGCAAGCTCTGGGGGCTGCGCGACTTCGCGTGGGAGGCCATGAGCGTGGGGATGAAGACCGTCGGCCGCGGCCCGGTCACCGAGGTGAGCACCACGCCCAACCTCACCCGCCTGCCGCTGTTACATTGCTGGCAGAAAGACGGCGGCAGCTTCGTGACACTGCCGCTGGTGTACACCGAGCACCCCGAGACGGGCGTACACAACCTCGGGATGTACCGGATCCAGCGCTACTCTGACAGCGAGACCGGCATCCACTGGCAGATCGGCAAGGGCGGCGGTTTCCACTACTCGGTGGCGGAGAAGAAGGGGCAGGCGTTGCCGCTCAACCTCTTCGTGGGCGGCCCGCCCGCGCTCATCGCCAGCGCGATCGCCCCGCTGCCCGAGAACGTGCCCGAGCTGCTCCTCACCTCGCTCCTCGTGGGCGAGCCGGTGCGCCGGGTCGCCACCGACGCGGGACCGCTGCCCGTGGTGGCCGACGCCGAGTTCGCCTTCGTGGGCGAGGTGGCGCCCGGCGTGCGCCGTCCCGAGGGCCCCTTCGGCGACCACTACGGCTACTATTCCCTGCAACACGACTACCCGGTGTTCACGGCGCGGCGAGTGTTTCACAGGAAAGACGCTATCTTCCCGGCCACGGTGGTGGGCAAGCCCCGGCAGGAGGACTTCTTCCTTGGCGACTGGCTGCAGGAACTCCTGTCACCCCTGTTCCCGGTGGTGATGCCCGCCGTGCGCGACCTCTGGAGCTACGGGGAGACCGGCTACCACTCCCTCTCCGCCGCCGTGGTGTGGGAGCGCTACGGCCGCGAGGCGATGGCGAGCGCCTTCCGCATCCTCGGCGAGGGGCAACTGTCGCTGACGAAGTTCCTGCTGGTGCTCGACCGCCCCATGGATCTTCGGGATTTCAAGCTGGTGTTGGAGACGGTCCTCGCGCGCTTCCGTCCCCAGAAAGACCTCTACGTCTTCGCCAACCTCTCGATGGACACCCTCGACTACTGCGGCCCGGCGGTCAACGAGGGCAGCAAGGGAATCATGCTCGGAGTGGGCGAGCCCGTGCGCGAGCTACCCCGGCAGTTCCAGGGCGACCTCCCGTTCGGGTGTCGCGACGCCGTCGTGTACTGCGGCGGCTGCCTGGTGCTGTCGGCGCCGACGTACGTCAACGACCCCGGCGCCGCCACGCGAATCGCGGCACACCTTTCGCTCCGCGACTGGCCGATGGTGGTGCTCGCCGACGACGCGGAGCGGACCTGCGCCACCGACGCGCGCCTCCTCTGGACCACCTTCACCCGCATGGAGCCCGCCGCCGACATCCACGGTGCGCGACGGATTCATCGCAACCACGTGGTGTTCGACGGACCGCTGGTGTTCGACGCGCGGATGAAGCCCACCTACCCGGAGGAGCTGTTCTGCGACCCCGACACCGCCGCGCTCGTGTCGCGCCGCTGGGCGGAGTACTTCCCCGGCGGAAGGGTGGAGATGGGCGACAGCGACACCGGGCACCTCGACAAGACCTGACGGGTCCTCGACCGATCCCCCTTGCGCCCGCGCGGGCCCACCGGGTAAATGAATGAGGATTCATTCACACCCTGGAGCCCACGTGTCTGCCACCTCCTACAAGGCCGATCTCCGCGACATAAAGTTCGTGCTCTTCGAGCAGATGAAGGCGCACGAGCAGCTCGCCGACGTGCCCCGCTACAAGGAGTTCGACCGCGACATGTACGAGGCGGTGCTCGACTTGGCGCGCGACCTGAGCGAGAACGTGCTCAGCCCCGTCGACAAGGTGGGCGACCGCGAGGGCGTGAAGCTCGATGGCGAGGGCAACATCACCACGCCGGACTGCTTCAAGGGCGCCTACAAGGCGCTGGCGGAGTCCGGCCTCATCGGCGCCTCGCTGGCCCAGGAACACGGCGGCCAGGGCCTGCCCCACGTGGTCGACGTCGCCACCCACGAGATGACGAGCGGCGCGGCGATGGCCTTCAACATGTACCCGGGCCTCACCCGCGCGGCGGCCAACCTCCTCACCTGGCCCGACGCGCCGGCGTGGATCCGCGAGCTTGCCGTGCCGAAGATGCTCGGCGGCGAGTGGGGCGGCACGATGTGCCTCACCGAGGCCGGCGCCGGCACCAGCGTGGGCGACAACCGCGCCGCCGCCGTGCCCACTGCAGACGACGGCGTGTACCACCTCACCGGCGAGAAGGTCTTCATCTCCGGGGCCGACCAGGACCTCGTGTCGAACATCCTGCACATGGTGCTCGCTCGCACCCCCGGCGCCCCCCCGGGGACGAAGGGCCTCTCGATGTTCATCGTACCCAAGTTCCACTTCGATGCCGCCGGGAACCTGGGCGCCCGCAACGACGCCAAGGTGGTGGGCATCGAGCACAAGATGGGGATCCACGGCAGTGCCACCTGCACCCTCGCCCTCGGCGCCACCGGCACTTGTGTCGGCTACCTCTACGGCGGCGAGCATCAGGGCATGGAGATCATGTTCCGGATGATGAACGAGGCCCGCATCGGCGTGGGCATCCAGGCCCTCGGCCTCGCCAGCGCCGCCTACCAGAACGCGCTCGCCTACGCGAAAGACCGCGTGCAGGGCTCGGCCGTGGAGCACTTCCGCGAGGCCGATCCCCCGCGCGTCACCATCAACAAGCACCCCGACGTCCGTCGCAACCTGATGATGATGAAGTGCCAGATCGACGCGATGCGCTCGCTCATTTACAGCGTGGCCAATCGGTTCGACAAGACCGAGCACGGCGACGAGTCGGAGAAGGATTACCTCCTCGGCCTCGTGGAGCTGATGACGCCGATCGTGAAGGCCTACTGCTCTGACGTGTCGTTCAGCGTGTGCTCCACCGCCGTGCAGGTGTTCGGTGGCTACGGCTACATCGGCGAGTACCCGGTGGAGCAGCACCTCCGCGACAGCAAGATCATGGCCATCTACGAGGGCACCAACGGCATCCAGGCCATGGACATGCTCGGCCGGAAGATGCGCAAGGGACAGGGGATGCTCTTCATGAGCTGGCTCGACGAGGCCAACATGGAGCTCGAGCGCGCCCGGGCGATCGGCGAGCTGGCGGAGGAGGTGGCCGGCCTCGAGCGCGCCCGCGACCAGCTCGGGCAAACGGCGATGCACCTCGGCATGGTGGGCGCCCAGGGCAACCTCCGCGGCGCGATGCTCCAGGCCACGCCCTTCCTCGAGCTGTTCGGCACCGTGGTGCTAGGGCTGCACTCGTTGTGGCAGGCGCGGGTGGCCCACGAGGCCCTCCGCGACGGTGCCACGGGCGACGATGGCAAGTTCTACCGGGGCAAGATCGCCAACGCGCGCTTCTACATGAAGAACGTCATCCCGCGGGCGACGGCGATAGCCAAGGCGATCCAGATGGGTGACGAGAGCTGCCTCGAGGAGGGCTTGTTCGACTAGGCCTGTCGCCTGGACTACAACAGGGCGCACGCCCGTGATAGGCGCGCCCAGCGCCATGGCCCCGCCCGCACCCCTCCGTTTCCTCCGCCAGTCGCTCCAGCAGGCCCAGACCGTCGGCGCCCTCTGGCCCTCCAGCAAGGGCCTGTCGCGAGCGATGGTCGAGCCGGTGTTCGCCGAGGTGCACAAGTCGCGCGAGCGGCTGCGGGTGCTGGAAGTGGGCGCGGGCGTCGGTCCGGTCACCGAGGAGTTGGTGGCCCGGTTGCTCCCGGGCGACCGGCTCGACGTGGTGGAACTCAACCCCGAGTTCTGCGCCGTGCTGTGCGAGCGCTTCGCCGCCGCGCCGGTGGCGCCCACCGTGCACCAGGTGAGCATCGCCGACTTCAATCCCGGCGTGCGCTACCACCACATCGTGAGCGGGCTCCCGCTGGCGAACTTCCCCGCGAACCTGGTGGAGACGATCTACCAGCGCATCTTCGACCTGCTGGAGCCGAGTGGCAGTTTCGTGATGTTCGAGCACGTGCTCGGCCGCGAGATCCTCAACACCTTCGCCTCCGGCGAGGCCCGCGACCGCATCGCCCGCCTGCTGGAGATCGAGGCCGAGCTCGAGCCGCTGGTGGTGAGCAGCAAGACGGTACCGATCAACATGCCGCCGGCGCGCGTGGTGGTACGGCGGCACCCCGCGGCGGGGCGGGCGGAGGGGTAGCTATCGCACGGCGATCCGCTCCCTCACCTCCGCCTCCACCTCGAGCGCGCGCACCAGGCAAGTCTCCAGCGCGGGCAAGGCCCAGTCGTCCTGGTTGCAGAAGAACACCCGCCCATCGATCGGGCGCCGTGCCAGGGCGAGCGTACCGTC
>VGRE01000222.1 GCA_016875435.1 Deltaproteobacteria bacterium | reverse complement strand
GCGGCACGCCGCCGGTATCGAGACGCTTGTCTCGGCGTTTCTTCCCGCTCACGCGCGCACCCCGCACGCGGCGGCCAGGTCGCCAGCCGGGTAGCGCGCGCCCACCGGCACGCCCACGAGGTCGCCGCTCGCCCGGTCGCGCTCGCCCCCCTCAAACTGGCAGTAGCCGGTGCGCTCGGGGATGCCCGGTTCACCGAGGAGCGGGTGCCCGGCTTCCACCAGGGGCGCGCCCCCCGTGTACACCGCCTCGAGGCCGCAGCCGGCGAGCGACACGCCGCCCCGATCGCGCGCGGCGATGAGCACGCTGAGATCGCGATGGTCGAGCGACCGGAGCGCCGCCCAGGCGGCGTCGATGAGCGCGAAACGGTCGGCACCGGGCAGCCCGGTCGCGACGTCCTCGAGCGCCGACCTGGCCTGTTCCGCTGCCGCCCAGCCCTCCTCGGGGCTCCCGGCGCCGCGGAGGCGACCGGCCCAGCAAAGCTCGGCGTCGCCTTGCCGGACGCTGCCGCGGAAGTGCCCGCAGAAGGGGGTACGCCCCGGGGAGCCGACGAGGAGCACGCGCATCAGATCTCGCGGTCGATGATGGTGGCGGTCCCCTGCCCGAAGCCGATGCACATCGTCACGAGGCCACGCCGCCCGCCGGTGCGCTCCAGCACGCCGAGCAGCGTAGCCGTCAACCGGGCGCCCGAGGCCCCGAGCGGGTGCCCGAGGGCGATGGCGCCGCCGTGCACGTTGGTCTTGGCGAAGTCGAACTCCAGCGCGCGGCCGCAGCCCAGCGCCACCGAGGCAAAGGCCTCGTTGATCTCCACCGCGTCGATGTCGCCGATGCCGAGGCCCGCCTGCGCCAGCGCCTTGCGCGTGGCCGGGATGGGGGCCGTCAGCATGATGGTGGGGTCGCAGCCGGCGGTGGCCATCGCCACCACCCGAGCACGAGGGACGAGCTTGTAGCGCTTGACCGCCGCCTCGCTGGCCACGAGCACCACCGCCGCGCCGTCGGTGATCTGGGAAGACGAGGCCGCCGTGATGACCCCGTCGGCGGCGAAGGCCGGCTTGAGCTTGCCGAGGTCGGCCACGGTGGACGCCCGGATGCCATCGTCTTTCACAACCCCACCCACCGGGACGATCTCCTTGTCGAACCAGCCCTGCGCCTGCGCGAGGCCGGCGCGACGGTGAGACTCCACGCTGTACTCGTCGAGCTCTGGTCGCGACAAGCCGAACCGCTGCGCCACCAGCTCCGCGCTGGTGCCCTGCGGGACGATGCTGTACTTCCAGCTCATCTCCGGGGCGGGGAGCGCGGGGTTGCCGTTGAGGAACATGTCGCTCCCCATGGGCACGCGGCTCATGCTCTCCACGCCGCCGGCGATCACCAGGTCCTGGAATCCCGAGGCCACGCCCATCGCCGCGAAGTTGAGCGCCTGCTGCGACGACCCGCACATGCGGTTGACGCTCACGCCGGTGACATCGACCGGGAAGCCGGCCACCAGCGCCGCGTTGCGAGCCACGTTGAGCCCCTGCTCGCCCACCTGCGTGACGCAACCCATCACCACGTCGTTCACCCAGGCGGGGTCGACGCCGTTGCGCTCCACGAGCGCGCGCAGCACGTGGGCGCCGAGCTGGTCGGGGCGGTGCTGGCTCAGGGCCGACTGCCCCTTGCTCACGCGCGCGAGCGGCGTGCGGACGGCGTCGATGATGTAGGCGGTACCCATGATCACTCCTTGAAGTAGCCGCAGGTCAGCATCTCGCTGCCATAGTACGGGTTGGCCACGGTGTCGCCCGCCTGCACCCACCCGGCGTTGGCCATCGGACAGAAGGCCTCCGATACCGTCTCCGCGCCGCCCTTGTGCGCGCGCAGGTAGCTCACGATGGCGGCGGACTGGGGGTTGAGGCCCTGGCGCTGACCGGCGATGTCGGCCGAGGCCAGCGGCCCCAGCGCCTGCGACACCTCCGGCAGCTCCTTCTGCGTGGCGGCGGCCAGGGCCGCCATCGGCTCCGCCGCAGACTTGTCGGCCGCGAGCGAGGCGTTCACCCCCACGTAGGCCTGCAATACCGCGCTGGCCTCGGGCGTGTCGCAACACGCGAAGGTGGGGCGGGCCGCAGCGGCCGGCGGCGCGGGCGCCTCGGTAGCGGGCGGGGCGGCGGCGGCGGGCGGGGCGACGGGGGCGGGCGTTTCGCCGCAGGCAAGGAGGAGAGCCAGGAACATCGGCGCGACCTAACCGCCCCGCAGCCACTTGACGCCCGCCTCGTCCGGGGGGAAAGCACACAAGCGCGCCTGCGCGCTCGTGCTCGTGCCCGCCGGGGTGGTCACCGTCACCCGTGAGAGGGGCGTGGGGCTCAACGGGCCGGCGACAAATTGTTTGCCCAGGTTGCCGGCTCGCGTGCCGCGCCGCACCGTGACCACGTCGATCGCGCCGCCCTCCAACTCGAAGCGAACGCTGAAGTCGACGACCGAGCGATCGTCCGTCTCCAGCACGACGTAGTGCTCGCCTGCGACCACGCCGGTCGCGAAGAGCGGCGTCATACCGGCCCGCAGCTCGCCTGCCCAGGCGGCAACCGGCTCGTCGCAATCTCCGAAGCTCGTGGGTATCAGGACACGAAAGAACTCGCCCAGCGAGGCGGGCACGCGTCCCCCCAGCTCCCAGGCGAGCAAGCGCGGGGCGGGGTCGAGAGCGTGGCCGGACTCCAACCAGCCGAGGAGGCTGGTCCCGTAGCCGCCGGCGTCTACCCCCACGTTGAGCACGTCGGTCCCGAGCGCGGCGCGCAGGAAGCCGCCCGCGTTCAACAGGTCCTCGTTCCCCTTGTTCGAGTGGGAGGTGCCGGCGAGCACCACCTCGGGGGGAGGCAAATCGGCGAGCAGTGACGACGAGTCCACCGGCGAGAGCGGCACGGAGCGGAACCGCGGGAAGGTCTCGGCCCGGGGCGCGCGACCACCGCAGGCAGCCTGGACGCGCTTGCCGAGGCTGCCGTAGAGCACGCGGTCGCCCTCGTTGTCGTTGGCGAAGGGGACAGGCGAAAAACGCAGCCCTGTCGAGAACACCTCGCGAGCGAGCGCCTCCATCGCGTCCTGCGCGCCCCGCGGGCGCCAGTGGTGGTCGCGAGCGAAGAAGTAGCCGGCGCCGATCCGACTCGCCTCGGCCGACGCGAGGAGATCGGGGACGATCACCCCCGCGCCGCGCAACGCCGCCACGGCAGCGCGGTAGCTCGCGGCCACCCGCGCCGGATCGAAGCCCGAGGCGAGGGGGTCGGCCACGTCAACCTTCGCGACCGCCAGCACCGCGCGCGGCGGCAGCAACACCAGGGCGAGTCGAGTGCCACGAGCCGCGAGATTGGCCGACCACCGGGAAAGTCCCTCCAACAGGCCGGTCCCGACCGCGTACTGGAGCTGGAGGTCGGACTGCCGGAACAGCCACCCGTCGCCACCGAGCGCCAGGGGCTCGCTGGCCTCGTCTTCGCTCGGCTGGCGCACGGCCTCGCACAGCTCGATCTGGGTGGGGGCCGCCCACGCCCAGCCGCACCACCACAGGATGCCGCCGAGGCCGATCACGCCTACTTCACCGGCGCCGTCGTGTTCGTCGACCAGGTGGCAGCCAACTTGCCCGCGCTGTCGTACACCACCACGCTATAGGCCGCGCCCCGCTCGAGAGTGGCCGTGGGGAAGGTGGTCACTGGGCTGCTCGGTCCCTGCACCGTGAACCCGATGCTGATCGCGTTGACCTCCTCCATCACCTCGGTGCCCGGAGGCACGTCGGTAAACACCGTCACCTTGCCATCGGAGGTGGCGAGATCGACTCCCGCTTGCGACGACACGTTGTAGAGCAGGATCGTGGCCTTGGCGCGGTTCTGCGAGAGCGTGTCGGGCAAGACCACGCCCTCGCCCTTGCCGGGCATGCCGCTGACCACGGTGACGAAGGTCCCCGCCGCCGCTTGCACCGCCTGCGACTTCTGGCCGAGGGCGAGGGCCACGTCGCCCCCAGGCACCGCGTAGTAGGGCGACGCCACGCCCGGCGCGATGCTGCCGGTGGCGTACTTCCCCACCTTCCCGGTGAGCGCCGCGCCCCCGGCGTTGACCACGCGCACGAACGCGGAGCCGGCCGGCGGCGCCGCCGCGTAGAGGCCAACGTCGCCATCCTGCGCGGCGGCAGTGGCGAGGAAGAGCAGGCTGAGCACAGGTTCCTCCTGGCCGGCGCTCCTAACACCCGGAGCGCGGCAAACCTGCCGTGCCGATACCCTCCCCTCAGGTTAGGCCGCGCGCCCCTCCCCGAGGCCCTCGTGAACCCCCGCACCATCGGCTGGATCCTCGGCGGCGTGCTCTGCGCCACCGGCATCATGAACTTGATCTTCTCCTTCGACAGCGGCGGCGCCGACATCGCCCTGTCGCTCGACCGAGTGGGCTGGGACGCGATGGGCGAGGTGGGCCCGAATAGCAGCTTCACCCTGAGCGCGGTGTGTCTGGTGCTCGGCGTCCCGGCGCTGGTCTACCTCAACGCCACCCAGTGGAAGAACACCGGGGGCTACTAGGCCACCGTCCGCCCGATGCGCGTCCTCATCGCCCAGGCGAGCCCGGTCATCGGCGACGTCGCGGGCAACACCGAAAGCTGCCTCGCCGCCGTCCGCGCGGCCGAGGCCCAGCGGGCGCGCGTCCTGGTGTGCCCGGAACTCGTGCTCTCGGGCTACCCGCCGCGCGACTTGCTGGAGCGGGCCGACCTCGTGGCCGCCTGCCGATCGGCGGCCGAGCGCGTGGCCGCCGCGAGCGGCGAGTGCATCGTGGTGTTCGGCACGCCCTGGGTCGACGGCGGGCTGCGCAACAGCGCCGTGGTGGCCCACCGGGGCCGCATCGTCGCGGTGCGACACAAGTCGCTGCTCCCCACCTACGACGTGTTCGACGAGGGTCGATACTTCGTCCCCGAGCACGATCCGAGGCCCGTCGAGGTCGATGGCCTGCGCCTCGGCGTCACCATCTGCGAAGACATCTGGAACGAGCCGGGCCTCGTGCGCCACGCCTACGCGCTCGACCCGGTGGAGCGCGTGCGGGGCTGCGAGCTCGTGGTCAACCTCAGCGCGTCGCCCTTCCACGCGGGCAAGGCGGCCCTTCGCGCCGAGCTGGTGTCGCGACAGGCGCGGCAAGCCGCCGCGCCGCTGGTCTACGCCAACATGGTGGGGGGCAACGACGAGCTACTCTTCGACGGGGGCTCGCTCGTGGCGAGCGCCTCGGGGCAGATCCTGTTCCAGGGCGCGCAGTTCGCGCCGGGCCTCTCGCTCGTGGAAACCTCGGGCGGGCCGGTGGAGCCGCGATTCGCCGAGTTCGCCCCCGAGGTGCTGGAGGCCCTCACCATGGGCACCCGCGACTATGCCCAGCGCACCGGCTTTCGCACGGCAGTGCTGGGCCTCTCCGGGGGCATCGACAGCGCGCTGGTCGCGGCGATCGCCGCGCGGGCGCTCGGGGCCCACAACGTGCTCGGGCTCGGCATGCCCGGCCCCTACTCGTCGGAAGGCAGCATCAGCGACGCGCGCTCGCTCGCCGAGGCGCTCGGAATGCCCCTCGAAATCGTGCCGATCACCCCGGCCTGGAACGCGTTCAACGAGGCCCTCGAGCCCCTCTTCCGCGGTCGCAAGCCCGACGTCACCGAGGAGAACCTCCAGGCGCGGGCCCGGGGGACGGTGCTGATGGCCGCCTCCAACAAGTTTGCACACCTGCTGCTCACCACCGGCAACAAGTCCGAGATGGCCGTGGGTTACTGTACCTTGTACGGCGACATGAACGGAGGCCTGGCCCTGATCGGCGACGTGTTCAAGACCGACGTCTATCGCCTGTCGCGACAGGTGAATGTCTCCGGTCCGCTCATCCCCGAGTCCACGCTCACCAAGCCGCCGAGCGCCGAGCTGGCGCCCAACCAGAAGGACGAGGACTCGCTCCCGCCCTACGCCGTGCTCGACGGCATCTTGAGGCTGTACGTCGAGGGGGTGCAGGATACCGAGTCGATCGTGGCGAGGGGCTACGAGCGGGCGCTGGTGGAGCGCGTGATCCGCATGGTTGTCCGCAGCGAGTACAAGCGTTGGCAGGCGGCGCCCGTGCTGCGGGTGTCGCCGCGCGCCTTTGGCAGCGGCCGTCGCATCCCCCTCGCCCAGCGGTGGCAGTAGTGCCCTTCGGTCCAAGGCCAGGTCGGGGCGAGGCGGCCCGGCGCGCCCTCCACCAGGAGGTGGAGCGCCTCGCGCACGATCTGAAGGGCCCCATCGGCGCGATCGACGAGGCGCTGGCCTCGTTGTCGAAGGGCGAGGGGCTCCCCCCGGGGCTCGAGCCGGAGGTGCTGTTCGCCGGCGGCGTGCCCCGGGTGCGACCGGTGCTGGTGGTGCTGGCCAGCCGTGCCGGGAGCGGCAGCGGCCCCATGCCCGAGGGCACCGCCGACGTGGCGTACGTGGCGGAGCTGTTGCAGTCGGCCATCCGGCTCCACGACCTCGCGCTCGGTCGCCAGCACGGTCGCCGTCGCCGCGCCGCCCGGCGCGTGCTCGGGAGCGCGGCGCACCTGCTGGGGGCGCACCACCTCACCCTCCGAGCCCTGGAGATCGCGCGGCGGGCACCGGCGCCGGAGATCCTCGGCGACGCGCTCGACGCCCTGCGCGAGGTGAGCGAGGGACAGGCCCTCGGCGAGGCCCTGCGCGCGCGGCCGGCCACCGGCAGCGAGGCCCACCAGCTCGCCGAGGGGCACACCGGGGCGATCTTCGCCTTCAGTTGCCGGGCGGGCGGGCGGCTCTCGGGGGCACCGCGCCCGGTGGTCACCGGGCTCGGCCGCTACGGCCGGCACGTGGGCGTCGCGGTCCACCTCGCGGAAGATCTTGCCGTGCTCGAGCGCGGCGACGATGCCGCACACCTCGTGTCGCGACCCACGCTGTATCCAGTGGCCATCGCCGGGGAACGCGACCCGCGCGTCAACGAGCTGTGGCGCCAGGTCTGCGGCACGCCCGAGGCCAAGCTCGCCGAGGCTCTGCGCGCCAGCGTGCGCGACGCCGGGGGCATGCAGGCGGCGCGGGAGGCCCTGGCCACCGAGGCCTGGGCGGCCCGCAAGGCGCTGGCCGGGGTGGAAGAGAGCCCCGCGCGCGAGGCCCTCGAC
>VGRE01000221.1 GCA_016875435.1 Deltaproteobacteria bacterium | reverse complement strand
GCACCTTGGAGATGACGCCCTTGTTGCCGTGGCGGCCGGCCATCTTGTCGCCGACGCTCAGCTTGCGCTTGATGGCGACGAAGACCTTCACCTGCTTGATCACGCCGGGCGGCAGCTCGTCGCCCTTCTGCAGGCGCTCGACCTTCTCCTCGTAGCGCTTGCGGATGTCGTCTTCCTTCTCGCGCACCTTGTCGACCAGCCCAAAGATCGCGTCCTGGACGGCATGATCGACGTCGACCTGGATGCGCTCGTACTGGTCGAGGTTGAGACGCTTCACCAGCGCAGGCGTGAACTCGTCGCCACGCGAAACCACCTCGGCGCCGGTGTTGTCGTCGAGCACGCGGCTCGCGGACTTCTTGCCACGCAGGAGCTTGGCGAGGCCGCGGGCGGCCGACTCGCGGACGGTGCGCAGGCGCTCGTCGCGGTCGCGGTGGATGCGGGCCACCTGGTAGGCCTCGATCTCCATCGCACGGGTGTCCTTCTCCACGCCCTCGCGGGCGAGCACCTGGGCGCCGATGACCGTGCCTTCCACGCCGGGAGGCACGCGGAGGGAGGTGTCCTTCACGTCGCCGGCCTTCTCGCCGAAGATGGCGCGGAGAAGCTTCTCTTCGGGAGAGAGCTGCGTTTCACCCTTGGGGGTGATCTTCCCCACGAGGATGTCGCCCGCCTTCACCTCGGCGCCGATGCGCACGATGCCGGCGTCGTCGAGGTTGGCCAGCGCCTCCTCGCCGACGTTGGGGATGTCGTGGGTGATCTCTTCCTTGCCGAGCTTGGTGTCGCGCGCGGCGATCTCGAACTCCTCGATGTGGATCGAGGTGAACCAGTCTTCCGCCACGAGCCGCTCGGAGATGAGGATCGAGTCCTCGAAGTTGTAGCCCTGCCAGGGCATGAACGCGACAACCGCATTCTGGCCGAGGGCGAGCTCGCCGCACTCGGTGGCCGGGCCGTCGGCGAGGACGTCGCCCTTCTCCACCCTGTCGCCGATCTTCACCACCGGCCGCTGGTTGCTGCAGGTGTTCTGGTTGGAGCGGGTGAACTTGGTCAGGTTGTAGATGTCGACGTCGTCGCCGATGCCCTCGACGCTGTCGTCTTCGCTCTTGACCACGATGCGGCCGCCGTCGACGTACTCCACCACGCCGGTGCGGCGGGCGGTGGTGGTGACGCCCGAGTCGCGAGCCACCACGTCCTCCATGCCGGTGCCGACGAGCGGCGCCTCGGTGCGGACGAGCGGCACCGCCTGGCGCTGCATGTTGCTGCCCATGAGCGCGCGGTTGGCGTCGTCGTTCTCGAGGAAGGGGATCAGCGAGGCCGCGACCGACACGAGTTGGTTGGGCGACACGTCTTGCAGCGTGACCTGCTCGCGCGGCACGACGGCGAACTCGCCGGCCTTGCGGGCGGGGACCGCCTCCTCGTCGAGCAGCCCGTCGGTACCGGGGAGGCTCGTGGCCTGGGCGATGCTGTGGTGCAGCGGCTTGCCGTCCTTGGTGAGCACGACCTTGCCGTCCTTCTGGACGAACTCCTCGTCGAGCGCGGTGAAGTAGCGGATGTCCGCGCTCGGCTTGCCGTCCTTCACGATGCGGTAAGGCGTCTCGATGAAACCGTATTCGTCGACCCGGGCGTAGGTGGAGAGCGACGCGATGAGGCCGATGTTCGGGCCTTCCGGCGTCTCGATGGGGCAGATGCGGCCGTAGTGCGTGGGGTGCACGTCGCGCACGTCGAAGCCGGCGCGCTCGCGGTTGAGGCCGCCGGGCCCGAGGGCCGAGAGGCGACGCTTGTGCGTGACCTCGGACAGCGGGTTGTTCTGGTCCATGAACTGGGAGAGCTGCGAGCTGCCGAAGAACTCCTTCACCACCGCGCTCACCGGCTTTGCGTTGATGAGGTCGGCCGGCGTGAGCGCCTCGATCTCCGAGAGGCTCATGCGCTCCTTGATGGCCTTCTCCATGCGGACCAAACCCACGCGGTACTGGTTCTCGAGGAGCTCGCCCACGGCCCGAACACGGCGGTTGCCGAGGTGGTCGATGTCGTCGACCTCGCCCTTCTTGTTCTTGAGGTTGATCAGGTACTGGACGACCTTGAGGATGTCCTCGCGGGTGAGCGTCACCTGCTCGAGCGGGAGGTCGATGTTGAGCTTGTGGTTGAGCTTCTTGCGGCCCACCTTGCTCAGGTCGTAGCGCTCGGCATTGAAGAACAGGTTGTGGAAGTGCGCGTCGGCCGCATCGTAGGTGGGCGGGTCGCCCGGGCGGAGGCGACGGTAGATCTCGATGATCGCCTCTTCCTTGGTGGTGATCTTGTCGACGAGGAGCGTGTCGCGCAGGAAGCTGCCGACGAACTTGCCGTCGATGTAGAGAACCTCCACCTGGTCGATGCCGCGAGACTCGATCTCCTGGAGGTGGGCGGCGGTGATTTCCTCGTTGCACTCGACGACGATCTCGCCGGTGTTCATGTCGACGATGTCGTAGGACGAGACCTTGCCGACGAGGTCCTCGAAGGACACGGGCACCACGCCGACCTCGACTTCCTGCTCCCGGCCGTCGGCGATGGTGACGCCCCGGCGCATCATGCCGGCGTCCCGCATCTTCTTCTGGGCGCCCTTGTTGAACTTAGCGCCCTGCTTCACGAGGATGTCGCCGTTCGGGCCCATCACGTCTTGCTGGGCGAGCTGGATGTTCAACAGGTCGAGGCTCGACTCCTTCTTCCAGGCGCCGTCGGCGTCGCGGAAGAAACGCTCGCGCTGGTAGAAGTGGTTCAGCAGGTCCTCGGTCGAGTAGCCGAGCGCGCGGAGCAGGGTGGTGGCCGGCAGCTTGCGACGGCGGTCGATACGGACGTAGAGGATGTCCTTGGTGTCGAACTCGAAGTCGATCCAGGAGCCGCGGTTGGGGATGATGCGCGCCGAGAAGATCATCTTCCCGCTGCCGCCGGTCTTCGACGGGGTTTCATCGAAGAAGATGCCGGGCGAGCGGTGGAGCTGGCTGACGATGACGCGCTCGGTGCCGTTGATGATGAAGGTGCCGTTCTCCGTCATCAGCGGGATCTCGCCGAAGTAGACGTCGGACTCCTTCATGTCGTAGGGCTTGCGCTTGCCGGTGTCGGGATCGACCTCCCACACCACCAGGCGAACCGTCACCTTCAGCGGCGCCTGGAAGTTCATGTTCTTCTCGCGGCACTCCTCCACGTCGTACTTGGGGATTTCGAGTTCGTAGGAAACGAACTGGAGCTCCGCCTTGTTGGAGAAGTCCTTGATGGGGAAGACGCTCTTGAACACGGCCTGCAGGCCGATGCTCTTGCGCTCCGCCGCGGGCGTGCTGACCTGGAGGAACTGGTCGTAGGACTCCTTCTGGACCGAGATCAGGTTCGTGACCGGCACCACGGGGGTCTTGCTGTAGGTGCGGCGGAACCGGTAGTTGTTCGCGAGCAGGTCGGCCATCGGAGACTCCTACGGGATGTGTTTGAGAGCGCTCGCGGCGGCCGAGGCCGCGCGACGGCGCGAGAAAGCGGGTGGGAAGCGAGGGTTGGAACCTCGCCCCCGAAAGGGCGTCGCCCGCGAGACCGCGCGAGGCGGTGCGGGCGACAGGGTGGCGCGCGCCTGTCGCGACGCGCCGAATACTCGACTACTTGATCTCGGCCTTGGCGCCGGCGTCCTCGATCTTCTTCTTGGCCGCGGCCGCGTCGTCCTTGGACACGCCGGTCTTGACCGCCTTGGGGGCGCCCTCGACCAGGGCCTTGGCCTCGGCGAGGCCGAGGTTGGTGAGCTCGCGCACGGCCTTGATGGCGTTGATCTTCTTGTCGGCGGGAACCTCGGTGAGGATCACGTCGAACTCGGTCTTCTCCTCGACCGCGGCGGCAGGCGCCGCGGCCGCGGCACCGCCGCCGGCGGCGACGGCCATGACCGGCGCGCCGGCCTTGACGCCGAGCTCGTTCTCGAGGGTCTCGACGAGGGCCTTGACCTCCGCGAGCTTGAGGTTCTTGATGTAGTCGACAACTTCGGACTGGGAGAGAGACATGATTGAACTCCGATGATTGAAAGAGGCGGTTGAAGGAAAGTTCCCCGGGGCGAGCCCGGCGGGAGAGGAGGGCTAGGCGCCCGCGAGCTTGTCCTCGTAGTTCTTGAGCAACTGGACGAGGTCGCGTCCCGGAGCCTGGATGACGCTGACGAGCTGGCGCGGCCCCTCCTGGAGGGTTGCGAGCAGCTGCGCCAGGATGTCTTCCCGGCTGGGGAGCGAGGAGACGACGCCCACGCAGTCGGCAGCCATCGCCGCGCCGTCGAAGAACCCGGCACGCACCGCGATGGTGGGCAGGGGCTTCAACAGGTCCTTGAGGACCTTGGCCGACCCGACCGCGTCGGGGGACGAGAAGACCACACCCGTCATCCCCTTGAGCGACTTGTCCATCCCGCCCACGCCCACGTCGGCGAACGCGCGGCGGGCCAAGGTGTTCTTGATCACCTTGTAGCGCATCCCGTTCTTCTCGAGGTCGCGACGGAACTGGTTGATCTCCGACACCTTCGTGCCGCGGTACTCCGCGAGCACGATGAACGGCGCCTCCTTGGCGTAGGTCGCGAAGGAGGACACTTGCTCGGCTTTCTGTGCACGATTCATGGTGTCTCCTAGGCCTCGGCCGTGCGGATGAGACTGTTGGTGTCGAGGCGGATGCCCGGGCCCATCGTGGAGGAAATCGCGACGCCCTTGAGGTAGGTGCCCTTCGCCGTGGCCGGCTTGAGCTTCATGAGCGTGTTGATCAAGGCCTCGATGTTCGCGGTGAGCATGTCGGGCGCCATGGAGGCCTTGCCAACCATCGCGTGCACCACGCCGGCCTTCTCGACCCGGAAGTCGATCTTGCCGCCCTTGAGCTCTCGGACGGTCTCCGCCACCTGGTCGGGACCGACCACGGTGCCGATCTTCGGGTTCGGCATCAGGCCGCGGGGACCGAGGACACGGCCGAGCTTGCCGACCTTGCCCATCATGTCGCGAGTGGCCACCGCCTTGTCGAAGTCGGTCCAGTTCTCGTTGTTGATCTTCTCGATCAGCTCGTCGGCGCCGACCCAATCAGCACCGGCAGCCGTGGCCGCGCGAGCGGCCTCGCCCTGGGCGAAGACGAGCACGCGGACGGTCTTGCCCGTGCCGTGCGGCAAGGCGACGGCGCCGCGGACCATCTGGTCGGCGTGCTTGGGGTCGACCCCCAGGCGCACCGCGATGTCCACGGTCTCGTCGAACTTGGCCGACGCGGTCTGCTTGAGCAGCGCCACCCCCTGCTCGAGCGTGTACTTGGTGTTGGGATCGACCGCCTTGCGAGCTGCGTCGAACCGCTTTCCTGCTTTTGCCATGTCCTGGTTGGTTCCTTCGCGAGTCGAGGTCCGCGAGGCGGCGGCGCCCCTCCCTCGTCCATCGCCGTTGGTGGGTTGACTAGACGACGTCGACGCCCATGGATCGCGCGGTTCCCTCGACCGACCTCATCGCCGCCTGGAGGTTGGTCGTGTTCATGTCGGCGATCTTCGTCTTGGCGATCTCCATCACCTGGGCCTTGGTGACGGAGCCGACCTTCTTCTTGTTCGGCTCGCCCGAGCCCTTCTCCGCCTTGGCCGCCTTCACGAGCAGGACCGCGGTGGGCGGAGGCTTGACGACGAACGTGAAGCTCTTGTCGCTGTAGACGGTGATGACCACGGGCACCACGACGTTCTCGGAGGCCTGCGCGGCGGTGCGGGCGTTGAACTCTTTCACGAACATCGGGATGTTCACGCCAGCCTGGCCGAGGGCCGGGCCGACCGGCGGGGACGGCGTGGCCTTGCCCGCGATGATCTGCAGCTTGATCTGGTTGACGACTTTCTTGGCCATGATGTCTTCCCTAGTCGGCTAAACCGACGTTCGACCTAGTAAGTTTAGACTAGCCGACCTTCTCGATCTGGGTGAAGTCGAGCTCCACCGAGGTCGGACGACCGAAGATGGTGACGGTGACGCGCAGGCGACCGCGCGCCGAGTTGACTTCCTCGACCTTGCCGACCACGGGGGCCAGCGGGCCGTCAACGACGCGGACTTCCTCGCCCCGCTCGAAGTTCACCGCGAGCTTGGGTTTCTGCTCCTCGCCGCCGATGCGCGCGGTGATGCGCTTGACTTCCTCCTCGCGCATCGGGGGCGGGTTGCGCCCCTGTCCCACGAAGCCGGTGACCTTCGGGGTTTCCTTGACGACGTGCCAGGTCTGGTTGTCCATTTCCATTTCCACCAGGATGTACCCAGGGAAAAACTTGCGAGTCGTGGTCTTCTTCTGGCCATTCTTGACCTCGACCACTTCCTCGGTAGGCACGAGGACTTGGCCAAAACGCGGGCCCAACCCGTAGAGCTTGATTCGCTCCTCGAGCGCCTGCTTCGCCTTGTTCTCGAAGCCCGAGTAGGTGTGTACGACGTACCAGGCCTTGGACATTTGGACCGTGACTCCGGCTAGTTGCCGACGTTGGAGTAGAGCGCAACCTTGGTGATGAACGACCAGGTGGTGTCGTAGACGAACATCAGGGCGCCGAAGCCGACCGCCGCGCCCACCACGATGCCGGTGTTGCTCACCGTTTCCTCGCGGGTGGGCCAGGTGACCTTCTTGATCTCGCCGATGGCGCTGTCGACGAACTCGCCGACCCGCTCGTGGCGCCAGAGCGCCGCGAAGGTGAGCGCGGCCCCGGCGCCGCCGAGCAACGTGGTGACCGGGAAGATCCCCACCACCGGGTTTGCGAGGTGCTGGTAGGACACCACCTGGGTGGCCGCGCTCGACACCAAAACCCCGCCGGCGAGGCCAGCAACAAGGTACAGGATGGTGACGAAACGACGGTTTTCCACTTGCAACCTTGCAGGAAGCTACGTCTAAGCACTGAACTTGACGAGCGAGGCGTGCCATGCCGCGACCCGGAAGGGGGGTGCGGCCAAAACGCCCTGGCGGTTATCAGGTTGGCACGATTCGTGCAAGGAACGATTTTTCCATCGTCCCCGCGCCACGGCCCATACCGGGCCGCGAAGCTACTCGATGATCTCGGCGACGACGCCGGCGCCGACGGTCTTGCCGCCCTCGCGGATGGCGAAGCGGAGCTGCTTCTCCATGGCGATCGGCGTGATGAGCTCGATCTCCATCTCCACG
>VGRE01000220.1 GCA_016875435.1 Deltaproteobacteria bacterium | reverse complement strand
TCCACGCCGAGGTGGGCGAGGGTGCGGTGTTCGTGGAGGCGAGCGATCCGCTGTCGAGCGTCACGATCGTCGATGCCGCCGGGGCGCCGCTGGCGCGGGTACTGCCGTCGAGCCCGGCCGAGCGGCTGAGCGTGCCGGTACCGCCCGGGGTGGACGGCGCCGCCGAGGTGGTGGCGACCATCGGCGGCGTGGAGCTGCGCGTGCCGGTCGACCTCGACGCGGCGCGCGACGATCTCTGGGTCACGGTGGCGGCGCCGGTGGGGTCGGGCCCCCGGCGCGTGCGCGACGGCGACACCGTGCCGCTGGTGCTCGTCGACGGCGTCCCGGCGCGCGTGGGCGTGGGCATCAAGGCCCTCGCGGGGGGTAGCGGGGAGCTGCTCGCGGGCTCGGAACCGGTCCCGGTCGTATTGCCGCTCGTCGCCGGCGTGCGCGCCGCCACCGAGCTGATCGTGGCCACCGACACCCCGGTGGTGGTGCAGAGCGCGCACGCGAGTGTTCACTTCACGATCGACACCGAGGCCTTGCCGAGCGCCGCGGTCCGCGAGCAGGTGGGCATCGGCGCCCTCGCCTTCCCCGGCGCCGAGAGCGGGGCGGCCGACATCGTGCGCGCGCCCGGGCGCGTGGCCTTGCCCTCCCGCTGGTGGCTGGCGATCTTGCGACACACGCCGCTGGGCGTGGAGGTGCGCGACGTCACCACGCCCTGGGCCTGGGCCGGGGTGCCGGTCGAGAACCGGGGCGCGAGTCCGCTCGACCTCGTGGTCCGGGGACGGATGGTCGCCAGCGACGGGAGCGTCGACGACGCCTTCCGTCCCCGGGTGCGCGACGGCGACGACGGCACGGGCCACACCTCGGTCTTCCTCCGCGTCCCGCCTGGCTCCCAGGCCACCGCCGCGCTGCCGGTGTATGTCGACGAGGCCACCGTCGGCCCCGGCCCCTGGACCTACCGCGTGGAGTTGCTCGCGCCGGGGCACGCCATCGCGCTCGCCACCAGCAGCACGCCGATCTACCTGTCACGGGGCAGCTCGATGGTGAGCGCCAGCTTCGCCCTCGCGCTCGGCGCCGCCGCCGGGGGCAGCCTGCTCGTGGCCACCCGCCTCCGCCGCTGGCTCGCCCGGCCCACCGGCCAGCTCGTCACGCTGGCCTGCTTCGCCTCGGTGCAGTTCGTGGTGGGCACCGCCGCCCAGATCGTCGGCCTCGGCGTGGCCGCCGCGCTCGGCCCCTTCGCCACCATGCTCACGGGGCTCCTCGACGACGCGCTCGCAGTGACGTTGCTCGCCACGCTGGTGAGCCTCCAGCCGCGCGTGGGCACCGTCGCGCTCTGCTCGCTCCTGGCCTGGGGCCTGCGCGGCCTGGCCACCGGGGCGCTGAACCCCATGGACACGCTCTTCGTGGCCTCGCGGGTTTGTTTCTACGAGGGCGCGCTCTACCTCGCCGGGCTCACCCGGGGGGGCGGGTGGCGCGACAGCCCGGCGCTGTCGCGGTGGTTGCGACTCGGCCTTGGCTTCGGGCTGGCCAGCGTCCTCTCCGCCGCTACCTCGATGGTATTGCACACGGTGCTCTACCGGCTCTTTTTCGCCCAGTGGTACGTGCTGATGATCGTGCTCGGCCCAGGGCTTCTCTACACGATCGCGGCGGTGGGCGTGGCCGACCGGGTGGCGCAGTCGTTGCGCCGGGTGGAGGACTGATGCTCTCGGTGCGGGATCTGGGATACCGTCACCCCACGGCCAGCGCGCCCGCGCTGCAAGGTGTCAGCTTCGACCTCCTCCCCGGGGAGATGTTGCTGGTCCACGGCCCCACCGGGTGCGGGAAAAGCACGCTCGCCAGGCTCTGCGCGGGCCTGCTGCAACGCCATGGCGGGGGCCTCGCGAGCGGACGGGTGCTGCTGGACGGGCACGACGTGGCCGCCTTGCCCCCGGCAGCGCGCGTCGGGCAAGTGGCCTTCGTGGCCCAGGACCCCGCCGACCAGCTCGTGACCGGCACACTGGGCGACGAGCTGGCCTTCGCGGCGGAGTCGGCCGGCATGGAGACCGAGGCCATCCGCGCGGCGGTGTCGAGGGCGCTGCACGAGTTCGGCCTGCCGCCCGATCCCGCGCGCCCGGTGACGGCGCTGAGCACCGGCCAGACCCAGCGCCTCGTGGTGGCCGCCGCGATGTCGGCCGGGGCACGGCTCCTGGTGCTCGACGAGCCCCTCGCCCACCTCGACCCCGGGGCCTCGGAGGCGCTCCTGGTCCGCCTGCGCGCCCTCGCCGAGGGCGGCGCCGCCGTGCTCCTCGTCGAGCACCGCCTTGCCCTCGCGCGTCGCCACGCCACCCGCGAGTTGGCGCTGGGCGAACACTGTGCCGTGTCGCGACATACCCCGGTCTCGCGCGCGCCGGGCCCGCGCGTGGCCACTCTCGACGGGGCGAGCTTCCACTATGGCGCCCACCGGGTGCTCGACCGCGTGAGCCTGGCCCTCCACCGGGGCGACAGGGTGTCGCTGGTGGGGCCCAACGGCGCGGGCAAGTCCACGCTCTTGCGGATGCTCGCCGAGGCGCCGGGGGCCCTGCCCGTGCCCCAGGACCCCGACCTGAGCCTGTTCTGTCCCACGGTGCGCGAGGAGCTCCTCTACGGTCCCGCCGAGCACGGTCACCCCGTCGACCTCCCGGGACTCGTCGCCGACTTCGACCTGGGCGAGCTGCTCGACCGGGCGCCCCAGTCGCTGTCCCGGGGGCAGCGCCTGCGGGTGGCGCTGGCGGCCGCCGTCGCCACTCGTCCCTCGCTGCTGTTGCTCGACGAGCCCACCGCCGCCCAGGACCCCGCACACGTGCATGACACGATGGCCGCCGTCGACCGGCACCTCGACGGCGCGCTGGTCTTCGCCACCCACGACCTCGATCTCGCCGCCACCGCCCCGCGCCGCTACCACCTCCGCGAGGGCCGGCTCCACGAGGGACCGTCGTGAACGACCCGCGGGGGCGCGTGCTCCTGGTCGCCCTCGTGGGCGTGCTCGCGGTCTGCCTCGACCGGCCCGCGTCGCTGGCGCTGCTCCTCTTGGCCAGCGCCGCCCCGGTCCTCGGCCGCCCGCCCGCACCTCGGGAGCTGGCTCAGGGCGTGATGCTCGCGCTGGGGATCGCCTGGAGCACGGTGCTGTCGCAGGGCCTGTTCTACAGCGAACAACCGCGCGTGGCGTTCTTCACCCTGGGTCCGATCACGCTCTGGCGCGAGGGCGCGGTGCACGGGCTGGTGCAGTCGTTGCGCTTCCTCGCCGTCACCACCGCCGGGGTGTCACTGGCGCGAAGCACCCCGGCCGACCGCCTCTACCTGGGCTTGCTCGGCCTGCGCGTGCCGTTCGGAGTCGCCTTCCTCGTGGCCACGGCCCTGCGCTTCGTCCCGGAGGCGGCGCGGGAGTGGGCCACTGTACGGCAGGCGCGCGCCCGCCGGGGACGGCCCGTGTACCGTCGCGCGCCCTGGGCGTGGCTGGCGCTGGAGGCGGCGATGCTCGCCCCGGTGCTGGCTCGCTCCCTCCGGCGCGCGCGCGCGCTGGCGGAGTCGCTCGACGCGCGTGGATTCGATCCGGCCGTTCCCCGGCGCCCCCGGGAGGCCCTGCGCATGCGGCCTCTCGAGGTGATCGGCCTCGTCCTCGCCGGGACGGGGGTCGCGGCCGTCGCCGCGGCCCGCGTGCTGTTCCTGCTCTACGCCTCGGGAACCTGGTACCACCCCGCGCTGCGCCCGTTGTACGCGGCGGTGCGCGCCTACTTGTAGCGCGGTCGCAACAGTCCATCCCCGCGTTTCGTGGCCCCCGCCACTTGCGGGAGGAGGCTGCATGCGCCAACTTACCCCATGCTCACGCTGCTCGGCCTCTTGCCGCTCGCCCTCGCCGACTCGTCGGGCGAGTCAGGTCGTTCAACCTCTGGATGCTCGTGTCACGGCGCCAGCGCCAGCGCCAGCACCAGCGCCAGCTTCAGCGCCTCCTCCACCACCGTGGCACCGGGCGACACCATCTCCGTCGACTTCATCGTCAACACCACCAGCAGCAGCCGCACCGCCGCCGGGCTCGACGTGAGCGCCACCGGCGGCACCCTCGGCGCCGGGTCGAACACCCAGGTGATGAGCAGCGAGATCACCCACACGCGCGCCGAGCCGATGAGCTCGAGCACGGTCAGCTTCGAGTTCGAGTGGACGGCGCCGAGCACCGAGGGCAGCTACACGCTGCGGGGGGTGGGCAACGCGGTCAACAACAATGGCGCCTCCAACGGCGACGCCTGGAACAGCGCGACCAGCCTGACGCTGACCGTCGACGACGGCTGCGACGACGGCGACGGCGACGGCTACGAGGCCTGCGACGACGGCAGCGGCGAGGACTGCGACGACAGCGACGCCGACATCCACCCCTACGCCACCGAGTACTGCGGCAGCATCGATTACGACTGCGATGGGACCACCGACGATCCGGACTCGGCCGACGCCGACACCTATTTCGAGGACACCGACGGCGACGGCTACGGCAACGAGGACGTGCTCCAAGTGGCTTGCAACCAGCCTGCCGGCTACGTGGCCACCAGCGCCTCCGTGGATTGTGACGACGCCGACGCGACCGCCTACCCGGGCGCAGCCGAGTCCTGCGACGGGGACGACGACGACTGCGACGGCACCATCGACAACGATCCCGTCGACCCGTCCACCTTCTACGGCGACGGCGACGGCGATGGCTACGGCGACGCGAGTGTCACCGAGTCGGCTTGCGAGGCCTCGACCGGCTACGTCAGTAACGCCAGCGACTGCGACGACGCCGACGAACTCACGCATCCCGGCGCCGCGGAGGGCTGCGCCGACGGCACCGACTACAACTGCGACGGCTCGGTGGCGTACAGCGACAACGACAGCGACGGCTACGCCGCCTGCGAGGAGTGCAACGACACCGACGCCACGGTGAACCCCGGCGCCACGGAAACCTGCAACGGCATGGACGACGACTGCGACGGCGACACCGACGGCAGCGCCGTGGATGCCAGCACCTGGTACGCCGACGAGGACGGCGATGGCTACGGCAACGCCGGCAGCAGCACGCTCGCCTGCGACCAGCCCAGCGCGCACGTGGCCGACAGCAGCGACTGTGACGACAGCAGCAGCGCGAGCTACCCCGGCGCCGCCGACACCTGCGACGGCCTCGACAACGACTGCAACGGCAGCACCGACGAGGACGCGGCCTACATGAGCACCTGGTACGCCGACGAGGACGGCGATGGCCTCGGCGACGCGCTGGTGTCGGCCGTGTCGTGTACCGAGCCCAGCGGCTACGTGGCCGACGGCAGCGACTGCGACGACGGCGACCCGAGCAACCTGTCGAGCGCCTGCGTGGCCGACAGCGGCGACACCGCCGACACGGCCGGGGACGACACCGGGTGGGACGACACCGCCGCCGACACGGCGTGGGACGACACCGCCGCCGACACGGCGTGGGACGACACCGCCGCCGATAGCGGCGACGCGGACACCGACACCGACACCGACACCGACACCGACACCGACACCGACACCGACACCGATGCCGATGCCGATGCCGACCCCCGCGTGGACCGAGACGATCGTGCGCGACCGGGCGGCTGCTGGGGTAGTTTCGCGACAATGCCGCTGTTAATCGTCACGGCCGCCGCCGCCGCTCGCCGTCGCAAGGAGATGAAGTGATCCTCGCTCTAGTCCAGCTCGCCCTCGCCAACGCCGACGGCAAGACCGGTTCCTCCGGCGCCGGCTGCACCTGCCACGGTGACTCGTCCCGCGACACGATTGTCAGCGTGGCGGCCGACACCACCGCTGTCGAGCCCGGCGCGGTGGTGAACATCACCCTGCTCGTCGGGAACGGGGGGCTGTCGGAAGCCGGCATGAACGCCTCCGCCACCGACGGCGCGCTCGGTGCGGGCACGGGCACGAAGGAATCCCAGGGCGAGATCACCCACGATGGCCCCTCGGTGCTCCAGACCGGCGAGTCCAGCTTCGCCTTCACGTGGACGGCGCCGACCGCGGCGGGCACCTACACGATCAGCGCGGCGGGCAACGCCACCAACGCCGATGGCAAGACGACGGGCGACGCATGGGCCTTCGCCGACGACCTCGAGATCGTCGTGACCTCGGCCGGTGGCGACAGCGGCGACGCCGACACCGACGCCGACACCGACACCGACACCGACACCGACGCCGACACCGACGCCGACACCGGGAAGGACAACGACGACGCGGGCTGCAGCTGCCAGGCGTCCACGCCAGCGTCGATGGTGCTCCCAGCGCTCGCCGCGCTGCTGTTCGCCCGCCGCCGCTAGGGCAACGAGAGCGACCCCACGAAGTCCTCCGCCCTCCCGAGCATGATCTCCGCGCCCACGGCGCGGGCCCGCGAGGTCGGTGGTCGCGGTCGGGGTTCCACCTCGCGAACACTGCCTCGCAGCGCCCGCAGTCCGGCGCGTCGGGCTGGTGGTGATGGCAACGAGGACAGATCACGCCCCCCATCCCAGCCCTGCCACGCGGCTACAATGGGCGCCGTGCTGCCGCGACGAGTTGCCGACCCCGACCCCGCCACGCGCGCCGCCGATCACGTGGCTCACGCGATCCTCGCCGCGTCGACCGAGATCCACGTCGCCTTCCCGGGAGGGCCGGGCACCTCGCGCCTGCTCGCCCGGCTGGCTCGCTACCGCTTGCGCTGGGAGAAGCTGGTGGCGTGGCAGGCCGACGAGCGCGTGGCGCCCGACTTCGACGAGGCGCGCCACTACACGCGGCTATTCGCGGCCCTCGCCGTGCCCGCTCGCTTCGTGCCCATCCCCGTCGACCCGGCGCGCGACCCGAGCGGGGAGACGGCCGCCCGTCGCTACGCAGAATTGCTTGCGCTCCCACCTACCCGCGGGGTGCTCGACCTCGTCATCCTCGAGTTCGGGCCAGGCGGCGAGAGCGGCGCGTTGTTTCCCGGCGACCCCGCCCTGCGCGCGCCGCAGGGCGACACGCTGGCCTCGGGCCCCTGGGCCGGACACCGTCACGTGGGGCTCAACCTCCCTGCCCTCGCGCGAGCCCGGGAGCTGGTGTTTCTCGCCGAGGGCGAGGCGGGGCGCGACGTGGCCGCGCGCGTGGCCGCTGGCGACGTGGCCGTGCCCGCCGGTCGCTTACGCCATCCCCGGGCCAGCATCTTCGCCCCGGCCTAGCGCAAAGGGCCCATGCGCCGCG
>VGRE01000219.1 GCA_016875435.1 Deltaproteobacteria bacterium | reverse complement strand
CTACCGAGTGATCGACGCCGCGAGCTTCCCAAACGTGCTCGCCGAGCGCTTCGTCAACGGCCAGCTCGACGTGGCACGACGGAAGCTGCCGCACTTCGAGAGCCCGGCGCTGGCCGAGAGCTTCGCAGCCTACATCGAGGAGGTACGGCGCCGCGCGCTGGCCGCCGTCCCCCGGTCGTGGGGGAGCGACTGGGTCATCGCGGCGGGAGTGTAGCGGCGGGGGGCGTCGCGGGGTGCACGCCCAGCCGTCCCCGGTGCCCCACCTGCCGGGACGTCGCGTCGGCCAGTCGCCAGGGCGCGAGGCGGTCGGCCTCGCTCGCGTAGTCGATGCCGATGCGCGGGCCGGCGACGAGCGAGGGCTCCTCACGGCGAGCACGCACGGCGATGGTCCCGTCGAGGGGCAGGCCGGAGTGTGCCGTCGCCAGGCCGAGCGCGGCGGCGAGCTTGCCGGGGCCGTCGCAACGGCCGTCGGGACGACGCGTTGCGAAGATATCGTGACCGTCCACCGGCTCTCCACCCCGGATCAGCACGGCGGCCGCGTGCCCCTCGGGACCGGTGACGAAGTTGAGCATGTGGTGCATCCCGTAGCAGAGGTACACGTAGGCCCGCCCCGGCGGGCCCCACATCGGCGCGTTGCGCGCGGTGCGTCCCATGCGGGCGTGGTTCGCGGTGTCGCCGGGGAACCGGTAGGCCTCCACCTCGGTGATCCTCAGGGTCACGCCGCGAGCGCTCACGAGGGCGCCCACGAGGTCGGCAGCCACGTCGAGGGCGTCGCGGTCGTAGAAGCTTGGCGGGAGGGGGTCCACGGGCCGGGCTAAGCTACCGCGATGTTCCCCTTGCTCGCCTGCGCTCCCCACCCCGTCGAGGCGCCGCGCGTGCAGGAGCGAGCGGCGGCGGCCAACCCTGCGGTCGCGACCGAGGGATGCGAGAAGCTCGATCCCGCGCTGTGGCGCGCCGCTGCGAGCACCGATCTGGCCCAGGTGGTGCTCGACATCACCGCGCCCACCCTGCTTCCGAAGCTCTTCGAGGTGGAAGCGGAAACGGCGCTGTCGATCCAGGGGCGCGTGCCAGGCGATTACCTCTGCACCCTCGCCGCGCTCCCCGCCGTCACCCGCGTGCGCCCGCCCGCCGTGGCGAGTCCGAAGGTCGAGCCTTGATCTGGATCGCCCTCGCGGCGGCGCGGCCGGTCGATCCCGCGAGTCCACAGGCCAAGCTCACCCACGCGCTGGCCGAGCTGGCGGCGCGTCCCGAGATGCTGATGTCGCGACCTGCATTCGACGGCGAGTCCACGGTGCGCGTGGTGGTCGAGTGCGACGGCGACTGCACCATCCCGGGCGAGGAGCTGAGGTGGGAGGGTCGAGTGCAGGCCCGCCTCGCCCCGGCCGAGCTGCTCGCCGTGGCCGCGCTCCCCGGGGTGCGCCACCTGCGCGAGCCCTGGATCGCCCGTCCCAAGGTGGAGAGCGAGGGGCTGGCGGAGGTGATGGACCTGGACTGGTCGGCCGAGGGCGTCGACGGCCAGGGCGTCAAGGTCGGCATCATCGACGTCGGCTTCGCCGGCTGCGAGGATCTCTCCGGGAGCGAGGTGCCGAGCGACTACGAGGAGGCCTTCAGCCTCGGGGCGCCGGAGTCGAGCGCCCATGGCTGCGCCGTGGCCGAGGTGATCCACGACTTCGCCCCCGGCGCCGAGCTGCGCCTCGCCAGCTTCGGCACCGACGTGGAACTGGGCGTTGCCCTCCAGGGCATGCTCGACGCGGGCGTCGACGTGGTCAACGCGTCGATCGGCTTCGACAACGTGTGGCACGCCGATGGCACCAGCCCCGTCACCGTGTACGCCGACACCGTGGTGGAGGCAGGCGTCATCTACGTGGCGGCCGCGGGCAACGAGAACGACAACTACCGGGTCGGCGCGCTGTCGCCGGTCGACGACGGGCCCTACGTGGGCATCGACGGTCGCTACGCGATCCTGGCGCGGGCGCCGGGCGGGACGGCGCGGGTGTCCTTCCGCTGGAGCGAGCCCTTCGGCGAGGCAGCGACCGACCTCGACCTCGTGCTGTTCAACGCCGACGACGGTCGCGAGTGCGGCCGCTCCGAGAGCCCGCAGGACGGCGACGACAACCCCTACGAGGAGGTGTACGTCGAGGGCTGCGAGGAGTGGGTGTACGCGAGCATTTACGCCGATGTCGGCACCGACGTGGACGGTCTCACCGGCTACCTCTACGGCTACGCCGACCTTGACGAGGCCGACCTCACCGGCCTCCAGTCACTGACCTTGCCCGGGGACTGCTTCGACTGCGTGGCAGTGGGTGCCATCGTCGATGATGTCGCGACCGACTACAGTAGCCGGGGCCCCAGTGACGACGGGCGCACCAAGCCCGAGGTGGTGGCCCCCTCGAACGTGAGTACCGCCAGTTTCGGCGAGGGCGCCTTCAAGGGATCCAGCGCCGCGGCGCCGCACGCGGCCGGGCTGCTTGCCCTCTGGGTCGACGCCACGAAGCGCCACGGCGAGCCGCTGGCCGCGCGCGAGTGGCTCCTCGACGGCGCGCGCGACCTCGGCCCCGCGGGGGACGACGACACCTACGGCGCCGGCGCCGTCGCGGCCGGCGAGCTTCCGCCCGAGCAGTGTGGTTGCGCGGTGGGCACGCCGGGGCCACTCGCGACCTTGCTCGTGCTCCTGGGGCTCGGTCGATGGCGCTCCTAGTCCTCGGCGCCTGCGTTCCCAACGGCCTCGACGGCTTCTTCGTGATGCTCGAGGGGAGCGTGGCCGACGAGGCCGGTGCCCCGGTCGCCGGGGCCCAGGTCGCCCTCGCCAGCGGCGACGGCGAAGGCCTCGGCGAGGCGACCAGTGACGGCGACGGCCGCTGGGCCTTCCCCGTCCACGGGCTCGTCACCGAGGGCAACCGGGTGGAGGCCGAGGTGGGAGCGAGCGGGATGGCGGACGGGCTCGCGGGCTGGGATGTCAATCTCCTCAGCGCCGACGTGGTGCGGCTCCGCGCTGGCCCCAACGAGACCTGGGAGGCCACGCCGCGCGTGCTCGCCCCGGCGAGGCTGGCCGCCGAGGGCGGCGGCCTGGCCACCGGCACCCTCACCGACCAGCTCGGCTACCCTGCCGCCGGCATCCCCTTCGTGGTGCAGCACGGCTGGGACGCCGGCGTGGGCGCCGCCAACGAGGCCAGCGGGGTGACGGGCGCGAGCGGCGAGTTCTCCTTCACCGTGGCCAGCGCGGGGCTGTACACGCTCTACGCCGCGCCTACCGATGGCTGGGCGGGCACACGCTTCCCCGTGCTCGCGACCGCCGAGGGCACGAGTACCCGGGCCACGATCGCCGCCCCCCTGGCGCCGGGCGAAACGTTGGTCACGCTCACCTGGTCGGGCGAGGTCGACCTCGACCTGCACGTCAGTGGCCCGACGACCGACGCCGAGGCCGAGGCCAGTCGCTTCCACATCTGGACCGACGAGACCATCCACCCCGAGCGACTGGTGGGCGAGGACGAGTACCTCGCCGAGCTGGTGCAGGCGGCGAGCACCGGTCCCGGGCCGGAGTGCATCGCCGTGAATCGAGCGCCCGGCGCCGGCGAGCTTTGGATCAGCGTTGCCGACCGCGCCAACATGCTGGAGACGGAGAGCACCGCCCTGGCCGAGTCGGGTGCCTTGCTCCAGTGGTGGAATGGCGAGGACATTCCACGATATGCCTTGGTCTCGCCTCTCGAGGTGGCCACCTCGTGGCGGGCGGTGGAGATCGACACGCGGGGGGGCACCGTCTACGCCGTGGAGCACTACGCGGTGGGCCTCGACCCCACCGACGACGGCGAGTTCTGATCCGTCGGCCAGAAACACCGCTTGTCGCGAGGGCATCGCGGCGTTAGTCGCCGGCGCCCTTCGAGGAACCCCCCGCGGATGCGGCTGTATCCCGAGCGTCTTGTGGCCGATCTTTCCCGCCTTACTGGGGCCGATCACAGCTTTCTGAAACAGCTATGCGCTGGCGATGGGGCCCCGGTGCGCGCGGCCCTCGCCCGCGCCGTGGGCGACATTGGCACGCCCTTCGACGTCCGGGCGATCGAGTTGCTTTCCTCGCTGGACAACCGCCGTTTCTTCCAAGGTTTTGCGGAGACGGCCGCCCTGAGCATACTTCGCGCCGATGGCTGGAAACTGCGGGCCATGAGCGGCCCGGGCCCGCGCCTCGAAGTGGGGAGGGGAAGCGGGCCGAGCTTTTCCCTCGCGGTGCTCGCCTTTCTCCACCAGACCCGCCCGGGCGGCGACGAGCAAACGCGCCGCCGCCTCGAGGCTAGCCTCGCCCGCGTGGCTTCTCGCCACCGCTTCGTGGTGCTCATCCGCCGCTGCTTGCCCCACGATGCTGACATCGAGCCGGTGCGCCGCGCCATCGAGATGTGGCTCGGCCAGGTGCAGGCTGGCACCTGGGAGGGCCGCTACGCCGCCTACGAGGACGACAAGGTCGCCCTCGAATTCTGCCTTACCCGCGAGCGCGCCAAGGGTGGCGAATCTCCGCTGGCCCTGGTGCTCGGCCCCTTCGCCGCGCACCGCGCCATGGAGGTGGTCGAGCCCCGGGTGGTGCGCGAGCTCGACCGTCACGCGGCCGGGCCCGCCCGCGAGCAGCCGCTGCTTGTGGCCTGTGTCTCCGACCAGCCGTGGAGCATCAACGACGGCTACCTTCGCGACTTCCTGTACGGGCGACCGAGCCGCACGCTGGTCGAGGGGGGAGTCAGCACGTGGACCTTCGGCGACAACGGCGGACCCTGCGCCTTCCGCGACCCGCTCTACAGCGCGTTCTCCGCGCTCTTGCTGGTCGACCGCGAGCCCGCGCGCCCCACCTCCGTGCGCGCCCGGATCTTCTTCAACCCCTGGGCCCGCTTGAAGCTGGGGACCGGCGAAATCGGCGTCCGCGCCTTCGCGACCGCCACCGAGGTGGCCGAAGCGAGCCCGGCCGCGGCGCCCCCGACGCTGCGCTGGTACGCTGGGCGCGGCGAGGAATTCCCGATCGGATGACTCAAGTCGTTGTCACCGCCGGTGGACTCGTGCCCGCCGGCATCGGCTGGATCGAGGTGATTGTCGGGTGCATGTTCTCCGGCAAGACGGAGGAGCTGATCCGCCGCGTTCGTCGCGCCCAGTACGCCCGCCAGGCGGTGGTGGTCTTCAAGCCGGGCATCGACAAGCGGTACTCGGAAGACAGCCTCGGATCGCACTCCGGCCTTCGCCTGCGCAGCTTCCAGGTGGAGACCGCGGCGGAGATCCCGGCGCTGGTGGGAGATGCCCAGGTGGTGGGCATAGACGAGGGGCAGTTCCTCGGCGGCGACCTCGTGGCCGTGTGCGAGAGGCTCGCCAACGAGGGACGGCGAGTGATCGTGGCCGGGCTCGATCAGGACTACCTCGGCCGCCCCTTCGAGCCGATGCCGCAGCTCCTGGCCGTTGCCGAGTACATCACCAAGAACCTGGCGATCTGCATGGTCTGCGGCAACCCGGCCGACCGCAGCCAGCGTGTCGTCAATCGCGACGCGAGATTCCTCGTCGGCGAGGCGGATGCCTACGAGGCCCGCTGTCGCCGGTGCTGGGACCCCGACAACTTCGAGCCGCGCCAGGAACAACTCGGGCTCGGCCGCAACCTCAGCGAGGACGAGTAGATGGAAGGTACCTACGAGCGCGTTCCCAGCGAGGCCATGGGCCGCCCGGTCCACCTCTGGCGCTACGGCTGGTGGGGCGCGCCGGTGATCGCGTTCCCGAGCGCGGCCGGCTTCGCGCACGAGTGGCAGAAGGAGGGGATGATCGACACTCTCGGCCCCTTCCTGCGGGCGGGCAAGATCAAGCTCTACTGCCCCGAGTCCAACGTGGCGGAGGCGTTCACGAAGAAGGACATCTCCCCCCGGGAGAAGGTGGCCGCTCACGCGCGCTACGAGCGATTCGTGCTCGACACGCTCGTGCCCTACGTGCGTCGGGACTGCAACCTGTCCGAGGGCCGCATTGCGACCGTGGGCTGCTCGCTCGGCGGCCTCTACGCCGCGCTCTTCGCGCTCAAGTTCCCCGAGACCTTCGACTACGCCCTGTGCATGAGCGGTCGCTACGAGATCAAGCAGTTCCTCGACGGCTACGACACCGCCGAGGTGTACTTCAACAACCCGCTGCACTTCGTCCCCAACCTGCATGGCGCGGCACTCGACCGCGTGCGTCGCAACACGCATCTCGCGATGGTGTGCGGCACCGGCAAGTGGGAGGAAGGCTGCATCGAGGAGACCATCGCCCTCTGCGACGTGTTCGCCCAGAAGCGGATCCCCCACGAGCGCGACATCTGGGGCAGCGAGTCGGCGCACCACTGGTCCTGGTGGAAGAAGCAACTGGTGCACCACTTCATGAAGCGCTTCGGCAAGTAGCGCCGGGCGTATCGCCACCCCTGCCGCGGCGGCCGGGAAACCGGTGGCTCGCGGCCTCGCTGCTCGCGCGTCGCCGCCTGCTTGCCTGGTTGGGAACCTGATAGTATGTTCAGGTAATGGGCGCACTCGATCGCCTCGCCGTCCTCGCGGATCTCCGTGCCCGGGTCGATGTCCGGCAGCGGGGCGGGAGCCTCGCCGGTCGCGTGTCTACCGAGATCCCCGCGCTCGACGCGTGGATCGGCGGGTGGCCGCGCCCCGGCGTGGTGGAGATCGCTGGCGTTCCCGGCGCCGGGCGCCTCGGGCTCGTGCTCCCACGGGTGGTTCACCTCACCCGCCGCGGCCGGCCGGTGGTGGTGATCGACGCGATGGAGCAGGTGTTCGCGCCGGGCTGGGCCTGCCCCTCCGAGGTGAGCGAGGAAGGTGTCGATCTCGCCGCCCTCTGGGTCGTTCGTCCCGGCCTCGATCGCGCCGGCTGGGCCGCGGAGCAGGTGGCGCGCTCGGGCGCGGTGGAGATGGTGGTCTTGCTCGACGCGCCCCCTCTCGGTCGCCACGCGGTGCGCCTTGGCCGGGCCTGCGAGCTCGGGAGCAGCACGCTCGTCGTGGTGGCCGAGCAGCCAGAGGTGGAGTTGCCGGCCGCGGTGCGCCTCGAGGTACTGGGGGCCGCGCCATCCGGTGGCACGCGCGTGTCGTGTACCCGCAGTCGCGACGGTCGCCAGGTGGGCGAGCGGCTGCTGCGCGCGGTGTAGTGGTCGTGATCTTGGGCGGCCGCCGCCTCGCGGCTTCCTCCGACATCGCGTTGACCAGGGGCGGCGCGTCGAAGGGCTCTTTCCCCTGCTTTGCCACCCACATCGGCGGGAAGCC
>VGRE01000218.1 GCA_016875435.1 Deltaproteobacteria bacterium | reverse complement strand
ACGATCCCGTCGTGTTGCTCCAGCGCGCGGGGGTCGACATGACCTCGGCGGCCCCGTACGACGCCATCGCGAGCCGCATGGAGCGGATCATGGATGAGATCGAGGGGATCCTGACGAAGAAGGGGAAGAAGAAGAAGTAGTCGGCGGTCGGCTGCCCGGGGCGGCGTTCAAGTTCACCGCTGACCGGCGTCGACCGATCCTGGTTCACCCTACGCCTCGGCGCTGGCCCCGCTCACCACGGTGACGGCCGCCTCGCCGCGGTTGGCGATCTCGCTGCGCAGGCGCTCGCGCACCTCGGGATGCTCGGCGAGGTAGGTCATCGCCTTGTCGCGACCCTGGCCGATGCGTTCGTCGCCGTAGGCGAACCAGGAGCCGGACTTGCGGACGATGCCGAGGTCGACGCCGAGGTCGACGAGCTCGCCCTCCTGGTTGACACCCTTGCCGTAGAGAATGTCGAACTCCACCTGCCGGAATGGCGGCGCCAGCTTGTTCTTCACCACCTTCACGCGGGTGCGGTTGCCGATGGGGTCCTCCCCCTGCTTGATGGTGCCCACGCGGCGGATGTCCATGCGCACGCTGGCGTAGAACTTCAGCGCGTTGCCACCGGTGGTGGTTTCGGGGCTGCCGAACATCACGCCGATCTTCATGCGCACCTGGTTGATGAACACCATCGAGCAGTTGGACTTGTGGATGTTGGCGGTGAGCTTGCGCAGCGCCTGCGACATGAGCCGCGCCTGCGCGCCGGGCTGCACGTCGCCCATCTCGCCCTCGAGCTCGGCCCTGGGCACGAGTGCGGCCACCGAGTCGATGATCACCACGTCGACCGCGCCGGAGCGTACCAGCGTGTCGGCGATCTCCAGCGCCTGCTCGCCGGTGTCGGGCTGGGAGATGAGGAGCTCGTCGACGTTGACGCCCAGCGCCCGCGCGTAGTTGACGTCGAGCGCGTGCTCGGCGTCGATGAACGCGGCCACGCCGCCCTTCTTCTGCGTCTCGGCGATGAGGTGGAGCGTCATCGTCGTCTTGCCGCTGGACTCCGGGCCGTAGATCTCGATCACGCGGCCGCGGGGGATGCCGCCGATGCCGAGGGCGATGTCGAGCCCGATGGAGCCCGTGGAGATGGTGCTGATCTGCACGTGCTCGGCGGCGCCCATCCGCATGATGGACCCCTTGCCGTACTGGCGTTCGATGGAGGCGACGGCGGCGTCGAGGGCTTTGGCGCGGTCAGGATCGATGGGCATCGGGGAGGCTCCGTGTTGACGGGTCAAAGTTAGCACGTACCTGTACGGGCGCAAGGGGTATAGCGCCAAAAAATGGTTTCAGGCTGTTTGCATGTTCAGTAGACGTTGGCGCAGCAAGTCCAAGGCCAGTGCCACGGTGGCGCCAAGATTGCGGGGACGGTCGTAGGGAAGCCGCACTTTCTCGTGCGACGTGCCCCCCGGTCCCGACACGGCGATGTGGACCGTGCCCACCGGCTTCTCGGGACTGCCCCCGCCGGGGCCCGCGATCCCGGTGACGCCCAGCCCCCACTCGGCGCCGGCCTGGCGCGCGATGCCCTCGGCCAGGGCGCGAGCTACGGCCTCGCTCACCGCGCCGTGCTCGGCGATTGCCTCGGCGGCCACGCCGCACTGGCGCACCTTCTCCGCGTTGGCGTACACCACGCCGCCACCCACGAAGTAGTCGGAGGCGCCCGCGATCGCGGTGAGATCGGCGGCGATGCGCCCGGCGGTGCAGCTCTCGGCGGTGGCCAGGCGGTGCCCGCGCGCCCGCAGCAGACCGCCCACCACCTCGGCCAGCGGGCCCGTGTTCACCCCGAAAACGTGGTGCGCCCCCAGGCGGTCGACGGCCTCGCGCGCGAGCGCTTCGGCGTCGAGCCCCTCGGCCACGTGGAGCTTCACCTGCACCTCGGGGAACGAGGCGCGGTAGCCCACGGTCACGCCCTCGCGCTCGAAACCCGCCATGCGCTGCCCGGCCACGCTCTCCGCGAGGTTGACGCAGCGCAACATCATCGTCCGGCGCGGCGCCAGCGCGAAGCGGGCGCGAGCCACCGGCAGCACGTAGTTCTCCACCATCGGGTACATCTCGAAGGGTACCCCGGGGAAGAAGAACAACAGGCTTCGTCCCACGTCGATCGAGAAGCCCGGCGCGGTGCCGAGGTGGTTTTCGAGGAGCGTGGCGCCGCGCGGCAGCAGCGCCTGCACCCGGTTGGTGGGCGGCATCGCCCGGTTGCGCGACCGGTACCGTGCCTCGATCTGCGCGAGGGCCTCGGCGTTCTCGTCGAGCTCGAGCCCGAAGGCCAACGCCGCCGCCTCGCGGGTGAGATCGTCAGACGTGGGACCGAGCCCGCCGGTACACACCACCAGCGGCGAGCGGGATGCGCTCTCGGCGATCACCTCGCGGATGTCGGCGAGATCGTCGCCCACCACGGTCACGCGCCCCGGGCGCAGCCCGACCCCCTGGAGCGTGCTCGAGATCCAGGGCGCGTTGGTGTCGACGCCCTGGCCGGCGAGCAACTCCTCGCCCTGGCTGATGATGTCGAAGCGGGCGGCCATGGCAAGTGCTAATCCGCCCCGCATGCCCCTACCCGGCGCGATCGTGGCCCTCGACGTCGGCACCGCCAAGATTGGCGTGGCGGCCTGCGACGCCGGGCGCACGCTCGTGTTCCCGGTCACGACGGTGATGCGGCGCTCGGTGGCCAAGGACGCCGAGGTGCTCGCGAAGCTCTGCCGGGAGCGCGAGGCGAAGATGCTGGTCGTGGGCCTCCCGGACCAGAACGAGCGCATGGCGAAGCTCGCGCGACAGGTTGGCGACGCTGTCGCGACACGAGCGGGCCTAGCGGTCCACTACCACGACGAGGGATTCAGCTCCGCCGAGGCCCGCGCGCGCATCGAGGAGTTGCGCCTGCTACGCTCTCGCGTCGACGAGGTGGCGGCCACCGTCATCCTGGAGTCGTGGCTCGCGACCCAGGCGAGATAGATGGCGCCCATGCCGCACGCGCACGAGGCCGAGGGGCCGCTTCGCATCCACGTCGTCACCGTGTCCACGTCGCGAGGGGCGGCCGAGGACAAGTCGGGACCGCTGGTCCGCGAGTTGGCGACGGCGAAGGGCCACGACATCGCGGGCCACGCGATCGTTCCCGACGACCCGGCGGAGATCGGCGTGGAACTCGACCGTGCGCTCGACTCGCCGAGCGTCGACGTGGTCATCCTGACCGGCGGTACCGGCATCTCCGCGCGCGACTGCACCCCGGCGGTGGTGCGCGAGCGCCTCGAGCACGAACTTCCCGGTTTCGGCGAGTTCTTCCGCGCGCTCTCCCTCGACGAGATCGGCCCGGCCGCGATGCTGTCGAGCGCCGTCGCGGGCGTCGCCCGGAACCGGCCGGTGTTCGCCATCCCCGGGAGCACCGGGGCTTGTCGCCTCGCGATGACGGAGCTGATCCTCCCGGTCCTGCCGCACATCGCGGGCGAGCTACGCAAGGAATCGCCGCTGCCGCGAAAGCATGCCGAGGCGGTCAAGCCGGTGGTGCGTTCACGGGTGTCGGAAGATCGCCTGCCGCCGATGCTGGCCGCGCCCCCGCGCCGCGCTCTGGCGCCCTCCCCCAACGCTCCTTCCAAGGAGAACAATCCCGCGTGGGGCGAGTCCTTGTCCCCGGCCGCGGCGCTCGAGCCGCCACGCAAGGGCGTCGATGTCGCGACGCTGCCCGACGTCGAGCGCGGCGCCTTCGCCGACGTGGCCACGGGCTGGATGGCCTTCTCCCGCGAGATGGAGGCGCGGGTGATCCCCTTCGGCAACGCGGAGATCCCCGACGCCCTCGCCCGCATCCCGGCGGTGATGGACGTGCTCGGTTCGGCGGCGAGCCGCGCGCGCCTGCGAGCGAGCGACGGTCGCGAGTGGTTGCTGTTCGGATTTCCCGACCTCTCGCGCCCGAGCGCAAAGGTCATCGCGGTACGCGAGGCGCTTCCGATCTCCGAGATCATCGCGCTCCATCGCTGGCCGCAGCGCGTGGGCGTCTGCGCGGAGGTCGACGGTGGGCCGTTGCCCCGCGCAGGCAAGTTGCCCGAGGTGGAGTCCACCGAGCGCACTGGCCGGGCCTACGAGGGCGAGGGCACGCTCTTCGCGGTCGATGGCTCGGCCGTGTACGTCCAGGAGCGCCGCTGGGTGCGCAAGTGGGACGGCAAGAAGCTCGGCCCGGAAGACAACCTGGGCAGCGCGCTCGCCACGATGATCCTCGGATGGTCACAGCGGTAGCATCCGCGTGGGTGAAATGCCCCACGGGCCATGACCCGGGACATCCTCGCCACCCTCGCCGGCCTCGTCGCGGGAAACGTCCTCAACTTTGCGCTGGTGATGCTCAACAGCAGCGGGTTGTTTCCCATGCCGCCGGGTGTGGACTTCAACAACGAGGCGGGCTTCGCCGAGTACATCCGCACCCTGCCGGTCGCGGCCTTCCTCGTGGTGCTCGTGGCGCACTCCGCGCAGGCGGCGGGTGGCGCCTGGCTCGCCTCGCGCCTGGCGCAGACGCGCGATCCGGCGTGGATGTGGGTGGATGTCCCTTTCAACTTGGCGTGCGCCCACGGCGCGTGGCAGCTCGCGTTGAAGAGTCGGTAACCGTCGCCGCTCGTCAGTCCGCCCGATTGTGACTAGCCGTCGGGCATGGATCCGTTGACCCTGCTCGAGCCCGCCGCCACGCGCGTCCGCGACCCCCTCTCCGGGCGTAGCGCCTGGCTCGCCGGGATGGTGGCCGACCCTCGCGTGGACGGCGACGTTCTGCGCTTCACGCTCGTCGTCAAGAAGGATCACTCCCCCGAGGATCGCCAGCGGATTCGAGAGGCGATCGTGCGCAACCTCGTCGAGCGCGGCTGGGAGGGCGAGGTGGCCTGCACCATCCGCGTGGACGGCCTCGCCGATGCGCCCCGTCGTGACGGCGGCCACGACCATGGACAGGGCCACGAGCATGGCGGCGGCGGCCACGGTGGGAGCCGCGACCCGATCAGGGGCATGAGCGGGCCCGGCATGCAGCCCCACGGCGGGCCGATCCAGAAGCAGAAGCCCGAGGGCGTCAAGCACGTGATCGCCGTCACCTCGGGCAAGGGCGGCGTGGGCAAGAGCACCGTGGCCACCAACCTCGCCGTGGCGCTGGCGCGGATGGGCAAGAAGGTGGGCCTGCTCGACGCCGACATCTACGGGCCGTCACTGCCGATGATGATGCACGTCAGCGGCAAGCCCGTGGCGAGCGAGGCCAAGAAGATCATGCCGCTCCCGGCCCACGGGGTGAAGTGCATGAGCATCGGCTTCCTCGTCGACGAGAAGGAGCCCGTGATCTGGCGCGGCCCGATGGTGATGGGGGTGATCAACCAGTTCTTCAAGGACGTGGACTGGAGCGACACCGACTACCTCGTGGTCGACTTGCCCCCGGGCACGGGCGACGCCCAGCTCACGATGATCCAGGGTGTTCCCATCGCCGGCGGCGTGGTGGTGACGACGCCCCAGCCCGTGGCCCTGCTCGACGCCGTTCGCGGCGTGGAGATGTTCAAGAAGCTCGACGTCCCGGTGCTCGGCGTGGTGGAAAACATGGCCTGGTACGAACTGCCCGGCGGCGCGAGGGCTTACCCCTTCGGCGAGGGCGGCGGCGCGCGGCTGGCGGCGGAGTACGGCGTGCCGCTCCTCGGGCAGGTACCGCTGCGCGACAGCATCCGCCAGGGTGGTGACGACGGGCGCCCCGCCGTGCTCGACGGCGTGGAGGCCTTCACCCAGATCGCGGCCAAGGTCTTGGCGGTGTTGCCCACGTGAGCGCGCCCCGCCCGCCCGCGATGCTCGACCGCTGGGGGCGGTTCCACAGCTACCTGCGCGTGAGCGTGACCGACCGTTGCAATTTCCGCTGCGTGTACTGCCTGTCCGAGGAGGGCGTCGAGTACATGCCGAGGAGTGAGCTGCTCAGTTACGAGGAGATCGCTCGCATCGTGCAGGTGATGGCCACGATGGGCCTGAGGCGCGTGCGGCTCACCGGCGGCGAGCCAACGGTACGTCGCGACATCGAAGACCTCGTGCGAGCGCTGGGCCGCGTCGAGGGCATCGACGACATCAGCATCACCACCAACGCCCATCGATTCGCCTCGCAGGCCCAGGCCCTCGCCAGCGCCGGGCTCCGCCGAGTGAACGTGAGCCTCGACACGCTCGACCCCGTTCGTTTCGCGCAGATCACCCGCGGCGGCAAGCTCGCGGCCGTCCTCGATGGCATCGCGGCTTCCAGGGCGGCGCGGCTCTTCCCGATCAAGCTCAACATGGTGGTGATGCGCGGGGTGAACGACGACGAGATCGTCTCGATGGCGCGCCACTGCCTGCCCCATGCCGAGCACACGGTGCTCCGGTACATCGAGTACATGCCCTTCGAGAACCGGTGGCACGAGAACGTCCCGGCCCGCGAGATGCGCGCGAGGCTGGAGGCCGAGTTCGGACCCCTCTTGCCCGTCGAGACTTCGCTCGGCGGCGGTCCTGCCCGCTACTGGCAGGCCGGTCCGCTGACGGTGGGCTTCATCGCGCCCCTGTCCGAGCACTTCTGCGCCACCTGCAACCGCCTGCGGCTGCTCGCCGACGGCCACTTGCGCACCTGCCTCGCCCACGAGGACACGCCCTCGTTGCGCGACGTGTTGCGTGGCGGCGCCGACGACCAGGCGCTCGCCGCGACCATCCGGGCGATTGTCCGCGGCAAGCCCGCCGGTCACGAGGCGGCGGTGGAAGGGGGCCGCCACTTCGAGGGCGTGATGACGGGCATCGGCGGGTAGCCTTTCGCGGCGGCCGGCTGTGTTACGCGCGCGCCCCGAGGCGGTGACCGGGTGCGCTCAGCGGCCAAGCGAGGGTTCCAGCGCGTGCTTGCCGCGCTCGACTGGCTGCACCCCACCGTGCGCGAGGCCTGGCAGTACGGCCTTGGCTCGCTGATCCCCTTGCTGATCCTCACCGGCGAGCGCCTCTGGGTGATGAGCCGCATGGAGGCCAGTCCCGAGCCCTGGGACCGCCTGCGGGTGCAGCTGGGCGAGCTCGAGTTCTGGCCCCTGTGGTTCTTCGGATGGATGTACGCCGCCCGGCTGCCGATCCCCTACTGGCGGCCGGTGGTGAGGGTGCTGTTCCACACCGCCATCGTGGTGGTGCTGGCCTTCAGCGCCGCGGAGCTGGCCTTCTTCGACGTGACCGGCGGGCGCGGCGATCTCGACACGCTCACCTTCGGCCTGCAGGACTTGGCGCGCGTGTGGCCGGTCGTCGCCAGCGAGCTGACCGCGAGTCACTAC
>VGRE01000217.1 GCA_016875435.1 Deltaproteobacteria bacterium | reverse complement strand
CTTGCCCCTAGTTACTCCCCAAGCACGTATGCGCCGTCGCTGTTGATCAGCACCAGCGCCGGGCCGCAAGCGCCCTCCACGGTCAGCGCCGGGTACAGATAGCCGGCGGTGGTGGTGGTCTCGGGCGCACGAAACCCCGCAATGAGCGCGGGGAGGCCGTCAAAAGTAGCGACTGGCTCCCCGCCCTCGTGCCAGAGCTGGGTCTGCCACATCGGCAGGTAGCCGGCGGTCGGTGAGACCACCCACTCGTCCACCCCGTCCGTGTCGATGTCGCGGATGTCCCACAGGTACCAGCCCGAGTAGATCGCTGCGTCGGTGGTCGTGCCCGGCGCGGTCACATGGATCGACCACGTTGTCCCGTCAAAGACCGAGAACGCGAGCGCGCTGGCTCCGGCGGTGCGCACAAAGGGAGCGGCCGGATAGGCGGTCCGGTTGACGTACTGATCGCCATCGGCGTTGTCATGTGCGTAGGAGAAAAAGCGGTCTTCTACTGTGCCCGACACCAGGTTGTGCACGGTGACATGCCGTTCGATGCCGCCCCAGGGGTCGGTGACTGCCGCGCCCGCGCGGGCGTCTGCGAGCAGGCTCGCGCCGTCGGTGCCAGTGACTAAGACCAGCAGGTTTGGATCCCCTGGATCACGCGCGACGATGCCGTAGTTTCTGCCAGCGATATCGGTCCTTGCATTGGACAAGAAGGGCACGTCCAAGCGGAGCTGGGCATCCGAATAGGCTTCGACCGCATAGTGAACCACCCGGCCCGAGGTGAAGAACACCCACCGCAGCTCACCGCCGGTCTCCAGGAGGAGGCCGTTGGCGATATGAGAGTTAGCCAAGTACGACGTGCCTGTACCCCACTGGTTGAGCTGGTCGGCGGTGTAGGCGGAATCGTAAGTAGCGGTGGAGGGGTAGTACAGATACTCAGAGGAGAACGCGCCGCTCCAGGTGAAAAACCAGGAATTGCTTGCATAGTATGGAGAGAGGGCGATCACCCCTGGCGCGGCGCCAAACAGCACGCCGTCCACAGTCCACTGAGAGGTGGGATATTGCACGCCGCCGAAGTCCCAACAGAGGTCATCCAACGGGGCGACCCCCGAGATCAGGGCGCCATCTGCCCCCGACACAAAAGTGAGGCCGGTCGCGGACATCGCCGTGGAGCCGCAGGTCGTGCCCAGCGGGGTCGATGTGACGACCGCCGCGTCGGTCCAGCCGTCCGCGTCTACATCAAAGCCGCCCAAAAGCGCGCCGACACCAGGGCTCGCCGTCCACCGCGTCGATCCGTCCGCGCGCGTGGATGTCAGCAACTCCCCCGCGAGCGAGAACGTGGCGCCCGCCCCATCGGGGGTCGGGTAGAGGCGCATCAGAGTGCCGCCCACAAACGCCGCGTTGACCGAGGCAGACGGACAGGGCTCCCCGGTATGGCCCGTGTCCAGCGGCGCGCTGTCGGTAGGCGTCGCGTCGGAGGTGGAGTCCTGGGTCGGCTGGCTGTCGTGCCCGCTGTCTACAGGCTCGGTGTCGCAGGTCTGTGCCTCGGTACACGCCGCTTGGCTGGGGTCAGGCTTGGCCGCGTTGCACCCAGCGAGGACGAGGAGCGCGAGAATGAGGCGCATGGCGGGACCGGGAGGGAGCACCTAGGGTACATCATCCGCCTTGCCGCCAGCCGCCGGAGACGAGCCTACCACTCCTCCCAGCCCTCCACCTCGAATCGTTCCACGCCGAGCCGACGGGCCTCGCGCAGCCCGGTCATCACCGCGCCGTGCACGTTGCCGTAGTAGTCCGGGGAGGTGCCCTCGCCCGCGAAGAGGAGCCGCTCGCTTTCGGGCTCCGCGAGCGTCTCGAGGTCCTCCCGCGAGGCGCCGGCCGGGAGGAATACGTAGCTCCCCCCCGCGAAGGGATCGGTGGTCCAGTGGGTCACGGCGGTATGCGCCGGCGGCGGGATCTCCCGGCCCCAGGCGGTGGCGAGCACGTCGAGCGCGCCCGCGACGATCTCCTCGTCGGTCCACTGCGCCTGGACGGCGCGGGAGAAACGCCCACCGTAGAGCCCCACGAGGGTGGGGGCGCCGGCCGGTTCGCTCATGTCGTAGAACTCCGGAAACACGCCCGACACGTCGGCGTCGACGAACTCGAGGCTCCCGTCCCACCAGGCTTCGTCCCATCCCAGCACCACCTTCTCGAGGTTCCCCATGTCGAGCCGGGCGAGGGCCGCCTGGCGCTCGGCCGAGAGTTCGGGCTGGAAATGGATGCTGCCCGCGCGCAGGACACCCACCGGCACGGTGACCACCACATGCGTACCCGTCCAGGTCTTCCCGCCGGCGTCCACCTCGACGCCCTCCTTGCCGTGGCGCACCGCCGTCACCGGCACGCCAAGCTCGATGTCGAGCCCCTCGGCGAGCGCGTCGATCCAGCCGCCGTAGCCCCCGACAGGGAACTGGTTGCCGCCACCCAGCGACTCCTCCTCCCAGAAGCCGATGAGCCCCTTCTTGTCCACTGGCGCGGCGTAGCTGAGCTCCACCATCCACTGGTCGATGGCATGCTGCGTGAGCCGCGCATCCTGGCCGGTGTACCCGGTCGCGACGAGGTAATCGTCGCGGGCAACGTCCACCGTTGTGTCGCCGTATCGCGCCTTGAGCCCGGGCAGCGCTGCTGCGAAGCCGACGAGTGCAGCGGTCATCAGTCTCCAAGCCGGACCCCCGAGCGCGCTCCCGCTGTACTCGTCGTAGAGCCGGGACCAGGGCGTCTCGTCGGCGGTCCAGGCAAGCCCGTTGGCCTCGGCGAAGTCGGTCATCGGGTTCCCCTCGGTGCCGTGGGCCCACGAGGCGCCGAGGTCCACCCGCGCATCGCCCACGTCAACCGTCCAGGTTCGGCCACCGATCCGGTCGCGCGCCTCGAGCACGGTCACCGACACGCCAGCCGCGTCGAGGGCCCTGGCCACGGTGAGCCCCGCGGCGCCCGCCCCGACGACGAGCACGTGCGTTCCCGGCTCGCCGGCCGGCGTGCCCGCAGAGACCGGGGAGCCTGCGGAGTCGTCGTTGCAGGCGAACAGGGTGAGGACGAGCAGGGTGGTCCGCGACATCGGTGCGTGCATGCTTAATCAACCGTACCGCGCCGAGGTGCGCGGCGGGGCCCGGGACGCCCGAGGCGGGGCCCAGCGCATCTCCCGCCCGCCCACCGGTGGGCGCAGGACTTGGTGGACCGCTGAATGACGTCGGCGACACCTCCGACGCGAGGCGTGAAAATGGCCGCGACAACCTTGCTGCAGCGCGTTCAGACCCGATCGGCGGAGAGAACCAAACCGGGCTGGGGGTGGCGAGCGCGGCCGGTCTCGAATAGACTGGTGGCGTTCCCCGAGACGCTATGCGCTTTTCTTTCACGCTTCCCATGATTTCTCTGTTTTCTCTTGGTTGCCCCACGGATGTTGACAAGGACGATACAGCGGGCGGTGGCGGCGGCGGTGGCGGCGAGGATCGGGTCGACGAGTGCAACTCCACCGCCTGCGGCGGCGACGTGGTGGGCGCTTGGACGTACGCTGGGATGTGCATCGACACCTCGCAGAGCCCGATTGAAGGATGCACCGGTGGGTACACCCAGTACTCCGAGGTCACCATGAGCGGAACGCTGGACTTCAGCGCCGATGGCACCTACGCCCTGGCCTTTGGCGCCCTCTCCAATAGCATGCTCTTCCATCTCCCCTACGAATGCCTCGACGGCTCCACGTGCGACGAGGCGGCAGCCTCGTTCGGGGGGGCCGACTGCGTCGACACGGGCGACGCCTGCGACTGCACGTTCACGAACGAGGGTGAACCATCGGAGGCAACCGGCACCTGGACGGTGGACGGCAGCACGCTCAGCATGCTTTCCGACGGCGGCACGCAGACAACCGCCGACTTCTGCGCCGACGCTGACGAAATGTGGATGCTCCCTGACACGAATGAGCCCATCACCATCGTGGAAGGCATTCTGTTCACGCGGTAGCCGAGGGGCGCGCGAAGGGCGCGCCATCGCCCCGGAAGGCCACGCGGCTCGCTGGCAGGCTTCGGGCCCGGTCATCACAGGTGTCGGCGGAGGGGATGATGTTTCCTATCCTCCCCTCTTGCCCACCAGCCGACTTCCGCCTTACTACACCGCGTGCGCGTTCAAGCGCGGCTGAAACAAGGATGCACGAATGCAGTTCTTCGGTGCCGGCCGCGCGACGATCCTCGAAAAGTTGATCACCACGGCCTGGCGAACCCCGGAAGAGCGCGACCAGCTCCTCGCCCAGGTTCGAGAACTCGGGCTCAAGGCCCAGGAGGCCATCCCGCTCCTGTGGCACCAGGACCCGGGGGCACGCGCGGCTGGGACCGAGGCGTTCCTGACCAATGTCGACCTGCCCGCCATCCAGAAGATGTTCGAGCGCGCGGCTGAACAACCGGCGCACATCCGCGCGTACGCGGGCCGCGTGCTCAACCGGGTGCCCAACGACCTGATCGTCCAGTTCGTCGAGGGCCTGCTCAAGGACAAGAACCCCGCCAAGGTGCGCCAGGGCTGGGAGGTCGCCGTCAACCTCCAAGGCGAGGTGGCCGCCAGGTACGTCGAGCGGGCCATCACCGAGGCGCCCCCGGCGCTCCGTGCGCCGGCCCTCCAGCGCCTCCTCCAGACGAAGCCGGCGGCGACGATGGTCGACCTGCTGGTGAAGGCGGCCACGGACGAGGATGCGCGCCTGGCGGCCACCGCCATGGAGGCGTTGTCGAAGATCCCGGATCCCAAGTTGCTGGATCTGATGATGAGCCGCATGACCAAGGGCGACGCGACGACGCGCGATCTGGCGGTCGGCTGGCTGCGCGCGCAGGGTCAGGCCAACCCGCAGGCGCTCCGGGCCCGGCTCTTGGACCTCCTGGCCAGCGGCGAGGACGCGGCGCGCCACGCTTGCGTGGACATCCTCCTTCTCACCGGGGACACCGAGGCGACCCTCCAGGAGATCCTCATTTTCGCCCGCGACCTCGTGGGCTGGTTGCGAACGCGCATTCTCGAAACATTACGAACCTTCGGCGACCAAGTATTCAAGCCCGCGCTGAACCTCCTGTCCCACCCGGACCCGGAGGTGCGGACCTCGGCTCTGGTCCTCGCGGAGAACTTTCAGGACGCGCGCCTGGTCGATCCGCTCTCGGCCATGCTCAGCGACCCGGACTGGTGGCTCCGCATCACCGCGTGTGACGCCCTCGGACGCCTGAAGGACGAGCGGGCGGTACCGGCGCTGGTGAAGGCCCTGGAGGACGACGAATCCCGCTGGGCCGCCATCGACGCCCTCGCGCAGATCGCGTCCCCCTCGGCGCTCAAGCCGCTCGCCGGCATGCTCCGCGACCCCCGCCCCGAGGTCCGCACCGAGGTGGTCCGCGCCTTCTCGAAGTTCACCGACGCCCGGCTCCTGAACCTGCTCGCGCAGGTGAAGGAGAAGGACCCGAGCTCGGATGTCCGGACCAGGGCGGCCGAGGTGCTGCGCGACATGCAGGAGCGACTGCACGTCGACGTGACCGACGCCGAGAAGGGCACCGCCGCCGTGGCAGCGGGCAAGCTGGCGCGTCCCATCGACCGAATGCTCGCCCACATCCGGGAGATCGGCGCGAGCGACTGTCACATCACCGTCGACGAGGCGCCGTGGGTGCGGTTTGCCGGGACGTTGACGCGCCTCGAGGGTTCGGAAGTCCTCGGCGCTGACGAGACGAAGGAGTGGATCTTCTCGATCCTCAACGCGAGGCAGAGCGAGGAGCTCGCGAGGACGGGCGAGCTCGACTTCTGCCACGCCATCCCGGAGGTCGGCCGGTACCGCGTCAACGCGTTCCACCAGCGGAAGGGCTGGTGCGCCTCGTTCCGCGTCATCCCCAACCTCCCCCCGACCTTCGCGGATCTCCGCCTTCCCGGCCGGCTCACCGAGCTGCTCGACTACCACCAGGGCATCATCATCATCTCCGGGCCCGCCGGGTGCGGGAAGTCGACAACCCTCGCCGCGATCGTGAACCTGATCAACGAGACGAAGTCCGACCACGTCATCACCCTCGAAGACCCCATCGAGTTCGTGCACCCCGTCAAGTCCGCGCTCGTCAACCAGCGCGAGGTGGGCACGCACACGCTGAGCTTCGCCCGCGCGCTGCGCGCCGCCCTGCGGGAGGACCCCGACGTCATCATCGTCGGCGAGATGCGCGACGTGGACACCGTACGGCTGGCGCTGACGGCCGCCGAGACGGGCCACCTCGTGGTCGGCACCCTCCACACCACCAGCGCCGTTGCGACGGTGGACCGGCTCATCAAGAGCTTCCCCCCCGACGAGCAGGCGCAGGTGCGCATGGGACTCTCGGAGTCCCTGAAGTACGTCGTCTGCCAGTCGCTCATCAAGCGGAAGGACGGGAAGGGCCGGGTGGCGGTCTACGAAGTGCTGAAGGGTGCGATGTCCGTGGGCACGCTGATTCGCGACAACAAGCTGACCCAGCTGCCGAGCATGATGCAGATCGGCCGGCAGCTCGGGATGCAGACCGTCGACATCGCCCTGCAGGAGCTCGTCACCGCCGGGCTCATCAGCGCCGAGACCGCGTGGGCCCGCGCGGAGAAGCCGGAGACGTTCGAAGCCATGTGTTCCTCCGAGTTCCTCAAGGAGAAGGGGGTGGGCGCATGAGCACGACCCCGCCCACCGCCACGCCGGCCCCCGCGGGCAACCGTATCGACCGCTTTCTGCGGCTCATGAACGACCGCGGCGCGTCGGACCTCCACCTCTCGGTGGGTCGCCCCCCGATCTTCCGGCTCGGCGGCCGCATCGATCCCATCCGCTACCGGGTGCTCGACAACCGGGATTTCGAGAGCCTGATCAGACCGATCACGCCCGCGCACCTGTGGGAGGCCTACGTCCGCGACGGCGATGCCGACTACGCCTACGAGGTCCCGGGGCTCTCACGGTTCCGCGTGAACCTGTTCAAGCAGCAGCGCGGGTTCGGTGCGGTCTTTCGCATCATCCCGACGAAGCTCATGACGGCCGACCAGCTCGGCCTACCGCCAGCCGTGCGAAAGCTCGCGCAGCTCTCCGGCGGGCTCGTCCTGGTCACCGGCCCCACCGGCTCGGGGAAGTCCACCACGCTCTCGGCCATCATCAACGAGATGAACGAGAAGAGGCCGATGCACTTCGTCACCATCGAAGACCCCATCGAGTTCGTCCACCCGAACAAGTCCGCGCTCGTGACCCAGCGGGAAGTCGGCCCCCACTCCAAGTCGTTCTCCACGGCGCTGCGCGCGGCGGTGCGCGAGGACCCCGACTGCATCCTCG